>CAKZXL010000228.1 GCA_937883885.1 uncultured Aquincola sp. | reverse complement strand
CCTGGCGCCGACCCGGCAGGGTGACCGACCTGTGCTGGTATTTCTTCAACGGCTTGCTGCTCAAGTGGCTGCTGTTGGTGCCCGCCATGGCGCTGGCGGTGCTGGCGCATGCGGCGGTGCCATCGGCCTTGCACGCCTGGGTGGCCTCGTGGCCCTTGGGCCTGCGCCTGGCCGCCGTGGTGGTGCTGGGCGACATGGCCGCCTACTGGGGCCACCGCTGGGCCCATGCGGTGCCGGCGCTGTGGCGCTTTCATGCGCTGCACCACAGCGCCGAGCAGATGGACTGGCTGGTGAACACCCGCGCCCATCCGGTGGACCTGGTGTTCGTGCGCCTGTGCGGTCTGGTGCCGCTGTATGCGCTGGGCCTGGTGCAGGCGCACGGCCATGCCCTGGACCCCGTGACCGCCGCCTACATGGTGCTGGGCACCGCGCTGGGCTTTTTTGTGCATGCCAACCTGCGCTGGCGTTTCGGCTGGCTGGAGCAGTGGGTCGCCACACCGGCCTTTCACCACTGGCACCACACGAACGACGATCCTGCGGTGCAGGACAAGAACTTTGCGGCCATCTTCCCCTGGATCGACCGGCTGTTCGGCACGCTGCACCTGCCCGCCACCTGGCCGCAGCGCTACGGCACCGCCACGCCGGCCGGCGATACCTGGGCGGCGCAAATGATGCAGCCCTTGCGTCCGCGGCCATAGAAATCATTTAAGCCGGCGGATGGAGGTTCGATAAAGCACTTGCAGCATTTTCGCTGTTCGTGTTCATCGAGTGCCCATGCGAACCAACCTGCCCGTGACCGGCCGAGAGCACCCGCTTGCGGCTGGCCAGACCCTGCTGTCCACCACCGACACCCGCAGCATCGTGACGTATGCCAATGCATCGTTCTGCGAAGCCAGCGGTTTCAGCCTGGACGAGCTGATGGGACAGCCGCACAACATGGTGCGCCACCCCGACATGCCGCCGGAAGCCTTTGCCGACATGTGGCGCACGCTCAAGGCCGGGCGGTCGTGGACGGCACTGGTCAAGAACCGCCGCAAGAACGGCGACCACTACTGGGTGCGCGCCAATGCCACGCCGGTGCGCCAGGGCGGCGAGGTCACCGGCTACATGTCGGTGCGCACCCATGCCCCCACGCACGAGGTGCAGCAGGCCGAGGCCTTGTACCGCCGCTTCCGTGAAGGCCGGGCCGGCGGACTGGCATTCCGCGAGGGCGTGCTGGTGCACACCGGCTGGCGCGCCTGGCGCAGCCTGTTGCACACCATGCCCGTGGGCTGGCGGTTGCAGCTGGGCACCGGCGTGCTGGGGCTGGGCAGCGCGGCCGCGCTGATGCTGGCCACGCCGCATGGCGCCACCGGCAGCCTGGCGGGTGGCCTGGCCGCCATCGGCGCCTTCACGGCGGTGGCGGGCAGCTGGCTGCATGCGCAGATCACGCGCCCGCTGCAGCAGTTGCAGGAGCAGGCCTTGCAGGTGGCCGCCGGCCAGGTGAATGACACGCGCTTTCAGCGCATCGACGAGATCGGCACCGTGGCACGGGCGGTCAACCAGGCAGGGCTGAACCTGCGTGCGCTGCTGGACGACGTGAAGGCGCAGGCGGTGGGCGTGCAGACGGCCAGCGAAGAGATCGCGCAGGGCAACGTCGACCTGAGCCAGCGCACCGAAGAAGCGTCGGCCAACCTGCAGGAAACCGCGGCCTCGATGGAGCAGATGACGGCCGCGGTGCAGCAGTCGTCCACCCAGGTGCGCGAGACGGCCGCGCTGTCGGCCACCGCCAGCGCGGCGGCCAGCGGCGGCGGCGAGCTGATGCGCGAGGTGGTGACCACCATGCGCGCCATCTCCGATTCCAGCAACCGCATCGCCGAGATCATCGGCGTGATCGACGGTATTGCCTTCCAGACCAACATCCTGGCGCTCAATGCCGCGGTGGAGGCGGCGCGGGCCGGCGAGCAGGGCCGCGGTTTTGCGGTGGTGGCCGGCGAGGTGCGCAGCCTGGCCCAGCGCAGCGCGCAGGCGGCCAAGGAGATCAAGACGCTGATCGCCAGCAGCACCGAGCAGGTGGACCGCGGCTCGAAGCTGGTGGACACGGCCGGCGGCGCGATGGCCGACATCGTGGAACAGGTGGCCCGCACCCGGCAGCTGATCGAGCAGATCAACGCCTCCAACCAGGAGCAGGCGCTGGGCATCGAGCAGGTCAACCGCGCCGTCGGCTCGCTCGACGAGATGACCCAGCGCAATGCCGCGCTGGTGGAGCAGTCGGCCGCCGCCTCGGGCGGGCTGCAGCAGCGCGCCAGCCGGCTGGTGGACGCGGTGGTGGCGTTTTCACGCTGATGTTGGCCCCCAAGCTCGCTGCGCTCGCGCCCCCCCGAGGGGGAGCACCCGCCCTTGGGACGGCCCGGCGGGCGGGTGGGCCTCCCGGCCAGGCAGGTGCGTTCAGGCCGGCGGCGGCTCGCGCCCGGCCTCCCCGTCGCGCTGGGTGTACCAGTCGCCCGCGCCGCGGCTCTGGGCGTCCTGCTCGCGCTCGCGGGCCCACAGCTCCATCAGCTGCTGCCGGCCCTGCTTGGTGATGGCGATGAGCTTGGCTTCGTCGCGGAAATGCGGCGCCATGCGCTCCAGCAGCGCCACGTTGTGGCGGCGGAACAGCATCGCCCGCTGGCGCGCCGCATGCGGCTGCCAGCCCAGCACTTCCAGCGCGCTGCGGCCGGTCATCAAGGCGGCGTCCAGCGTTTCACGTTCGATGTGCTGCACGCCGCGGTCGCGCAGGCCGTAGTAGTGCGTCACGTTGCGGGCACGGGCCACGATGGTCAGCTGCGGGAAATGCTGCTGCACCAGGTCCACCAGCTTCAGGCTCTGGTCCACGTCGTCCAGCGCGATGACCATGAGCCGGGCGTCCGCCGCGCCGGCAATGCGCAGCAGGTCCAGGCGCGTGGCGTCGCCGTAAAACGCCGGAATGCCGAAGCGGCGCACGGTGTCGATGGCATCGGCATCGTGGTCCAGCACGGTGGCATGGATGCCGTTGGCAAACAGCAGCCGGCCCACGATCTGCCCATAGCGGCCGAAGCCGGCGATGATGACCGGCGCATCCTGCTGCTCCTTCAGTTCGCTGGCCGGGTCGCTGGGCTTGCGCGGCGTCTGCCGGGCCAGCTTGGGCGTCAGCCAGCGGTCCGACAGCACCAGCAGCAGGGGCGACACCAGCATCGACAAGGCCACCACGGCCGCCAGCAGCGACGACTGCGCGGCGGTGATCACCTGGGCCTGCTGCGCCGTCTGGAAGACCACGAAGCCGAACTCGCCGCCTTGCGCCAGCAGGATGACGAAGACCGGCCGCTCGACCAGCGCGATGCCCATGCCGCGGGCCATCAGCACCAGCACGCCCACCTTCAGCAGCAGAAAGCCCAGCACCAGCGCCACTATCAGCCCCGGCGAAGCCAGCACCACGCGGAAGTCGATGCTCATGCCCACCGCGATGAAGAAGAGGCCCAGGAGCAGGCCCTTGAAGGGCTCGATGTCGGTTTCCAGCTCGCGCCGGTATTCGCTTTCGGCCAGCAGCACGCCGGCCAGGAAGGCCCCCAGCGCCATCGACAGGCCCACCGCCTGCATCAGCGCCGCGATCGCCACCACCAGCAGCAGCGCCGCGGCGGTGAAGATCTCTGGCGTGCGGCTGCCGGCAATCCAGCGCAGCGCCGGCCGCAGCAGCAGCCGGCCGCCCAGGATGATGGCCACGATGACGCCGATGACCTTGGCGCCTTCCCACCAGCCATGGCCCTGCGGCTGGCCGGCGCCGCCGAAGGCCAGCAGCGGGATCAGCGCCAGGATGGGAATGGCCGCGATGTCCTGCAGCAGCGCCACGCTCAGCACGCTGCGGCCGGCGCTGGTGGCCATCAGGTTGCGCTCGTTCAGCACACCCAGGCCGATGGCGGTGGACGACAAGGCCAGCCCCAGCCCGCCGACCACGCCCAGCCGCCAGTCCACGCCGGCGGCCACGGCCACGCCCAGCATCAGCGCGGCCGAGCCCAGCGTCTGCACGCTGCCCCAGCCGAAGATGGGCCGGCGCATGGCCCACAGCCGGCGCGGCTCCAGCTCCAGGCCCACCAGGAACAGCATCAGCACCACGCCGAATTCGGCGAAGTGCAGCATCTCCTGCGGATCGCTGATGAGCCCGACGCCGGAAGGCCCGATGACGATGCCCGCGGCCAGGTAGCCCACGATGGAGCCGAGGCCGACCGCGCGCGCCAGCGGCACCGCGATCACCGCGGCGGCCAGGTAGATCAGGCTCAGCCCGAGCCAGTTGCTGCCGTGTTCCATGCCCGGCCCCTGCTTATTCCGCCGCCGCCGCAGCGGGCGGCCGGTCGCTGCCCGAGACGGGCAGGATGAATTCTTCGGGCAGCGGCAGGTGCAGCGTCCAGTCGGGCCAGCGGCGCAGCTTGGTCAGGTAGGCCTGCGTGAAGGCCTGCAACTCTTCGGCGGTGGCCCGCTGGGCGCCATGCAGCACCTTGGGCGGCAGAAAGCGCATGCCGCACAGGTCGGCCGTTTGCGCATAAGGCGGCATGAAGTGATCGAAAGGGTGGCGGTTGTAGCCGGCCTCGCTGTACGCATGCACGCTGCCGCCGGTGGAGGTGACCAGCCACAGGTCCTTGCCGCGCAGGTGGTCGCCGCCCGGGCCGTAGGCCCAGCCGAAGGACAGCACCTCGTCCACCCACAGCTTCATCAGCGCCGGCATGCCGTACCAGTGCAGCGGGTGCTGCCACACCACCAGCCGCGCCCGCGCCAGCGCCGCCTGCTCGGCCGGCACGTCGATCAGGTAGTCGGGGTAGAGCGCGTAGAGGTCGCGCACTTCCAGCTCGGGCAGGCCGGCCTGTTGCAGGGACTGCAGCAGGCTGCGGTGCACGCGCGAGTGCTCCAGGTGCGGGTGGGCGAGCAGGACGAGGGTGGGGGCCAAGATGGGTCGGCAAGCGTGGAGTCTTCGCTACCATAACCTTTCGAGACAAGGAGCTTCGGATGCCGGTGGTCGTAGTCGCAAATCCCAAGGGTGGTGCCGGCAAGAGCACCGTGGCCACCAACACGGCCGGCTGGATGGCCCGCCAGGGCCATGCGGTGATGCTGGGCGACGTGGATCGCCAGCAGTCGTCCCGCCACTGGCTGAGCCTGCGCCCGCCGCAGCTGCCCGCCATCACCGGCTGGGAAGTGCAGCGCGACAACATCGTCAAGCCGCCCAAGGGCACCACCCATGTGGTGCTGGACACGCCGGCCGGCCTACGCGGCAAGCGGCTGGACGAGGTGATGAAGATCGCCGACCTGGTGCTGGTGCCGCTGCAGCCCAGCCTGTTCGACATCCACGCCACCTACGCCTTCATCCAGGAGTTGCAGCAGCACAAGCGCAGCGACCGGGTGCGCGTGGGCATCGTGGCCAACCG
Source organism: uncultured Aquincola sp. (assembly GCA_937883885.1). The sequence goes on along the minus strand of CAKZXL010000228.1, from coordinate 7,667 downwards.
CGTGCGAGAGCACACGCTGGCGGCCGAGCAGCTGCGCCACTTTCTCGACGAACTGGGCGTGCCGGTGGTGGCCCAGCTGCGCGACACGCAGAACTATGTGCAGCTGGCGGCCCATGGCCTGACGCTGTGGGACGTGGCCCCGAGCCGCGTGGACCGCGACCTGCCGCAGTGGCAGCCGCTGACGCAATGGATCGCCCGGGCATGACCAAGACCTACCGTTTCGAGGAACTGCCCACGCTGGTGGGCCAGGTGCTGGGCACCAGCGACTGGATCACCGTGGACCAGCGGCGCATCGACCTGTTCGCCGAGTCCACCGAAGACCGCCAGTGGATCCACGTCGATCCGCAGCGCGCGGCCGAAGGCCCGTTCAAAACGCCCATCGCGCACGGCTTTCTCACGCTGTCGCTGCTGCCCGCGTTCGGCGCCACGGCCTTTGAAGTCACGGGCACGCGCATGGGCGTGAACTACGGCCTCAACCGGGTGCGCTTCACCTCGCCGGTGCCGGTGGGCAGCCGGCTGCGCGGCCACTTCAAACTGCTGGCCTGCGACGCGATCGAAGGCGGGGTGCAGCTGACCTGCGAAGTGACGGTGGAGTGCGAAGGCATGGCCAAGCCGGTGTGCATTGCCGAGTCCCTGGGTCGGCGTTACGCCTGATCCACCATCCATGCACATCACCATCGAACCCGGCGTCCGGCTGTTCGTGGACGTGGAAGGTCCGGGCCTGGTGCCCGACGGCGCCGGCTGGCGCGAGAAGCCCACCTTGATCGTGCTGCACGGCGGCCCGGGCTTCGACCACAGCAGCTTCAAGCCGCTGTTCTCGCAGCTGGCCGACGTGGCGCAGATCGTCTACTACGACCACCGCGGCCATGGCCGCAGCAGCCCGCGGCCGCTGGCCGAATGCACGCTGGACCTGCTGGCCGACGACATCGTGCGGCTGTGCGAAGTGCTGGGCATCGCGCGGCCCATCGTGCTGGGCCAGTCCTTTGGCGGCTTCGTGGCCCAGCGCTACATCGCGCGGCACCCGGCGCATCCGCTGCGGGTCGTGCTGTCCAGCACCTCGCCGCACCTGGGGCTGGCGCGCAAGCTGGCGATGTTCGAGCGGCTGGGCGGCGAGCCCGCGCGCGCGGCGGCGCAGGCCTTCTGGACCCGGCCCGCCGCCGACACCTGGGCGGTGTACGACCGCCTGTGCATGCCGCTGTACAACACCCGGCCGCCGGCCGATCCGCAGGCCAAGGCGCGCTCGCATTTCACGCCCGAGATCCTGTTCCACTGGGCCGCGGGCGAGCAGCAGGGCATGGACCTGCTGCCCGGCCTGGCCAATGCGCAGGGCCCGGTGCTGGTGCTGGCCGGCGAACAAGACCCGGTGTGCCCGCTGGCCGATGCACAGGACATCGCCGCGGCCTTGCCGTTGCGCTGGTCACGGTTCACCGGCCTTGCCGACGCCGGCCACGGCACCTGGCGCGACCAGCCCGAAGCGGCGATGGCCCGGCTGCGCGCCTTCATCGACGAGGGCGTCTGACGCAGCGCCACGCATGGCCACCGCCCGCATCCCGCCGATCAACTGCCTGCTGAGCTTTGAGGCGCTGGCCCGGCTGCGCAGCGTGAGCCAGGCCGCCGACGAATTGAGCGTGACGCCCAGCGCGGTCAGCCATCGCATCCGCCAGCTGGAATCGCAGCTGGGGCTCAAGCTGTTCGAGCGTGGCGACTTCAGCCTCACGGCCGATGGCAGCGCCTACCTGGGGCAGGTGCGCGCGGCCATCAAGCTGCTGGGCCAGCCGCCCGAGGCGGTGCCTTCACCGCGCATGACGCAGCTGCGGCTGGCGGTCACGCCCACCTTCTCGCGGCAGATCCTGCTGCCCAAGCTGGCGCTGTTTCGTCACGCGTACCCCGACGTCGAGCTGATCCTGCAGGTGTCGATCCCGCTGCTCAACATCACTGCCGAAAGCGCCGACCTGGAGCTGCGCTACGGCCACGGCGCCTACCCGGGCCTGGAAAGCAAGCGGGTGCTCAGCGACGAGGTGTTTCCGGTGTGCAGCCCCGAGTACCTGCACGAGTTCGGTCCCTTCGACGGCTTCGACACCGCCGAGCGGGTGGGTCGGGCGCGCCTCATCCGCAGCCCGCTGGAGCCCTGGCGCACCTGGTTCGACGCCTGCGGCATCCACCTGCCCGAGCCGCGGGAGGGCTCGCAGTTCAACGACGTGGGCCTGATGCTGGACGCGGCCGTGGCCGGCTTCGGCGTGGCCTTGTCGCGCAGCAAGCTGGGCATGGCCTGGGTGGACTCGGGCCGGCTGGTTCGGCTGTCGCCGCGCAGCGTGCCCTCGCCCTACCACCACTTCATCTGCTGGAAGCCCGGCACGCTGGAGCGCTGGGAATGCGCCGCCTTCGTGGACTGGCTCAACGAAGCGCTCACCTCATCTTGAACACGTCGATGGCCTCTTCCAGCCGCTGCGCCCGCATCTGCAGCGAAGCGGCCGACTGCGCGCTTTCCTGAACCAGCCCGGCGTTCTGCTGGGTGGCGTCGTCCAGGCTGGCGACGGCCGTGTTCACCAGCACGATGCCGTTGATCTGCTCGTTCGACGCCTCGCTGATGTGCGAGATGAGGTCGGTGACCTGCGACACCTTGTTGACGATGTCGGTCATCGCCTGGCCGGCGTCGTCCACCAGCGCGGTGCCGGCTTCCACCTTTTCCACGCTGGCCTGGATCAACTGCTTGATCTCCTTGGCGGCGTCGGCCGAGCGCTGGGCCAGGCCACGCACCTCGCTGGCCACCACCGCAAAGCCGCGGCCCTGTTCGCCGGCCCGCGCGGCTTCCACCGCGGCATTGAGCGCCAGGATGTTGGTCTGGAAGGCGATGCCGTCGATGGTGCCGATGATGTCGCTGATGCGGCGCGAGCTGGTGCTGATCTCGCTCATCGTGCCCACCACGCGGCCCACCACGTCGCCGCCGCGGCTGGCCGCCTGGCTGGCCTCGCTGGCCAGGCTGGTGGCCGAGCGGGCGGTGTCGGTGTTGTTGCGCACCGTGGTGGTCATCTGGCCCATGGATTCGGCGGTCTGGCGCAGCTGGCTGGCCGTCTGCTCGGTGCGGGCGCTGAGGTCGGTGTTGCCGTCGGCGATCTTGTCGCTCGACTGGCGCAGGCAGTCGATCTGCTGGCCCACGTCGTCGACCAGCGACTTGAGGTTCAGGCCCGACTGGTTGACCGCCCGCATCAGCATGCCGATCTCGTCGATGCGGTTGAAGTGCAGGTTGCGCCCGGTGGTGCCGGCCGCCACGGCCTGCGCCTGCCTGAGCACCTGGCGCAAGGGCCGCACCACCTGGTGGTGCAGCGTCCACAGCATGAAGCCGGTGACGACGCTCAGCAAGGCCCCCAGCTGCAGCACGCCGGTGGCGGGCAGGCCCAGCGCCCAGGCGCCCAGCAGCGCGGTGAGCGACAAGGCCACCGCCGGCAGCGCCAGCCGCCAGCGGATGGGCAGGGTCTGGCCGACGGAGCGCCAAGCCATCAGGCCGGTGTGCAGGATCAGGCCGCGGTGGAAGCGCCGGCTGCCGGCACGGCCTTCGCGAAACTCCTTGTAGGTGGACTCGGCCGCCTGCACCTCCTCGGGCGAGGGCTTGGTGCGCACCGACATGTAGCCCACCACCTGACCGCCGCGCACCACTGGCGTGGCATTGGCGCGCACCCAGTAGTGGTCGCCGTCGCGCCGGCGGTTCTTCACCAGCGCGGTCCACGACTGGCCTTCCTTCAAGGTGGCCCACATGTCGGCGAAGGCTTCGGTCGGCATGTCGGGGTGGCGCACCAGGTTGTGCGGCTGGCCCAGCAGGTCTTCGCGTTCAAAGCCGCTGACCTGGATGAAGGCTTCGTTCGCGTAGGTGATGTGGCTCTGCGTGTCGGTGCTCGACATCAGCGTCGCATCGTCGGGGTAATCGAACTCTCGTTGGGTGACCGGCAGGTTTTGTCTCATACGTACTCCGAGGGCGTGGTGCGTTCTCGGCGGCATAGTCTGAGACTTGAACGAAGAAATGACTTTTCGTGCGGTTTGTATAGGACAAGCCGGGTTTGTCTTGAGGTGGCCACCGCCTCTCGGGGTTTGTACTGAGCCGTGAAAAAGTCTCACGTGAGCGGCCAAGAACTTTCAGCCGGGGGTCCGGGCGCATTCCTACAGTGCGACACGCGGACCCCGCCCGGTGAGGGTGGGCAGCACTACACATCCCACAAACACGCGAGGAGAGACACCTTGGTCTGGCAACAGGTATACGACCCGTTCGGCAACATGCTCATCAGCACCCTGCTCGGGGCCATCCCGGTGGTGGTGATGCTGGTGGGCCTGGGCTTCCTGCACATGAAGGCCCACATCGCCGCGGGCGCCGGCCTGGTGGCCGCGCTGCTGATCGCCATCTTCGCGTACGGCATGCCGGCGGGCATGGCGGGCCGCGCGGCCATGCTGGGCGGTTTCACCGGCCTGCTGCCCATCGGCTGGATCGTGCTGAACATCATCTTCCTGCACCAGCTGACCGAAAAGCACGGCTCCTTCAAGGTGCTGCAGGACTCCATCGCCGGGATCACGCAGGACCGCCGGCTGCAGCTGCTGCTGATCGCCTTCGCCTTCGGCGCCTTCTTCGAAGGTGCGGCCGGCTTCGGCACGCCGGTGGCGGTGACGGCGGCCATCCTGATCGGCCTGGGCTTTTCGCCGCTGGCCGCTTCGGGGCTTTCGCTGATCGCCAACACCGCGCCGGTGGCCTTCGGCGCGCTGGGCACGCCGGTGATCACGCTGGCCAACGTGCATGGCTACGACCTGATGGAAGTCACCGCGATGATCGGCCGCCAGCTGCCGTTCTTCTCGCTGCTGGTGCCGTTCTGGCTGATCTGGGCGTTTGCCGGCCGCAAGGCGATGTGGGAAATCTGGCCCGCCATCCTGGTGACGGGCGGCTCCTTCGCCATCGCGCAGTTCCTGGTGTCCAACTACATCGGCCCTGAGCTGGTGGACATCATCGCGGCCATCGTCTCGATGGTGGCGCTGGTGAGCTTCCTGCGCGTGTGGCAGCCCAAGAAGATCTGGACCAGCACCTCGCTGAAGGGCCATGAAGCCGGCAGCGGCCCGGCGCTGCCGCCCGAAGCCGTGACCAAGCACCCGCGTGAAGCCGTGGTGCAGGCCTGGACGCCCTGGGTCATCCTCACCGTGTTCGTGTTCATCTGGGGCCTGCCCTCGGTCAAGAAGTTCCTCAACGGCCTGTTCGCGCCGGCCTTCCCGATCGAAGGGCTGCACAAGATGGTGCAGAAGATGCCGCCGGTGGTGCCCACGCCCACCGCGGAGTCGGCCGTGTACACGCTGAACCTGCTGTCGGCCACCGGCACCGGCATCCTGCTGGCGGCCATCGTCGGCGGCCTGGTGATGCGCTTCAACGTCGTGCAGCTGGTGGGCCAGTTCTTCCGCACCATCTGGCTGGTGCGCTTCTCGCTGCTCACCATCGTGCTGATGCTGGCGCTGGGCACGCTCACGCGCTTTTCGGGCACCGACACCACGCTGGGCCTGGCCTTCGCCAACACCGGCGTGTTCTACCCGTTCTTCGGTACGCTGATGGGCTGGATCGGCGTGGCGCTGACCGGCTCCGACACCGCGTCGAACGTGCTGTTCGGCGGCATGCAGAAGGTGGCGGCCGAGCAACTGGGCCTGTCGGCCAACCTGATGGGCGCGGCGAACAGCTCGGGCGGCGTGATGGGCAAGATGATCGACGCCCAGTCCATCGTGGTGGCCTCCACCGCCACCCGCTGGTTCAACCATGAAGGCGACATCCTGCGCTACGTGTTCTTCCACTCCATCGCGCTGGCCAGCCTGGTGGGCATCCTGGTCACGTTGCAGGCCTACGTCTATCCGTTCACGTTGATGGTGGTGCATTGAGCCACCGAGGAGGAGCTGCCACATGCCGGTGATCACCAACATCGAAGACCTGCGGGTGCTGGCCGAAAAGCGCGTGCCCCGCATGTTCTACGACTATGCCGATTCCGGCTCGTGGACCGAGGGCACCTATCGCGCCAACGAAAGCGACTTCCAGCGTTTGAAGCTGCGCCAGCGCGTGGCGGTGAACATGGAAAACCGCAGCACCGCCACCACCATGGTGGGCGTGCCGGTGCGCATGCCGGTGGCCATCGCCCCGGTGGGGCTCACCGGCATGCAGCATGCGGATGGCGAGATCCACGCCGCCCGCGCGGCGCTGAAGTTCGGCATTCCTTTCACGCTGTCCACCATGAGCATCTGCTCCATCGAGGACATCGCGGCGGCCACGCAGCAGCCCTTCTGGTTCCAGCTGTACATGATGCGCGACCGTGATGCCATGGCCCGCATGATCGAGCGCTGCAAGGTGGCCCGCTGCAGCGCGCTGGTGCTCACGCTCGACCTTCAGGTGATCGGTCAGCGCCACAAGGACCTGAAGAACGGCCTGACCGCACCGCCGCGGCCCACGCTGCGCAACATCCTCAACCTGATGACCAAACCCGCCTGGTGCCTGGGCATGGCGGGCACGCGGCGCCGCACCTTCGGCAACCTGGTGGGCCATGTGAAGGGTGTGAGCGACATGAACTCGCTGGCCTCCTGGACCAACGAGCAGTTCGACCCGCGCCTGTCGTGGGCCGACATCGAATGGGTCAAGCAGCAGTGGGGCGGCAAGCTCATCCTCAAGGGCATCATGGAGGTGGAAGACGCACGCCTGGCCGCCGACGTGGGTGCCGATGCCATCGTGGTCAGCAACCACGGCGGCCGCCAGCTCGACGGCGCGCCGTCGTCCATCACCGCGCTGCCGCCCATCGTGGAAGCGGTGGGCCACCGCACCGAGGTGTGGATGGACGGCGGCATCCGCAGCGGGCAGGACGTGCTCAAGGCCTGGGCGCTGGGCGCACGCGGCACCATGATCGGCCGCGCGATGGTCTACGGCCTGGGTGCGATGGGTGAAGCCGGCGTCACCCGCGCGCTGCAGATCATCCACAAGGAACTGGACGTGACCATGGCCTTCTGCGGCCACACCAACATCCAGAACGTGGACGCCGGCATCCTGCTGACGCCGGAGCGCACGGGCGATTCGCGTTACTTCGCCTAGCTGTTCAGGAGACCCGCATGACCGACCGAGCCAACCGTCAGGCCGAAGTGGTGCAGGCCTTGGGGCGCGTGCTGCCGCCCCATGCGCTGCTGTGGCGCGGCGAGGACACCGTGCCCTATGAGTGCGACGGCCTGACCGCCTACCGCGAGCAACCGCTGGTGGTGGTGCTGCCCGAGACCGAAGAGCAGGTGAGCGCCGTGCTGCGCACCTGCCACGCGCTGCAGGTGCCGGTGGTGGCGCGCGGCGCTGGCACGGGCCTGTCGGGCGGCGCGATGCCGCACAGGCTGGGTGTCACGCTGTCGCTGGCCAAGTTCAACAAGATCCTCAAGGTAGACCCGTATGCCCGCACCGCGCTCGTGCAGTGCGGCGTGCGCAACCTGGCCATCAGCGAGGCGGCGGCGCCCTACGGCCTGTACTACGCGCCCGACCCCAGCAGCCAGATCGCCTGCACCATCGGCGGCAACGTGGCCGAGAACTCCGGCGGCGTGCACTGCCTGAAGTACGGGCTGACGGTGCACAACGTGCTCAAGGTGCGTGGCTTCACCGTGGAAGGTGAACCGGTGACCTTCGGTGCCGATGCCCT
>CAKZXL010000227.1 GCA_937883885.1 uncultured Aquincola sp. | reverse complement strand
GGCTTGCCGGGGTCGGCATGCAGCACGCTGCCTTCCTGGATGTTGCTGTGGGCGCCGATGCGCACCGGCTCGGGCTGGTCGCCGCGCACCACGGCGCCGAACCACACGCTGGCGCCTTCGCCCAGCTCCACGTTGCCGATGACCTGGGCACTGTCGGCCACCCAGGCGGTGTCGGCGATGCGTGGTGTCAGGTCGTCCAGTTGGTACACGGCCATGCGTTGCTCTCCTCGGGGCGGGCTGCTGCGATGCAGCCGATGCTAGCCGCCGGCCGGCAACAGCACACCGGCGGCACGCAAGGCCTCGATGTCACCCGCGAGATAGCCGAGTTCGTGCAACAGTGCTTCGGTGTGCTGGCCGAGCGCCGGCGGCGGCTGGCGCACGCCCAGGCGCTCACCGTCCAGCGCCAGCGGCAGCAGCGCGGTGCGCGTCTCGACCGGGCGGCCGGCGCCGCTGGCATCGGCCGGCACCGTCACCGGGGCCAGGCCGCCGGTGGCCAGCAGGTGGGGGTCTTGCAGCAGGTCCTGCGGACGGGTGATGGGCGCATATGGCAGGCCGTGGCGCTCGAAGGTGGCGGCGATGTCGGTGGCCGTGCGCCCGGCCAGATGCTGGCGCAGCTGCGGCAGCAGCCAGTCGCGCGCGGCCACCCGCAGGTTGTTGCTGGCCAGGCGCGGGTCGGCCTTGAGCGCCGGCAGCCCGAAGGCGTCGCAGAACAGCGCCCATTGCGTGTCGCTGACCACCGCCAGGAAGATCTGCTCATCGCCGGCCACGGTGAACACATCGTACACCGCCCAGGCCGAGATGCGGCTGGGCATGGGCGCCGCCGCTTTGCCGGTGACGGCGAACTGCATCATGTGCTGGGCCACCAGGAACACGTTGTTCTCGAACAGCGCGCTCTGCACTTCCTGGCCGCGGCCGGTGCGCTCGCGCTGGGCCAGCGCGGCCATGGCGCCGATGGCGCCGAACATGCCGCCCATGATGTCGTTGACGCTGGTGCCCGCGCGCAGCGGCCGGCCTTCGGGGCCGGTCATGTAGGCCAGGCCGCCCATCATCTGCACCACCTCGTCCAGCGCGGTGCGGTGCTCGTACGGGCCGGGCAGAAAGCCCTTGTGGCTGACGTACACCAGCCGCGGATTGAGCTGCGACAGCGCCGCATAGCCCAGGCCCAGCTTGTCCATGGTGCCGGGCTTGAAGTTCTCGCTGAACACGTCGGCCGTGCCCACCAGCCGCAGCACCAGCTCGCGACCGCGGGCGTCCTTCACGTCCACCGCCAGGCTCTTCTTGTTGCGGTTGAACACCGAGAAAAAGCCCGCGCCCGAGCCCACCAGCCGGCGCGTGGCATCGCCCTGCAAGGGCTCGACCTTGATGACCTCGGCGCCCAGGTCGCCCAGCACCAGGCCGCAGGTGGGGCCCATCACCATGTGGGTGAACTCGACGATGCGGGTGCCTTGGTAGGGCAGCTCGCGCTGCGCGGTGTCTTGAGCGGGCGCGCTCATCGGGCCACCTCGCCACGCGCGACGAAGCCCTTGGGCAGGCCGGCCTCGGGCACATGGCCGTACAGCGGCTCGTCGGGCAGGCCTTCACGCAGCAGCGTGCGCGCCTGCAGCAGCGCGGGCAGATCGATGCCGGTGCGGTGACCCATGGCCTGCAGCATCCACACCAGGTCTTCGGTGACGATGTTGCCGCTGGCGCCTGGCGCATAGGGGCAGCCGCCGATGCCGCCCTGGCTGGCGTCGAAGGTGGTGACGCCGGCTTCCAGCGCCGCCACCACATTGGCCAGGCCCTGGCCGCGGGTGTTGTGAAAGTGTGCGCCGCCCGCCCGCTCACCCAGCTCCGCGTGCAGGCGGGTGAAGAGGCGCCGCACCTGCACCGGCTCGGCATAACCGCTGGTGTCCGACAGGCCCACTTCGTCCACGCCCAACTCCGCCATGCTGGCGGCCATGCGCAGCGTCTCGTCGTCGCTCACCGCACCCGCCAGCGTACAGCCAAAGGCCACCGACAGGCCGGCCTCCAGCGCGATCTGCGGGTAGCGCTCATTGCGCAGCGCCACGACGTTGCGCAACTCGTCGGCCATCTGCGCATGGGTCTTGCGCACGTTGGCCAGCGAATGCGCCTCGGTCACCGACACCGGCAGCGTGAGCTTGTGCACCCCGGCCTCGAAGGCGGCCTGCGCGCCGCGGAAGTTGGGGGCCAATGCGGCCACGCGCAGCCCGGGCAGCCGCAGCGCGTGGGCCACCACCTCGGCCACGTCGGCCATCTGCGGCAGCAGTTTGGCGGGCACGAAGGAGCCGACCTCGATCTCGGGCACGCCGGCGGCGGCCAGCGCCGCGATCCAGCGGTGCTTGGCCGCGGTGGGCATCACGGTGGTGATGCTTTGCAGGCCGTCGCGCGGGCCTACTTCGCTGATCAGCAGGGGGGTCATGGGGCCTCGCTCAAAGTTCTGTAAGATAGACCGCTTGTTCGCACAACAGAATTCTAACCAACATGCCCCGCAAAGCCGCCACCGCCTCCCTGGCCGACCAGCATGCCGCCCCCGGCGGCGCGGCGGCGGTCGATCGTGCGTTGTCGCTGCTGGGCTGTTTCCGGGCGGGGGAGGCGGGGCTCTCGCTGGCCGAACTAGCCGAACGCAGCCAGCTCTACAAGAGCACCGCGCTGCGGCTGCTGGCTTCGCTGGAGCATGCGCAGCTGGTGGCGCGCGGTGCCGATGGCCGCTATGCGCTGGGCTCGGGCGTGGCGCGGCTGCATGCGGTGTACCTGTCGTCGTTCTCGCTGCAGGCGCAGGTGCTGCCGGTGCTGCAGCAGCTGGTGGCGCGCACGCAGGAAAGCGCGGCCTTCCATGTGCGGCAGGGCGACCAGCGTTTGTGCCTGTACCGGGTGGACTCACCACAGGTGCTGCGCGACCACACCAAGGCCGGCGACCTGCTGCCGCTGGACAGGGGCGCCGGCGGGCGGGTGCTGCTGGCCTTTGCCGGCCAGCGCGGCCGGGTGTATGAGCAGATCCGCCGTGAAGGCGTGTGCGCGCTGTCGGGCGACCGCACGGCCGAGCTGTCCGGCATCTCGGCGCCCGTGTTCGGCGCCGCGGGCGAGCTGGTGGGCGCGCTCACGCTCACCATGCCCACGCCGCGCTACCGGCCCGCCACGCAGCAGCCGGCGGTGCAGGCGGCGGCAGCGCAGCTCAGCGCTGCGCTGGGCCATCTCGAAGGCTGAAGCTCAGTAAAGGACGCGGCAGCGGATCGTGCCCGGCACGCCGCACAACTGCGCCAGCGCAGCGTCGCTGGTGGTGCTGTCGACGTCGATCACCACATAGCCCACGTCGTCGTTGGTGCGCAGGTACTGCGCCGCGATGTTGATGCCGGCCTGCGAAAAGCGCTCGTTCACATGCGCCAGCACGCCCGGCACGTTGCGGTGGATGTGCAGCAGCCGGCTGCGGCCGGTGTGCTCGGGCAGCGCCACTTCGGGGAAGTTGACCGCCGACACCGTGGAGCCGTTGTTGCTGTAGCGGATGAGCTTGGCCGCCACCTCGCGGCCGATGTTGGCCTGCGCCTCGGCGGTGCTGCCGCCGATGTGGGGCGTCAGCAGCACGTTCTCGAAGCGGGTGAGCGGCGACTCGAACACCGCGTCGTTGCCCTTGGGCTCGACCGGGAACACGTCGATGGCGGCACCGCCGATGTGCTTGCGCTCCAGCGCGTCGGCCAGCGCGTCGATGTCCACCACCGTGCCGCGCGAGGCATTGATCAGGTGCGCACCGGGCTTCATCTTCGCCAGCTGTTCGGCGCCGATCAGGTTGACGGTGGAAGGCAGCTCGGGCACGTGCAGCGTGACCACGTCGGCGCCGGCCAGCAGCTCGTCCAGCGAAGCCACCTGGCTGGCGTTGCCCAGCGTCAGCTTGGCTTCGATGTCATGGAAGATGACCCGCATGCCCAGCTGCTCGGCCAGCACGCCGATCTGCGTGCCGATGTGGCCATAGCCCACGATGCCCAGCGTCTTACCGCGCACTTCGTAAGAGCCGGCGGCGCTCTTGTCCCAGCCGCCGCGGTGCTGCAGCGCGTTCTTCTGCGGAATGCCGCGCATCAGCATGATGACCTCGGCCAGCACCAGCTCGGCCACGCTGCGGGTGTTGCTGAAGGGCGCGTTGAACACCGGAATGCCCAGCTGCATCGCCGCCGTCAGGTCGACCTGGTTGGTGCCGATGCAAAAGCACCCCACCGCCGCCAGCTTGGGCGCCTGCTGCAGCACCTCGGCCGTAAGCTGGGTGCGCGAGCGGATGCCCAGGAAGTGCGCGTCGCGGATGGCCTCGACCAGCGCATCACCCGACAAGGCCTTGGGCGAGGTGACGATCTGCGAATAGCCGTCGGCCTGCAGCGCATCCACCGCGGTGGCGTGGATGCCTTCGAGCAGCACGAACTTGAGCTTGTCCTTGGCGACGGAAAGGCGCTGTGTCATCTTGTTCTGGCGGTTGGAAGCAGTGCCGCCATTGTGGCAACCGCCGTTCCCTGTCACGGCGGTGGGGCCATGAAGCGGCTCAGCTTCTGCGGATCTGCAGCGGCCCGAACGACTGGCAGTTGGGCATCATCGAGATCGCGTTGATGGTGACGTGCGCCGGCCGCGTGGCCAGCCAGTGCACCGTGTCGGCAATGTCTTCGGCCGTCAGCGGCTGGGTGCCGGCGTACACGCTGGCGGCCTTCTGGTCGTCGCCATGGAAGCGCACGTTGGAAAACTCGGTGCCGCCCACCAGGCCCGGCTCCACACAGGTGGCGCGCACGCCGGTGCCGATGAGGTCGGCATTGAGGTTGTGGGTGAACTGGTGCACGAAAGCCTTGGTGGCGCCGTACACGTTGCCGCCGGGGTAGGGCACTTCGCCGGCGATGGAGCCGATGTTGATGACCGAGCCGCGGCCACGCGCCACCATGCCGGGCGTGATGGCGCGGGTGACGTTGACCAGGCCCGCGCAGTTGGTGGCGATCATGCGCTCCCAGTCGTCGATGTCGGCCTGGTGCGCCGGCGCCAGTCCCAGCGCCAGCCCGGCGTTGTTGACCAGCACGTCCACCTCGGCGAACGCGGCAGGCAGGGCGGCCAGCGCCGCGGCGGTTGCCGGGCGGTCGGTCACGTCCAGTGCCAGCGGCAGCACGCGGCCGGGGTGCTGGTCGGCCAGCGCCTGCAGCCGGTCGACCCGGCGGGCGGCGGCGATCACATGGGCGCCATCGGCCAGAAAGCGCTGGGCGATGGCGAGGCCGAAGCCGGCGCTGGCGCCGGTGACGAGAACGGTGGTCATGCAGCAGATCCTTGTTCGGGGGATCCGCCACTGTAGAGCGTCAGTCGGTGGCTGGCAGCCGCGCCGCCATCCGCCCCAGCAGGCGTGTCAGCGTCGCCTGCTCCTCGGCGCTGAGGTCGGCCGCCAGCGTGGCCGCCAGGCGCTTGCGCTGGCGCTGCATCTGGCGGTGCGCGGCCTTGCCCGCATCGGTGAGCGTCAGGCGCCAGCGGCGGCCGTCCGCCGCGTCGGGCGCGCGCTGCAGCAGGCCGGCTTGCACCAGCCGCGCCGCCATGCGGGTGACCTGCGCCTTGTCGCGCCCGGTGGCCTGCGCCAGCGATTGTTGCGAGCAACCTTCGCCCTCGGCCACCACCGACATCAGCCACAGGTCGAGCGGGCTGGCCGCGATGCCCTGCTCGTCCAGCACCTGCTGCATCCAGCCTCGGAAGCCGTTGAACACGTCGATCACAGGCTGCAGCAAATCGTCTTCCGGGCGGGCGGCGGTCATGGAGGTCTCCGAGGTTCTGGTCTTGTCGGACGATGATACGGTGAATTTGGTTGATTGCATCAACCATTTATGGCTAAGATCGCCGGCTTCGCCCCTCAGGCGCCGGCTGCGGCGCCCACCACCATGTCCACATCCACCGCCGGCGCACTGCCGGCCGCCCGGGCGCCGCTGTCGCTCATCCTCGTGCTGGGCGGGCTTTCCGCCTTTGCGCCGCTGTCCATCGACCTCTACCTGCCCGCGTTCCCGGCCATCGCGGCCGACCTGGGCGTGCCGGCCGGCCAGGTGCAGTACACCCTGGCCGCCTACTTCCTGGGCATGGCCCTGGGCCAGGCGGTGCACGGCCCGCTGGCCGACCGCTTCGGCCGCAAGCCACCGCTGTATGCCGGCCTGGCGCTGTACCTGCTGGCGTCCAT
>CAKZXL010000226.1 GCA_937883885.1 uncultured Aquincola sp. | reverse complement strand
TCGAAGTCGACCTCGACGTAGTGGTCGCTGAAGGTGTGGTTCTGCTCGGGGTCCAGCACTTCCAGCAGCGCCGAAGACGGATCGCCACGGAAGTCCATGCCCAGCTTGTCGATCTCGTCGAGCAGGAACAGCGGGTTTCGCGTGCCCACCTTGGACAGGCTCTGCAGCACCTTGCCCGGCATCGAGCCGATGTAGGTGCGGCGGTGGCCCCGGATCTCGGCCTCGTCGCGCATGCCGCCCAGGGCCATGCGCACGAACTTGCGGCCGGTGGCGCGCGCCACGCTCTGGCCCAGCGAGGTCTTGCCCACGCCCGGAGGACCCACCAGGCACAGGATGGGCGCCTTCACCTTGTCGACGCGCTGCTGCACCGCGAGGTACTCGAGGATGCGGTCCTTGACCTTGTCCAGGCCGTAGTGGTCCTCGTTCAGCACTTCCTCGGCATTCGAGAGGTCGTGCTTGATCTTGGTCTTCTTGGCCCAGGGCAGGCCCACCAGGGTGTCGATGTAGTTGCGCACCACCGTGGCTTCGGCGCTCATCGGCGACATGAGCTTGAGCTTCTTCAGCTCGCTCTCGGCCTTCTTGCGCGCGTCCTTGGGCATCTTGGCGGCGGCGATCTTCTTCTCGAGTTCCTCGAGATCAGCGCCCTCCTCGCCATCGCCCAGTTCCTTCTGGATGGCCTTGACCTGTTCGTTCAGGTAGTACTCGCGCTGGCTCTTTTCCATCTGGCGCTTGACGCGGCCACGGATGCGCTTTTCCACCTGCAGGATGTCGACTTCATGCTCGAGGAGCTCCAGCAGCTTTTCCAGCCGCTTGTCGGTCTCGAAGAGGTCGAGCACCGACTGCTTGGCTTCGAGCTTGAGCGGCAGGTGAGCGGCGATGGTGTCGGCCAGGCGGCCGGCATCGTCGATGCCCGCGATCGAGGTCAGGATCTCGGGCGGGATCTTCTTGTTCAGTTTGACGTACTGGTCGAACTGCTGCGTCACCGCGCGGCGCAGGGCCTCGATCTCGGGCTTGGTGTCCACCGCCGGCGGGATCGGCGACACCTCGGAGATGAAGTGCTCTTCGGTCTCGGTGATCGACAGCGTGTTGGCGCGCTGGGTGCCTTCGACCAGCACCTTCACGGTGCCGTCGGGCAGCTTCAGCATCTGCAGGATGCTGGAGACGCAGCCCACGTCGAACATGTCGTCGGCCTTGGGCTCGTCCTTGCCGGCGGCCTTCTGGGCCACGAGCATGATCTGGCGGCCGGCTTCCATGGCGGCTTCCAGGGCCTTGATGGACTTGGGGCGACCCACGAACAGCGGGATCACCATGTGCGGAAACACCACCACGTCGCGCAGCGGCAGCAGCGGCAGCGTGATCGGATCCGAGGGCAAAACGGGATGTCCGGACATTGAGAAACCTCTCTTTCTCAAGCTGACGTGGGGCTTGAGCAGGGGATTGCAAGGCGGCCCGCCGGGGCCGCGTGAGAAGCTTCCAGGAGACCGCCGACGGCGGTGGCTGCGTCAGGCAGCAGCTCAGGCACTCGCCTTGGCCTCGTGGTAGACCAGCAGGGGCTTGGAGCCCTCTTCGATGTTGTGTTCATCGACCACCACCTTGGCCACACCGTCCAGGTTGGGCAGGTCGAACATCGTGTCGATCAGTGCGTGCTCCATGATCGAGCGCAGCCCGCGGGCGCCGGTCTTGCGCGCCAGCGCCTTGCGGGCGATGGCCTGCAGCGCGGTGGTGCGGATTTCCAGCTCCACGCCGTCCATGCCGAACAGGCGCTGGTACTGCTTGAGCAGCGCGTTCTTGGGCTCGGTCAGGATCTGCACCAGCGCGTCTTCGGTCAGCTCGCCCAGCGTGGCCACCACCGGCAGGCGGCCGACCAGCTCGGGGATCAGGCCGAACTTGATCAGGTCTTCCGGCTCGGTGGCGCGGAACACCTCGGAGACACGCTTTTCGGTCTTGGTGTGCACCGTGGCGCCGAAACCGATGCCCGACTTCTCGGTGCGGTTCTGGATGACCTTTTCCAGGCCGTCGAAGGCGCCGCCGCAGATGAACAGGATGTTGGTCGTGTCGATCTGCAGGAAATCCTGGTTCGGGTGCTTGCGCCCGCCCTGCGGCGGCACGCTGGCCATGGTGCCTTCCACCAGCTTGAGCAGCGCCTGCTGCACGCCTTCGCCCGACACGTCGCGGGTGATGCTGGGGTTGTCAGCCTTGCGGCTGATCTTGTCGATCTCGTCGATGTAGACGATGCCGCGCTGCGCCCGCTCGACGTCGTAGTTGCAGTTCTGCAGCAGCTTCTGGATGATGTTCTCGACGTCTTCACCCACGTAACCGGCTTCGGTCAGCGTGGTGGCGTCGGCAATCACGAAGGGCACGTTCAGCAGCCGCGCCAGCGTTTGAGCCAGCAGTGTCTTGCCCGAGCCGGTGGGGCCGATCAGCAGGATGTTGCTCTTGCTGAGCTCGACTTCATCCTTGCTGCTGGCGCCCATGTGCTTCAGGCGCTTGTAGTGGTTGTAAACCGCCACCGACAGCGTGCGCTTGGCCACGTCCTGGCCGATCACGTACTGGTCGAGGCTGGTCTTGATTTCCGTGGGCGTGGGCAGGTCGCTCTTGGCGGCCTTGGCGGTGGCGCCTTCGGCCGGCACCTCGTCACGGATGATGTCGTTGCACAGCTCGATGCACTCGTCGCAGATGAACACCGACGGACCGGCGATGAGCTTCTTCACCTCATGCTGGCTCTTGCCGCAGAAGGAGCAGTACAGAACCTTTTCGCTCGAAGCGCCTTTTTTCTCGGCCATGGGTATTCAGAGGGGTTCGCGGACGCGAAGGTCAATGCAGGGGAATGATAGTCCAACGCCACAGGCCGGTCGGCGCGGGCGCAAAGGCCCTGACGGGGCCTTGCTCCACGGCCGACGGCCGGGGGGCGCAGGGCTTACGGGCGCTTGTCCAGCACCTGGTCGATCAGGCCGTAGGCCTTCGACTCTTCCGGGTCCAGGAAGAAGTCGCGCTCCATGTCGGCACGGATCTTCTCGATCGACTGGCCGGTGCGCTCGGCGTAGATGCGGTTGAGCTGCTCGCGGGTCTTGAGGATCTCGCGGGCGTGGATCTCGATGTCGGTGGCCTGGCCCTGGGCGCCGCCCGAAGGCTGGTGGATCATCACGCGCGAGTTCGGCAGCGCGAAGCGCTTGCCCTTGGCGCCGGCCATCAGCAGGAACGAGCCCATGCTGGCGGCGATGCCCATGCACAGCGTGGACACGTCGGGCTTGATGAACTGCATCGTGTCGAAGATCGACAAGCCCGCGCTGACGCTGCCGCCCGGCGAGTTGATGTACAGGTGGATGTCCTTGTCGGGGTTTTCGCTTTCCAGGAACAGCAGCTGGGCCACCACGAGGTTGGCGGTCTGGTCGTTCACCGGGCCCACAAGAAAGATCACCCGCTCGCGCAGCAGGCGGCTGTAGATGTCGTAGGCCCGCTCGCCGCGACCGGATTGTTCGATGACCACGGGCACCATGCCCAGGCCGGTGGTTTCAAGCGCGCTCATGAGTTGTCCTTGCGAAATGGGGATAGACACACGTCCAATATGCGGGCCGATTATGGGGCTGCAAGAGCAGGCCCAAAGAACGGAAAAGGCGCCTGCCTTGCGGCCCGGCGCCTCTCAGGTCGACCAGCAGGTCGGGGCAGATCGTCAGGCGGTCATCAGCTCGTCGAAGGGCAGCTGCTTGTCGTTGACCTTGGCGCGGCCGAGCACGAAGTCGGTCACGTTGTTCTCGATCACGACGGCTTCCACCTCGGCCATGCGCTGGCGGTCGCTCAGGTACCAGCGCACCACTTCAGCGGGCTTCTCGTAGCTCTGGCTCATCTCTTCGATGTGGGCCTGCAGCTGCTCGGGCTTGGCCTGCAGGTTGTTGGCCCGCACCAGCTCGGCCACCACCAGGCCCAGGCGCACGCGCTTCTCGGCTTGCGCGGTGAACAGCTCGGCCGGGATCGGCGCCTTGTCGGCGTCCTTGACGCCACGCTGCTTGAGGTCGGCGCGGGCGGCTTCCACCATGCGCTCGGTCTCGGTCTTGACCAGGGCCTGCGGCACGTCCAGCTGCGACACGGCCACCAGCGCGTCCATCACGGCGGCCTTGTTGCGGGCCAGCACGCGGAACTTGACCTCACGCTCGAGGTTCTTCTTGATGTCGGCGCGCAGCGCTTCCACCGTGCCGTCGGCGATGCCCAGCGACTGGGCGAAGGCGGCGTCCACCTCGGGCAGCACCTGCGACTCGATCTTGGTCATCGTGACCAGGAAGTCGGCTTCCTTGCCGGCGACGTCCTTGCCCTGGTAGTCCTCGGGGAACTGCAGCGGGAAGGTCTTGTTCTCGCCGCTCTTCATGCCGCGCACGGCCTTGTCGAACTGCTCGAGCATCTGGCCTTCGCCGATGATGAACTGGAAGCCTTCGGCCTTGCCGCCTGCAAACGGCTCGCCGTCGATCTTGCCTTCGAAGTCGATGGTCACGCGGTCGCCTTCTTCGGCGGCGGCGTCGGCCGGGCGCTGGGCGAAGGTGCGGCGCTGCTTGCGCAGGATGTCCACGGTCTTGTCGATGGCGGCGTCGGTCACGTCGGACGACACGCGCTCCACCTCGGCACCGGCCAGGTCGCCGATCACCACCTCGGGGTACACCTCGAAGGTGGCGTCGAAGGCGAACGAGCCTTCGGGCGCGTCGTCCTTCTGGGTGATGCTGGGCATGCCGGCCACGCGCAGCTTGGCTTCGTTGGCGGCGGTGTTGAAGGCCTCGCCCACCTTGTCGTTGACCACTTCGTACTGCACCGAGTAGCCGTAGCGCTGGGTGACCACGCTCATCGGCACCTTGCCGGGACGGAAGCCGTCGGCCTTCACGGTGCGGGCCAGCTTCTTCAGCCGCGACGTCACTTCGCCGGCGATGGCATCGGCCGGCAGCGTGAGCGTGATCCGGCGTTGCAGTTTGTCGAGGGTTTCAACCGTGACCGTCATTTGTCCGACTCTCTTGTTGCGTACTGTGGTGCGCGGGGGGGGACTCGAACCCCCACACCATTGCTGGCGTCAGGACCTAAACCTGGTGCGTCTACCAATTTCGCCACCCGCGCTAGATGGAAAGAAGGGGCTGCTTCCGGGCGGAAGCGCCCCCTCGCTGATCTGTGAACCGCGGATTCTAACCGGGCTGCGCCGGCTCCCGCTTCACGCGGAACCACGCAGCGTACATCGCGGGCAAAGCCAGCAGCGTCAGCGCGGTGGCCACGATGAGGCCGCCCATGATGGCCACGGCCATCGGGCCCCAGAACACGCTGCGCGACAGCGGGATCATCGCCAGCACGGCCGCAGCCGCCGTGAGCACGATGGGCCGGAAGCGCCGCACCGCCGATTCGACGATGGCGTCCCAGGTGGGCACGCCGCGGGCGCGGTCGTGCTCGATCTGGTCGATCAAAATCACCGAGTTGCGCATGATCATGCCCATCAGCGCGATCACGCCCAGCAGCGCCACGAAGCCGAACGGCCGGTTCAGCAGCAGCAGCGCCGCCGCCACGCCGGCGATGCCCAGCGGCCCGGTGAGGAAGACCAGCATCGAGCGGCTGAAGCTTTGCAGCTGCAGCATCAGCAGCGTGAAGATGATGAACAGCATCAGCGGCACGCCGGCCGCGATCGAGCCCTGGCCCTTGCTGCTTTCTTCCACCGCACCGGCGATCTCGATGGTGTAGCCCGGCGGCATGCGCTTGCGCAGTTCATCGAGCTGCGGCCACACCTCGGCGGTCACGGTCGGGCCCTGCAGGCCGTCGGCCACGTCGCCCTGCACCGTCACCGCGAACTGCCGGCCTTCGCGCCACATCACGCCGGGCTCCCAGTCGAGCGCGATGGTGGCGATCTGCGCCAGCGGGATGACGCGGCCGCTGGCCGTGGGCACGTAGGCATTGGCCAGTGAAGTGACGGCTTCGCGCTCGTCGGCGGGCTGGCGCAGCAGGATGTCGATCAGCCGGTCACCCTCGCGGTACTGGCCCACGGGCGTGCCCGACAGCAAGGTGCGCGAAGCCTGGGCGATGCCCTGGCTGGTGACGCCCAGCGCACGCGCCTTGTCCTGGTCGATGTCCAGGCGCAGCACCTTCACCGACTCGTTCCAGTTGTGGTTGACGCCGCGCATGTGCGGGTTGGCGCGCAGGATGGCCATGGCCTGATCGGACCACTCGCGCACCGCGGTGGCGTCGTTGCCCATCACCCGGAACTGCACCGGGTACGGCACCGGCGGCCCGTTGGGCAGCAACTTGACGCGGCTGCGCACCTCGGGGAATTCGGTGGCCAGCAGCGCCGGCAGGGTCTTCATCAGGTGTTCGCGGGTGGCC
>CAKZXL010000225.1 GCA_937883885.1 uncultured Aquincola sp. | reverse complement strand
TCCACCTGGCGGTTCATCACATGCGGCAGCCGCTCGGGCTCGAAGTCCAGGCCCAGCTGCCGGCGCACCAGGCTGTCGCCGCCATCGGCCGCCACCAGGTAGCGGCAGCGCAGGGTCTGCGGCGGGCCCACGGTGCGCTCGTCGTCGTTCGCATCCACTTCGGCCACCGTCAGCGTCACGCCGTCGTCGTGCTGTGCCAGGCCCAGCAGCCGGCGCCCACGCTCGACCGTGACGCCGCGGGCCTGCAGCTGTTCGGCCAGCGTGGTCTCGATCACCTGCTGGCCGCTGTACAGCACTTCGGGAAAGGGGCTGGCCACCTCGGCAATGTGCACCGGGTCCACCGGCTCGCCCAGCAGCAGCGTGTCCACCTCGCGGATGCGGTAGGCCTGCGCCGCCAGCGCGTCGCGCAGGCCGATGGCATGCAGCAGCTCCTGCGGCCGGGCCCACAGGTTGTTGGCGCGCGAGTGCGGCAGCAGCGCGCGCCGCTGCTCCAGCAGGCGCACGTTCACGCCATGGTGCGCCAGCGCGCAGGCCGTGGTCAGCCCGATGGGGCCACCGCCGACGACGATCACGTCGGCATCCCAGGTTCGATCGGCAACAGCAGTCATCGCAGGGCTCAGGGAGTGAAGGAATTCGTGTCGTCGTCGGCCGCGCCGGCCAGGCCCTGCTGCAGCAGGGCATTGAATTCACGCAGCACCGCGGTGGCAGCAGCCACGCGCCTGGCGCCGATGCGCTCGACCAGCTGCCGGCTCATCGGGGCTTCGGCCGCTTCGGCCATGGCCAGGGCCTGGCTGCCTTGTTCGGTGAGCACCACCAGCGGTGCGCGGCGATGCTGCGGGTTGGGCTGCAAGGTGACGAAGCCGCGCTCGGCCAGCACATGCACCACGCGCTGCACCGCCTGCCGCGTCAGGCCCATCGCGCGGGCGATGTGGGCCACCGGCAGCGGCGTGGGCGCATCACCCAGCGCGGCCAGCACCTGCCACAGCGCGGAGGTGAGGCCCGCGTCGCGCACCAGGCCGTTGCCGGTGTCGATCAACAGGCCGTTGGACTGGAACACCTCGATCACCAGGTCGCGGATCGGGTTGGTGGGAATGGAACGCATGGCAGCCATGGTCCGTGGATTGACAACATGTTGTCAAAAGCGAGTTGCAACCGGCGGTGACGGCAGGCGGCCTCGCAAGGGTGGCGAGAGGCGCCTGCTGTGCCGGCAGCCGCAGCCGTTACACATCGGTCGCCGGGCAGGGGCACGAGCCACTGCTTTCGGGGGTTGGCCGCGGCTTGCGGGCATGGCGGGCGGTTCGCACGATGGACGGCCTTTCATTCACCCCCTTGCCGGAGTCTCGTGATGTTCAAGAAGTCCCTGCTGTGCGCGGCCGTCGTGGCTGCTGCTCCGTTCATGGCCACGCCTGCGGCGGCCGCCATCGACACCTACACCGCCTTCCTCTACGGCATCAACGAAACCGGCGGTGGCGACACCGACGGCTTCGGCGTGGCCACGGTGCTGATCGACAACTCGGCGCTCCTGGTGTCGTGGTCCATCATGGCCAACAACGTGGAACTGCCGCTGACCGGCGCGCACATCCACGCCGGTGGCGCCGACATGAACGGACCGGTGATCGTCGACTTCTCGGGCAACTACACCGGCTCGCGCATGTACGACGCCGACCTGGCCTCCATCACCCCGATGAACGCGGGCAGCTTCTACGTCAACCTGCACAACGCCACCTTCCCGGCCGGCGCCATCCGCGGTCAGCTGCAGTACGTGGGCACCGCCATGGCCCCGGTGCCCGAGCCCGAGACCTATGCGCTGATGCTGGGCGGCCTGGCCGCCGTCGGCCTGCTGGTGCGCCGCCGCCAGGCCGACCGGGGCTGAAGCCCCAGCCGGGCCGGGCAGGCCTCGGCCAGCCAGTCGATGAACACCCGCAGCCGCGCACTGACATGCCGGCGTGCGGGGTACACCACGTGGAACGGGTAGGGCGCTGGCCGCCAGGGCTGGAGCACCTCCACCAGCGTGCCTGCCTGCAGTGCCTGCGCAGCGGCATAAGCAAAGGTCTGCACCACACCCAGGCCGGCCACGGCCGCAGCCAGGTGGGCGTTGCTCTCATTGACGCCCAGCCGATGCGCCGGCTTCAGCTCCGTCCGCACGCCTTCGCGTTCAAAGCGGAAGGGCATGGCGCGCCCGCTGGAGGCCGACACGTAGGCCACCAGGCGGTGGCCGTTGCCCAGTTGCTCGGGTGACCGTGGCGTGCCGTGCCGGTGCAGGTAGGCCGGTGCGGCGCACGTGATCAGCACCGCCTCGCCCAGCCGACGCGCCACCAGCGAAGAATCTTCCAGCGGACCGCCGCGGATCACGCAGTCGACGTTGTCGCCCACCAGATCCACCGCCCGGTCCGACACGCCCAGCTCCAGACGGATGTCCGGGTGGCGGTCCATGAAGTCGGGCAGCAAGGGCAGCAGCACGTCGCGGGCGGTGGAGCCGCCCACGTCCACGCGCAGCAGGCCTCGCGGCTGGCAGCGTAGCGCGCCGAACGAGGCGTCGACGTCGTCGAGGTCGCGCAACACGCGCAGCGCCTTGCCGTAGTAGTCCTGCCCCTCGGCCGTGACGGTCACGCGGCGGGTGGTGCGTTGCAGCAGCTGCGTGCCCAGGTGCGCTTCCAGCCATTGCACCGCCTTGCTGACCGTGGCCATGGGCATGTCCAGCGTTTCGGCCGCGCGGGTGAAGCTGCCGGCTTCCACCACTCGCGCGAAGGCGCGCATGGCCTGCAATTGATCCATCCACACCCTCCGGCTGTCCTTGGTGGATTATCTCCCGTGGTGGATAGTCAATCCATTGCATGCGCTTGGTCGATCAATGCGTGCTGCCTACAGTCAGGCCATCGCAACACGGATCGACCAAGGAGCACAACATGAACGGATCACTGCAGGGCAAGGTGGCACTGGTCACGGGCGCCAGCAGCGGCATCGGGCTGGCCGCCGCCGAAGCCCTGGCGCGGCAGGGCGCGCAGGTCTTCATCACCGGCCGCCGGCAGGCGGAACTGGCCGTGGCCGCCAAGCGCATCGGGCCGGCGGCCACGGCGCTGCGCGCCGATGCCTCTGTGCTGGCCGACCTGGACGCGGTGTACGCC
>CAKZXL010000224.1 GCA_937883885.1 uncultured Aquincola sp. | reverse complement strand
TCTTCCGCCTCCGTCACGCCCAGCGAGCCCTGCGTGACCAGTTCCACCGGCAGGCCGGCGAACAGCGCCTGCAGCTCCTTGAGCTTCTTGGCGTTGTTGGAGGCCAGCACCAGCTTCATCACGCCACGCCCAGGGCGGCCTTTTGCGCGGCCACCAGTTCGGCGATGCCCTTGCCGGCCAGGGCCAGCAGCGCATCCATCTCGGCGCGCGAGAAGCTGGCGCCTTCGGCCGTGCCCTGCACTTCCACGAAGCCGCCAGCGCCGGTCATCACCACGTTCATGTCGGTGTCGCAGGCCGAGTCTTCGGTGTATTCCAGGTCCAGCAGCGGCGTGCCCTGCACGATGCCCACCGACACCGCGGCCACGAAGTCGCGGATCGGGCTTTGCGTGATCAGGCCCCGTTCCAGCAGCCAGCTGACGGCATCGTGCGCCGCGACGAAGGCGCCGGTGATGGCCGCGGTGCGGGTGCCGCCATCGGCCTGCAGCACGTCGCAGTCGAGGCTGATGGTGCGCTCGCCCAGCAGCGACAGGTCGAACACGCAGCGCAGCGAGCGGCCGATCAACCGCTGGATCTCTTGTGTGCGGCCGCTTTGCTTGCCGCGGGCCGCCTCACGGTCGCCCCGAGTGTGGGTGGCGCGCGGCAGCATGCCGTATTCGGCGGTGAGCCAGCCTTCGCCACTGCCACGCTTGTGCGGCGGCACGCGTTCTTCCACCGAGGCGGTGCACAACACTTTGGTGTCGCCAAAGGCCACCAGCACCGAGCCTTCGGCGTGCTTGGTGTAGCCACGGGTGATGGAGACGGCGCGCATGGCGTCCGCGGCGCGGGCACCCGCGCGCAGGAAATCGGTCATCGGGGAGAACCTCGGTCAGGTCTTTTTCTGGGACGAGCGGCGGATCGCTTCGTTGATCTCTTTGATCGAACGTTCGATCTCGGCTTCGTCGAGGTCGTCGCGGGCATCGCCCGCCACGCTGGCCTGGATGGTAGAGGCAAACACCTCGTCGCCCAGGCTGCGGGTGCTCACGCCCCCCTGCTGCCGACGGTCTTCCGAAGCTTCCCACTCCATGGCCAGCGCGGTCACGTTGTCGCACTTGGGGCCGCCGTTGCGCAGCGCGGTTTCCACCAGCTCGGGCACGGCCTCATGGATGGGCTGGCGGCCCAGCCGGTCGGTGATCTCGACATCGCTGACCGGACCCCACAGCCCGTCGGAGCACAGCAGCAGCCGGTCGCCGGGCTGCAGCAGCAGCGGACCCGAGGTGTCGACCACCGGCTTGCCCGGGCTGCCCAGGCAGGTGAACAGCACGTTGCGGTTGAAGCGCTCACGCATGGGCACCACCTGGCTCAGCGTTTCCTGCAGCTCGGAGTAGCTGTGGTCGCGCGTGCGCGCCACCAGCTTGCCGCCGCGCACCAGGTACAGCCGCGAATCGCCGCAGTGCGCCCAGTAGGCCGCATCGCCCTGCAGCACGCAGGCCACGAGCGTGGTGCGCGGGGTGTCGATCAAGGCCTTTTCGGTGGCGTAGCGCAGCAGCTGCTGGTGGCCGGCGATCAGCCCTTCGTGCAAAAAGCGCAGCGGGTCGGGCAGGCGGGGCTTGGCATCGCGCTGGAAGCGCGCGGCCAATGTCTGCAGCGCCAGCTGGGCCGCCACTTCGCCTTCGGGGTGGCCGCCCATGCCGTCGGCCAGCGCGAACAGGCCCGAATCGCGCGTGTAGCAGTAGCCCATGCGGTCTTCGTTCTTCTCGCGGCCGCCCTTGCGGCTGACCTGGTACACGCCGAACCTCATGCTTGCCCCTTCACGACTTGGCGCCGCTCTTCAGGTTCTCGAGCTGCAGCTTCAAACGTTCGCTGAAGCTGAGCTTGGTGTAGCGCCGTTCCGATTCACGCGCCAGTTCCTTTTGCAAGGCGAACACGCTTTGCGGGCGCGACAGCGGATCGAGCGACATGCACCATTCGGTCACCTCGATCAGGTTGTCGGAGTAGACGTTGCGCAGCCGCGAAAGGCTGAGCGCCAGCCGGTCTTTCTCGATGCGCTGCGGCGCGTCGTTGGGCGGGTAGCCCTGCATGCAGGCGTAGATGCAGGCGCCGATGGCGTAGATGTCGGTCCACGGGCCCAGCGTGCCGTCGCGGCGGTACATCTCGGGCGCGGCAAAACCCGGCGTGTACATCGGCCGGATGAAATTGCCTTCCTTGCTCAGCACCTCGCGCGCGGCACCAAAATCCAGCAGCACCGCCTTGTTGTCGTTGGTGATGAAGATGTTGGCCGGCTTGATGTCCAGGTGCAGCATCTTGTGCTGGTGGACGATGCGCAAACCTCGCAGGATCTCGTCGAACAACGACCGGATGGTCGATTCACGAAACACCTTGTCACGCTTGAGTTCGCGTGCGGTCACGATGAAGTCCTGCAGGGTATCTCCCTGCAGGTAATTCATGACCATGTAGACGGTTTCGTTCTCGCGGAAGAAATTGAGCACCGACACCACGCTGGGGTGGCTGATCTGCGCGAGCGAGCGGCCTTCTTCGAAAAAGCTTTTCAGGCCCAGCCGGTAAAGCGGCTGTTTTTCGGGTTTGACGCGGGGCGTGAGTTCACCCGGCGAACGCTCGGCCAGGGAAGAAGGCAGGTATTCCTTCAGCGCCACCAGATGGCCCTGATCGTCTTCGGCCAGATAAACCACGCCAAAACCACCGGCGGCCAGCTTCTTGACGACCTGGTAGCCGCCCACCACGGTGCCCGAGGGCAACGGGGCTGGTTTGGGCTTTGACATAATCGACTTTTTTGCTACAGGGTCCCATGGCAGTCTACAGCATGACCGGTTATGGCAGCGCCACGGCGGCCGCTGCGACAAACCCCGAAAACCCGGGTCATTCCGGGGCTGGCGTGACGGTCGAATTGAGGTCGGTGAACAGCCGTTTCCTCGACCTGGCCTTCCGGCTGCCCGACGAGTTGCGCGGCCTGGAGCCGGCCCTGCGCGAAGTGGTGGGCGCGGCCTTTCGCCGCGGCAAGATCGAGCTGCGCCTGGCCGGCCAGCGCGACGCCGACAGCAGCTGGCCCCACCCCGCGCCCGAGCAGCTGATGCGCCTGGCCCAGCTGGAAGCCACGGTGCAGACCTGGCTGCCCAAGGCGCCCGCGCTGTCGGTGCACGAGGCCTTGAACTGGTGCCGCAGCGCAGCCCCCGCCGAGCGGCTGGACGAAGTGGCCCTGGAGGCCACCCGCCAGGCGGTGGAAGCGCTGAAGGAGGCCCGCGCCCGTGAAGGCGACCGCCTGGTGAAGGTGCTGATGGAACGCATCGGGCGCCTGCGCGAGTTGGCCGAACAGGCCAAGCCGCTGGTGCCCGCCGTGGTGCAGCGCCAGCAGCAGCGCTTCCTGGAGCGCTGGAACGAGGCGCTGCAAGCCGCCAACACCGGCCAGCAGGCCGTGAGCGAAGACGCGCAGCGCGACCGCGCGCTGAATGAGGCGGCGGCGTTTGCCATCCGCATCGACGTGGCCGAAGAGTTGGCCCGCCTGACGGCGCACCTCGACGAGATCGAACGCCTGCTCAAGGCCGGCGGCGAACTGGGCAAGCGGCTCGATTTCCTGATCCAGGAACTGCACCGCGAAGCCAACACCCTGGGCAGCAAGTCTGCCGCACTGGAACTCACCGGCATCTCGGTGGAGATGAAGGTGGCGGTGGAGCAGATGCGGGAGCAGGTGCAGAACATCGAGTGAGGTTTCGGGGGCTCCAAAAAGGTCCCCTGAAAGCCAGCCAACCCGTTGTCGCCACCGCGAGGTCAAGGCCTGGCTCGGCCCGTCGGCGTCGATCGCAGCGCCGGGGAGCACGTACCTACTGGGCCGGCTTGGGCGTGGATTGCTTCGTGGCAGGGCGGTCGCTGAGCCACAGGCAGCGTGCAGCGTGAAGTCCGTGCTGCAGCGGCCTGCACCGACACCGCGCGTGCCTGGCGAGTGGCTGCGCTGGCCCAGTCAGGCGCCGCCGCATCTCGGCGAGGCGCTGCTGATACGCACCATCGGCCCGCCGTGCCGCCTTGGCGTTGATCGATCTGATGGCGCCCGCGGGGCGGGCGGCTGCCCGTGGATGCCCTTGTCCATCGGGCCCTTGCCAACGCCTGTTAATGCAACTTGGTTGCATAATTGATCACCGTCCCCTTCATGGTGGACGGCTGACTTCAACAACGACAGGACGGAGAACACATGACCCAGAACAAGCACCACCGCCTTTGGGTGGCCGGCGTGACCAGTTGCCTGCTCGCGTTCGGTGGCAGCGCTTCGGCCACCGGCATTCGGACCGATGAAGGCATCGGCTACTACATCGGCGTCGACAGCCTGCAGACCGTGGCCTCCGGCACCTTTGCCGGCCTGGCCAATCCCAATGCCGGCCGCCTCACGCTGCTGTTCGACCATGGCAACCACTTCCATGGCATCGGTGCCTACAGCTACACCGGCACGGCCGCCGCCCCGGTGGTGCAGCCCACCAGCGCCAACAACCGGCTGCCCGAGGTGTCTTCCCGTGTCGACGAGGCCACCTCGTCGATCGCCCTGAAAGCCGGCAGCGGCGCCTTCGCGGGTCGCTGGGTCAGCCAGCCGCTGGCCGAGGGCAGCCCCGCGGCCGACTACAGCCATCTGGGGGCCGCATCCATCCAGTCGCTGAGCGGTCTCGGCAGCGCGGCCGACGTGCTCTACGGCAGCAGCGCCGGTCGTTGGAACAAGTCCTTCAACGATGTGGTGGTGGGCCTGAAGCTGGAGAGCATCAGCGCCGGCCTCAAGGTGGCCATCGGCAGCAGCATGGACGCCTTCAGCGGCGGTGTGGGCAGCGTCTTCAACCTGGGCGACAGCGCCAGCCTGAGCTTCATGCCGACTTTCCATGTCGATGCGAGCCTGGCACCCGGCGTCTACAGCGCGCAGTTTTCGCTGGTGAACCTGGGTGGCAACAGCGCCGTGATGTCGGGCGGCAGCTTCAGCTACGACTTCTCGGTGGCGGCGCCTGTGCCGGAGCCGCAGACCTGGGCCCTGATGCTGATGGGCCTGGCACTGGCGGCGGTGGCTGTCCGGCGTCACCGCGCCGGCTGAGGACGGTTGCCCGCGGTCGCCTCAGCGGCTGCGGGCGCGTGCGGTGCAGGCCGCGCAATGCCCGTGCACGTGCAGGTCGATGCTGTCGACCGCAAAACCGTCGGGCACGGCCGGCACCCGCGGCGTGCGTGTGGGCAGGCAATAGACCTTGCCGCACTCGTCACAATGAAAGTGCGCATGCTCGCCATGCGCCTGTGCCGCTTCGGCCAGCAGTGAAAAGCGGCTGACGCGGTCGGCCCCCACCTGCCGTGCCAGAAAGCCGGCCTCGACCAGCGCATCGAGCGTGCGGTAGAGCGTCACGCGGTCCAGCGGTTCGGGCAATGAGGCGTCGATGTCCGCATGGCTGAGCGCAGCCTCTGCGGTGCTGACGGCTTCGAGCACCGCCAGCCGGGCGGCCGTGACGCGCAGGCCCGCCTCGGCCAGCCGCTGACGGTGGGCTTCCAGCCGCTGGGCACGGGCCTGGGCCTGTTGCTGGGCGCGCTTGATCGGGGCTGGCTTGGTCGTCGGCATGACCAAATTGTAGAAGCGCACGCCGGGTTGCAGCGTTTTTGCCGATTCAGCCGCCCACCATCCACGCGACTAATAGGGGTTGGACGGCGACACCGCATGAAGATACAGGTTGCCCAGCGCATCGGTGGCGCCCAGCGCCACGCTGAGCCAGACGGTGCGCTGGCCTTCGCGCGCCGGCAGTGCCGTCTCCCACACACGCGCGACGGTGGGCGCCGCCGTATCGGCCGACAGCAGCACACGCTGGCGCAGCACCGACGGATCGCCGGTGGCCGGCGGCAGCGGCGCCCGGTGCCAGGTCAGTTCCACCCACGCCGCCTGGTGCAGCGGGTCCTGCGGGGGCAGCCAGGTTTGCGACAGCACCAGCGCGTCGCCCGCACCGGCGGGCAGCGTGGCCCCCAGCAGCCGGGCCAGCGTGGGTTGGGCTGCGGGCTGGTCCTGCAGGCGCCAGCGGGCAAAGCGCTGCGCGGTCTGCGCCAGCAGCCGGGCGGTGTCCGGCGCAGCGCTGGGCAGGCGGGCCTCCAGCGTGTGCAACACCTGGCCTGAAGCCTCCAGCAGCGCGAAGCGGTAGCCGCTGCCGGTGCCCGGCAGCACCGTGCCCGCGGCGCAGGAGCCGCTGCCGGGGACGGCCGCACAATCCGCCAGTTCCACCCCGCGCCAGGGGTCCTCGCCCCGCGGGTCCAGCGTGAACGAAGCGCCGCTGCTGCCCGCCGGCGGGCGGTACAGCAGCACGCCGGACGCCGGCAGGCCGGGCCCTTCCACACGCACCTGCACGGCCCGCGGATCGGATTGCCAGGCATCCACGTCCAGCCACAGATGGCGGCTCACCCGGGCACTGGGCTGGCCGAGGATGCGGCTGTGGGCGGCGTAGTCGGCCAGCCGCTGGGCGGCGCTGTCCGCGTCCGAGCGGTACAGGGCCTGAAGGCCGAACCAGGCTTCATCGGGGCCGCCCAGGTCCATCCAGCCCGGCGCAGGCGTGCCAATGGTGCCGCCCTCGATGGCGCATCGTTCACGCGTCTGCGCCGACAGCACCACGCTGGCGATGGCGCAGACGACGCCCGGCAGCCGGCGCACCTCGTCGCCCGTCTGCGCGCGTGGGCCCAGCACCGCGGCGTGGCGCACCCGTACACGCCCACCCAGGCCGTTGCCGGCCAGTTGCCACCCGGCATCTCCCAGGCGCAGCCACATGCGCTCGTCCCAGCTGTGCTGCGCAGCGGCGGTGCGCACGCGCCAGGCCACCTGCAATCGGCGGCCACCCTCGCCCACGGCCAGCAGGCGCAGCTGATCGAAGGCCACGCCACGCAGGCTGTAGCCGCCTTGCGTGGCGGCGTCCTCGCGGCGCAGCACGCGGTCCACATAGGCCGCGGCGTCCAGGCCCGCATGCAGGAAGTCGTCGGTGAGCCAGGCGCGCAGCGCGGCAGGCTCGGGCAGCCCGCTGCCGAAGCTGCTGGCCAGTTGCTGCAGCCGCTGCTGCACCGCAGGCATCGCAGCCTGGCCCGCCCGCCAGTCGGCCAGCGCCTGCGGCGTGGGGGCGGCCAGTGCAGCAGTGCCCGCCGGCCCGCCCGGGGCCAGCAGCAGCGAAGGGCCGTCGGCGCCCTGCTGCACCGCGTAGCCCTGGTCGACCGCACTCACCTGCAGCCAGGCCAGGGCCTGCGCCAGCGGGCCGCCCGGCCCGATCGATGCGGTGCGCAGATCGATGCCGCCGTCAACGCCCAGCGCATCCAGCAGCGGGCGCAGCAGGGCTTCGACGCGGCTCTCGCTGTCCGTCAGACTGGCGCCCAGCCGAGCCAGTTCCGCGCGCCCGGCATCGAGCAGATCCGCGGGGTGGCCGCCCAGCGCATCGGCCACGATCAACTCGGTGACCGGCGTCACCTGCACTTCCAGCCGGCCGGCCTCGGTGGCCAATGCGGCGCCGTGCAGCAACGCGGGCCGGCCGCCGCTGTGCACCAGCGCCTGCACCAGCAGCGGCCCGGTCAGGCCGGTCACGTCAAGGTCGTAGCGGCCGCTGTCGTCGCTGCGGCCCGTGGCCTGGGCGCCGGCAGCGTCGATGACACGCACCCACGCTGCGGCTGCCGGCTGGCCCAGGCTCACGGTGCCGGTCAGTCGGCCGGCCACGCAGGTGGCGCAGCGTTGCACCGGCTGCGGCGCGCCCAGCTGGTCTTCGCCGCGGCCGTCGCCACCGCCGCAGCCGGCCAGCATGGCCGCCAGCAAGGCGATGGCCGGCAGGCCGCGCAGCCGCGGCGGGCGTGGCCAGGTGCTCACAGCGTCAGCTCCAGGCCGGCCTGCCAGGTGCGGCCCGGTTCGGGCGCGTAGTTGCGGACAAAGGAAGCGCTGTTGCGCACCTCCTGGTTGCCGAGGTTGCGTCCCACGAAGAAGACGGTCAGCGTGCGCGAGTCGGCCAGCGCCTGCGTCCAGCGCAGGCCGGCATGCAGCTGGAACCAGCCGTCGGTGGCGGTTTCGTTGTCGCCGGGGCGCGTCTGCGCACGGGCGCGGGTGGCCCGCAGTTCAGCCTGCCACGGCCCGGTGTCCACCTGCAGCGCCAGCCCGTAGCGCTGCGGCGGCATGCGCGGCACATCGCCGCCCTCCAGCAGCCTGGCCCGCACGCCGTCGGAAAACAGGCTCAGCCGCGGCTCACCCAGCGCCGCCCAGGGCAGGCGCCAGCCCAGCTCCAGCTCGTAGCCGTGCAGCTGTGCAGCCGCCTGCTGGTATTTGGTGGCCGGCAGGCAGTGGTCGAGCCGCACGCACAGGAAGCTGGCCTTGCCTTCCTCGGGCCGGTAGAACCAGCCCAGGCTGCGCTGGTAGATGTAGCTGTCGCTGCGGTAGCGCCAGGCATTGGCACTGACGGACCAGCGACCCTGGCGGTGCTGCCAGCCCAGGTCCCAGCCGATGAGCTTCTCGATGTCCAGCCCGGTGTTGCCGAGGTCGAAGCTGCGGGTGGCGATGTGCGGCCCGCCCGCATACAGCTCCTGCACATCAGGGGCGCGGCTGGCGCGCCAGTGCGTGAGGGTGATGCGGCCCGACGCAGGCGCCTGCGCGCTGCCGCCGCGCTCCTCCGCTGCGGGCGGCGGGCCGTAGCCCCGCTGCAGCGCCAGCGACACGCTGCCCGGGTTGAAGCGGCGCGTCTGCAAGGGCACGTCGCCGCCGAGCGCCGGCACGGCAAAGCTGTCGGGCGGCACGCTTTCCTGGTGCTCGGCGCGCACGCCGCCTTCGAGCCGCCAGCGCCCCAGGTCCAGTCTTTCAATGGCAAACAGGCCCAGGCTGCCCACGCGCGTGCGCGGCACGAAAGCCTCGGGCCCCAGGGCCGAGAACACGCGGTGCTGCAGCTGCAGCCCGAGCGTGCCCGTGACAGACGCTGCCAGTGCATGGTCCAGTTCCACGCGCGCTTCGCTCACCTGGTTGCTGAAGCGGCTGCCCAGACGCCCCTGGTCCACTTCGTCATGCGTGTAGTCCACCCGCGCTGCACGCACGCGCAGCTGCGACAGCTGCGGTGACGCCAGGTCCAGTTCGGCCTGCAGGTCCAGCTTGTCCTGCGTGGCCGCGATGCGCACCCGCTCAGGCGGCGGCGCCGTGCCGATGCTCGACGGCGCATGCGAATGGGCGCCCGGCGGCAGGCCGTAGTGCTGCTGCAGCCGCGACACCGACAGGCCCATGGCGCCGCCGCCCGACACATGGCTCAAGGCCACCGCACCGCCGTGGCTGCGGGCGTCGCTGTTGTCGATGCGGCCGTGGGAATTGCGGCCATTGACCAGCTGGAACTGCTCGCGGATGGCGTCTTCATCCAGGGCCCAGCCCGCGATGCGGGTGCGAGGGCTGCGGCGTCCGTGCACGTCCACATGCCAGGCCAGCGTCTCGGCGGCTGGGCCGTCCAGGCGCAGCATGGCCAGGCCGCCGTCGGTGCCCGCGCGCACCTGGCCGCGACCGCGCAGGCGGGCTGGTCGGCGCATGGGAATGCGGTCCTCCTCCACCTCCACCGCGCCACCGATGGCATTGCCCCCGAAGCGCACGGCTGCCGGCCCGCGATGGACGACGATGCGCTCGGCCAGCGCGGGCTCCACCATCACCCCGTGGTCGGCACTGACCGATGACGCGTCGTGCGTGCCCAGCCCCCCTTGCAGCATGCGCGTACGGCTGCCGCCCTGTCCGCGGATCACGGGCAGGCCCACACCGGGGCCGAAGCTGGCGTTGCCCATGCCCAGCTCCTGCTCCAGCGTGGCGCCCAGCGTGGCTGCCATGCGGCTGCGCAGCGCAGCGCCCGACAG
>CAKZXL010000223.1 GCA_937883885.1 uncultured Aquincola sp. | reverse complement strand
CGATGTGGTCGGGGTGCATGTGCGTGACGATCACCCGCAACACCGGTAGGCCTTGCAGCGCGGTGGCAAACACCTGCTCCCACGCCGCACGGGTGCCGGGGCTGTCGATGCCGCAGTCGACGATGGTCCAGCCCTCGCGCCCGTCCTGCCGGTCGCGCAGCAGCCACAGGTTGATGTGGTCCAGCGCAAACGGCAGCGGCATCCGCAGCCAGTGCACCCCCGGCGCCACTTCCAGCGTGCCGCCGGAAGCGGGCAAGGTGTCGCCCAGGGGATAGACAAGCTGCTCTTCGTCGGCGTTTGCCATGGTGATGGTGCGGGCCCGGCCGCAGTACATTACGTTTACGTCAACGTCAGTGTAGACATGCCCGCCGCGCCCCGCCCCGCCCAGGAAGGCAAGACCTTCAGCATTACCGAGCTTTCGCAGGAGTTCGAGGTCACGCCGCGCGCCATCCGCTTCTATGAAGACATGGGGCTGCTGGCGCCCGAGCGTCGCGGCATGAACCGCGTGTACAACCACCGCGACCGCACGCGGCTCAAGCTCACCTTGCGCGGCAAGCGCCTGGGCCTGAGCCTGTCCGAGGTCAAGCAACTGGTGGACATGTACGAGTCGCCGTCCGACACCGCGCAGCAGCTGGAGGCGTTTCTGGCCATGCTGCAATCGCACCGGCAACAGCTCGAGCGCAAGCTGAAGGACCTGCAGCTCACGCTGGCCGAGATCGGCCAGCATGAAGCACGCTGCCGCCGCATGCTGGCCGATGCGCGACGGGCCGAGCCGCCCGCGCCACCGAAGCGCGCCGTGGCGGCCCGCCGCACCCGCACCCAGAAGGAGGCTTCATGACCCCCGGAACGCCGCTGCCCACGCTGGTGGGCCAGCGCTGCACCCTGCGCGAGCTCACGCCCGCCGATGCACCCAGCCTGCAACGCAATGCCGACGACGTGGAGGTGTGGCGCAACCTGTTCGAAGGTTTTCCGCACCCCTACACGCTGGCCGATGCCATCGCCTGGTGCGACGGCGGCGCCCGAGAATCGCACTACGGCCATGTGTGGGGCATCGCCGTGCGCGGCGAGGTGATCGGCTGCGCCAACGTGGCGCCGCAGCAGGGCCCGCTGCGCTGCAATGCCGAGGTCGGCTACTGGATCGGCCAGCCCCACTGGCGGCACGGCATCGCCACCGAGGCGCTGGGCCTGATCACCGACTGGGCCTGGCAGGCGCTGCCCGAGGTCACGCGCCTGTTTGCGCCCATCTTCGCGTGGAACACCGGCTCGCAGGCGGTGGCCCGCAAGTGCGGCTACATCAAGGAAGCCGACATGCCGCGCAGCGCCTTCAAGGACGGCCGCGTGATCGACCGCGTGCAGTTCGCCATCTACCGGCCTTGACGCCCGAACCCTTCCATCCCACTTCCAACAAGGCCTGATCGATGAGCCAAGACTCCCTCGACGACCTGCTCGACAAGAACCGACGATGGGCGGCCAAGGTCGAGCAGCACCAGCCCGGTTTCTTCAGCAGTCTGCTCAAGCAGCAGGAGCCGCAATACCTGTGGATCGGCTGCGCCGACAGCCGCGTGCCCGCCAACGAACTGGTGGGCCTGGCGCCCGGTGAGCTGTTCGTGCACCGCAACGTGGCCAACGTGGTGGCGCACTCCGACCTCAACTGCCTGTCGGTGGTGCAGTTCGCGGTCGACCAGCTCAAGGTGCAGCACATCATGATCGTCGGCCACAGCAACTGCGGTGGTGTGCGCGCGGCGCTGTACAACCAGCGCGTGGGCCTGGTCGACAACTGGCTGCGCCATGTGCAGGACGTGCGCAGCCGCCACCAGGCCTTCCTCGACAGCGTGCCCGAGCCGCGCCGCGTGGACGCGCTGTGCGAACTCAACGTGCTCGAGCAGGCCCGCAACGTGTGCGAGACCACCGTGGTGCAGGACGCCTGGCAGCGTGGCCAGACCGTGGTGATCCACGGCTGGTTCTACGGCCTGCACAACGGCCTGCTTCAAGACCTGCGCATGACGGTCGGCAACTCCGACGACGTCAACACCGCTTACGAAACCAGCCTTGCAGCAGTACAGCAGCGCTACACCCCTGCCACCTGACCTTCTGCTTCGCCCGCCCATGTTTCCGCACCAGCTCACCGACGGCCGTGCCTTCCACATCGCCCAGGCCCTGCGCGATGGCTTCAACCGCCACTACACGCTGTTCAGGCAGACCAGCGCCGAGGCCAAGCAGCGCTTCGAGCAGGCCGACTGGCAAGGCCAGCAGCGCGCCCAGCGAGAGCGGATCGAGTTCTACGACCTGCGGGTGGACGAGGCGGTGCAGCGGCTGCTCAACGAGTTCGATGCCAACGACCTGCCGATGGACGTGTGGCAGCAGGTCAAGCTGCACTTCATCGGCCTGTTGACCGACCACCACCAGCCCGAGCTGGCCGAGACCTTCTTCAACTCGGTCACCACCCGGGTGCTGCACCACAGCTACTTCCTCAACGACTTCATCTTCGTGCGCCCGGCGCTGAGCACCGAGTACATCGAGAACGATGAGCCGGCCGCCACGCCCACCTACCGCGCCTACTACCCCACGCGCGACACGCTGCACGAAACGATGGTGCGCGTGGTGCACAACTTCCAGCTGCAGCGCCCGTTCGAAGACCTGGAGCGCGACATCGCCCGCGTGCTGGAAGTGCTGGAGCCCGAGATGGGCATGAACCGGTTGCGCGCCAATTTCCAGATCCAGGTGCTGGCCTCGCTCTTCTATCGCAACAAGGGCGCCTACCTGGTGGGCAAGGTGATCAACGGCTTTCGCGAGCTGGGCTTTGCGCTGCCCATCCTGCACAACGACGACGGCCTGCTGGTGATCGACACCGCACTGCACGGCGAAGACGACCTGCAGATGCTGTTCAGCTTTGCGCGCGCCTACTTCATGGTGGACATGGAGATACCCAGCGCCTACGTGCAGTTCCTGCGCTCGCTGATGCCGCGCAAGCCGCGGGCCGAGATCTACAGCGCGCTGGGTCTGCAAAAGCACGGTAAGAACCTGTTCTACCGCGACTTCCTCTATCA
Source organism: uncultured Aquincola sp. (assembly GCA_937883885.1). The sequence goes on along the minus strand of CAKZXL010000223.1, from coordinate 2,397 downwards.
CCAGCGGCACAGCAGCGACCGCTTCCGCATCGCGCCCGGCATCAAGGGCATGGTGATGCTGGTGTTCGACCTGCCCTCGTTCCCCTACGTGTTCAAGTGCATCAAGGACTTCTACCCGCCGCAGAAGGAAACCACGCGGGAGCAGATCCAGGGCAAGTACCAGCTGGTGAAGACCCACGACCGCGTGGGCCGCATGGCCGACACGCTGGAGTACAGCAACGTGGCCTTTCCGCGCGCGCGCTTTGAAGAAGAGCTGATCGCCGAGCTGAAGCATTTCTGCCCCAGCCTGATCGAAGAAGACGGCGACTGGCTGGTCATCCGCCACGTGTACATCGAGCGGCGCATGATTCCGCTCAACATCTTTCTGCAGGAAGCCACGCCCGGCCAGATCGAGCATGCGGTGCTGGAGTACGGCAACGCCATCAAGGACCTGGTGGCGGCCAACATCTTCCCGGGCGACATGCTGTGGAAGAACTTCGGCGTCACGCGCCACGGCAAGGTGGTGTTCTACGACTACGACGAGATCGAGTACCTGACCGACTGCAACTTCCGCCGCGTGCCGCCGCCGCGCAACGAAGAAGACGAGATGTCGGGCGAGATCTGGTATTCGGTCGGCCCCCGCGACGTGTTCCCCGAGACCTTCGAGCCCTTCCTGCTGGGCAACCCCGCGGTGCGCAAGGTGTTCATGGCGCACCACGCCGACCTGCTCGACCCCGCGTTCTGGCAGGGCCACAAGGAGCGCATTGCCGCCGGCCATGTGCACGACGTGTTCCCTTATGAGCCTGAGCGCCGCTTCCACCTCCGTCACGCTGTTTGAAAGGACGAAACCATGAGCGCACCTGAATCCATCGTCATCGTGTCCGCGGCCCGCACGCCCATCGGCGGCCTGCTGGGCGACTTTGCCGCGCTGCCCGCGTGGGAGCTGGGCGCCGTGGCCATCCGCGCCGCGGTGGAGCGTGCCGGCGTGCCCGGCGACGCGGTGGACGAAGTGCTGTTCGGCAACTGCCTGATGGCCGGCCAGGGCCAGGCGCCCGCTCGCCAGGCCGCCCGCAAGGCCGGCCTGCCCGATTCGGCCGGCGCGGTGACGCTGAGCAAGATGTGCGGCTCGGGCATGCGGGCCATGATGTTCGGCCACGACATGCTGGCCGCCGGCAGTGCCGGCGTGGTGGTGGCCGGCGGCATGGAAAGCATGACCAACGCACCGCACCTGATGTTCGCGCGCAAGGGCATCAAGTACGGCGCCTCGGCGGTGTACGACCACATGGCCATGGACGGTCTGGAAGACGCGTATGAACGCGGCAAGGCCATGGGCGTGTTCGCCGAGTCGTGCGCGGCCAAGTACCAGTTCACGCGCGAGGCGATGGACCAGTTCGCCATCACCTCCACCCAGCGCGCGAAGCAGGCCAACGAAGACGGCAGCTTCGATTGGGAAATGGCGCCCGTCACCTTGCCCGGCAAGGCCGGCGACGTGCAGATCAGCCGCGACGAGCAGCCCTTCAAGGCCAAGCTGGACAAGATCCCGGGCCTGAAGCCGGCGTTCAAGAAGGACGGCACCATCACCGCCGCCACCTCGTCCAGCATCTCCGACGGCGCTGCCGCGCTGGTGATGATGCGCGAGAGCGATGCGGTGCGCCGCGGCGCCCGGCCCATTGCCCGCATCGTGGCGCACAGCGTGCACGCGCAGGCGCCCGAGTGGTTTGCCACCGCGCCGGCCGGCGCCATCGACAAGGTGCTGAAGAAGGCCGGCTGGCAGCCTGGCCAGGTCGACCTGTGGGAAGTGAACGAGGCCTTTGCCGCCGTCACCATGGCGGCCATGGCCGAGTTCAAGCTGCCCCACGACATCGTCAACGTGCATGGCGGCGCGGTGGCGCTGGGCCACCCCATCGGCGCCTCGGGCGCTCGCATCGTCGTCACGCTGCTGGGCGCGATGAAAAAGCGCAACGCCCAGCGCGGCGTGGCTTCGCTGTGCATCGGTGGCGGCGAGGCCACCGCCATGGCGCTGGAACTGCTGTGACCGGGGCCGCACGATGAAAGTCCTGGTGATCGGCGCCAGCCGCGGGCTGGGGCAAGAACTGGTGCGGCAATGCCTGGCCGACCGCGCCCAGGTCACGGCCACCGCGCGCGGTGCCGAGGGCGTGGCCGCGCTGCAGGCCATGGGCGCCGAGGCCTTTGCGCTGGACGTCAGCGATGCGGCCAGCGCCTCGGGCATCGCCTGGCGCTGCGACAACGCGGGCTTCGACCAGGTGTGGCTGATGGCCGGCGTGTACGGCCCGCGCACCCAGGCGCTGCAAACGCCCACCGAAGCCGACTTCGACGCGGTGATGCACACCAACGTACTGGGCGCCATGCGGGTGCTGCCGCAGCTGGCCGATGCGTTGGCGCCCGGCGCCAAGGTGG
>CAKZXL010000222.1 GCA_937883885.1 uncultured Aquincola sp. | reverse complement strand
TTGTCGCTCACGTACCAGAACCCCTGCATGATGCCCAAGACCCAGAACACCCGGCCATGCTCGCGCATGAAGCTGCGGCGCGCGCCGGCCAGTGCACGCGCGTCGCCGGTGGCCAGGCAACGGGCCACCGCTTCGGCGGCCAGCCGGCCGCCCAGCATGGCGTAGTAGATGCCTTCGCCGGAGGCCGGTGCCACCACGCCGGCCGCATCGCCGGCCAGCACCACGTTGCGGCCGTTGTCCCAGCGCGGCAGCGGCTTCATCGGGATGGGCGCACCCTCGCGCCGCAAGGTGGTGGCGCCTTCCAGCTGCACGCTGCGGCGCAGCGCCGCCGTGGCGCCGCGCAGCGAAAAGCCTTTGTCGGCGCTGCCGGTGCCGATGCTCACCGTGCCGCCGTGCGGAAACACCCAGCCGTAGAAGTCGGGCGACAGCCGGCCGTCATAGTGCACCTCGCAGCGGCTGCCCTTGAAGCCGGCGGGCGGCTCGGCCGGCGTCTGCACGATCTCGTGGTACGCAAACACCCAGCGGCCCTTGTCCCAGCCGGCCACCGCCTGCTGCGCCACGGCCGATCGCGCGCCATCGGCGCCGATCACCAGGCGCGTGCGCACCTGCCGCGGCGAGGCTTCTTCGCCCGGGGCGCACCAGTGCACCACCGTCCAGCCATCGTCGGTGGTCTGCAGCTGCAGGAAGCGGCCTGTGCAGCGCACCGCGCCGTGCAGGGCGGCGCGCTCACGCAGCCATTCGTCGAACACCTCGCGGTCGACCATGCCGACGAAGCCGCCTTCGATCGGGATGTCCACCTGGGCGCCGCTGGGCGCCACCATGCGGGCGGCCTGGGCCCGGGCCACCAGCAGGTGGTCGGGGATCTCGAAGTCGCGGATGAGGCGTGGCGGCACCGCGCCGCCACACGGCTTGGTGCGGCCGGCGCGGTCGAGCAGCAGCACGCGATGGCCCGCACGGGCCAGGTCGTCGGCCGCGGTGGCACCGGCGGGGCCGCCGCCGACCACCACCACATCGAACAGCGTGTCCGGGGCCGGGGCCGGATGGGCCTGGGGGGCGTTCATTGCACCACCCGCCACACCGCATGGTCGAGGGCGCCCGGCTGCAGTCGATCGGCACCGCTCAGGCCGCTGCGGCCCGCCAAAGGCCGTCGGCGACCGGAGCCCGGGCGCTGCGGCCGGTTGCCCGGCAGCGGCCGGAAGGCCAGCCAGGCGGCCACCAGGAACAGCAGGGCTTCGGCCCCGAACACGGCGGCATAGGCCATCGCGGGCGAAGGCAGCAGCCGGTGCGCCAGGTCGCTGGCGCCGGTGCCCACCAGGCCACCGAGCGCGAAGGCCACGGCCTGCGCCGCGCCCCACAGGCCAATGCGCACGCCTTCGCGGGCGGGCGGCCCTTCACCGGCCAGCCGCATCATCGAGCCGATGGCCGCCACCGAGAAGGCGCCATTGGCCACGCCCAGCACAAAGACGTTGGCTTCCAGCGGATAACCCGGGCCGCGGGCCGCCGCCAGCACCAGGCCCGCCAGCGCGATGCCCGAGGCCACGCAGCCACCGGCCGTCCAACCCGAGAGCGAACCGAACTGCCGCCCGCGCCAGCGGCTGCCCGCCAGCGCCGCCGCCAGCATGCCCAGCAGCACGCCGCCATGCTGCACACCCGACAGCTGCGTGGAGCGGCCGGGCGTGAAGCCGAACAGGCTGCCCGCGAACGGCTCCAGGATCAGGTCCTGCGCGCTGAAGGCCAGCATCGAGACGAAGATGAAGAGCGTGAAGCGCCGCGCCGGCGGGTCGGCCCAGACCTCGCGCAGCGCCGTGCCGAAGGCGCTGGCACCGTGCTCGGCCGCGGGCGCTGCGGGGGTGTCGGCCACGGCCGGCCCTTCCAGCCGCCAGGTGGCCAGCAGCGTGAGCCCCATCGCGATGGCGGCCACCACGCCGGTGACGGCCATCAGCCGCCCCGGGCTGTAGGGGTCGAGGAAGCGGCCCGCGGTGCCGGCGGTGACGGCAAAGCCGAAGATCATCATCACCCACACGGTGGTGGCCGAAGCGGCCCGCCGCTCGGCCCGCACCCGCTTGGCCAGCAGCACCAGCAGCGTGGTGCCGCAGGCCGCCACGCCCAGGCCGATGAGCACGAAGGCCACGAAGGCCAGGGCCACGCCGGCCGCGCGCTGCGTCTCCATCCAGGCCACGGAAGCCGACGCCAGCAGCGCGCCTGCGGCCAGCACCGCCATGCCGCCGACGATCCAGGGCGTGCGGCGGCCGCCGACGTCGGAGCCCCAGCCCATGCGCGGGCGGCTGAGTTGCACGGCGTAATGCAGCGCCACCAGCACGCCGGGCAGCAGGGCTGGCAGGGCCAGTTCCACCACCATCACGCGGTTGAGGGTGCTGGTCATCAGCACCACCAGCCCGCCCAGGCAGGCCTGCACCAGGCCCAGCCGCAGCACCTGCGTGATGCCGAAGTGTTGGTTGGCTTCCAGCTTCATGCTCACCCCCCGGTGGCTGCGCGCAGCGCGAAGGCGCTGACCAGCATGCCCAGCACATACAGCGGCACGCCGAAGCCGCTGTACCAGAGCGCACGCTCCAGCGGCTGGGCGATGAAGCGCCGCATCATCAAAAGCTGCGCCAGCAGCAGCGCGGCCACGCCGGCCGCATGCAGCGGCTGCTGCCAGCTGAGCAGCAGCGCGATCACCACGAGCTGCGGCGCGGCCATCACGCCGCTGGCCACCTGGGCCGCGCGCCGCACGCCCAGGCGCACCGGCAGGCTGCCGATGCCCATCTGCCGGTCGCCGGTGATGGACTTGAAGTCGTTGAGGGTCATGATGCCGTGGGCGCCTGCGCTGTACAGCAGCGCCAGCGCCAGCGACCGCGTATCAAGGCCGAAGCCTGCGGCCATCACCGCGGTGCCGGTGATCCAGGCCAGGCCCTCGTAGCACAGCGCGCAGGCGCCGTTGCCCCACCAGCCGTTGCGCTTGAGGCGCAGCGGCGGCGCGCTGTAGGCCCAGGCCAGCAGAAGCCCCACCACCGCGGCGGCCAGGCCCACCGGGCCGAGCGTCAGCGCCACCAGCAGCGACAGCAGCGTCCAGCCGATGGCGATGTACAAGCCCCAGTGCCCGGGCAGCCGCCCGCTGGGAATGGGCCGCTGCGGTTCGTTGATCGCATCAACCTCCCGGTCGAACCAATCGTTGACCGCCTGGCTGGTGGCGCACACCAGCGGCCCGGCCAGCAGCACCCCGGCGGCGACCAGCGGCCAGCGACCTTGGGGCGAAGCACCGGAAGCCACCACGCCGCAGCCGAAGGCCCACATCGGCGGAAACCACGTGATGGGCTTCAGCAGCTCGGCCACAGCTGACAGGTCGGGGCGACTCATGCATCTGACTTTCGCCGTGACTGCTGGGTGTGTCAACTGAGATTTACACTTGGGCTGTTTGGTTTGGTTCGGTTTGGTTTGGTTGGGTTGCGCTTGAACACCCTGGGTGGGTTTGGGCTGGTTTGCGCAGGGCCGTGCGGGCGGGCCCGGGGGCTTAGCTTCCGCGGTCCGCGCTGCGCGCGGACTGCCCTGCGCTACTCGGGTGGGCGGCCCGCGGTCCAACTCGCTACGTTC
>CAKZXL010000221.1 GCA_937883885.1 uncultured Aquincola sp. | reverse complement strand
GGAGCGTGGCGACCGCGGCACCCTCAAGCTTGCGCAAGCGAGTGCGAGCGACCGCCGGCCGCGTCGTCGTCTTCGATTGCTGAAGTTCTTGGAAAACAGGTTTGCTCATTGCAGCCCAGCGACAGCGTCTCAGGTGCCAGGTGGATCAGATATAGTCTACACGATTGCAGTAGAATCGTCAAGTCACTGCACCGCAACGTGGACCAGGTCTTGCGTAAACAATGGAATAGCATATCTGGCAACACACGACAAGTTTGGTTCGCCGACAGGCCCTCCGTCCCTCGGAGCACGCAGCCCCTTGACGAGGCGCTGTGTATCGCATATCCTATGGACAGTTGCCAAGTGCTGAACGCGCTTCTTCGTCTCCGGCTGCCGCAATGGCCGCTGAGTTGGCGACCAAAGAGATTTCGATGCATTGGGCCCTGGCTCCTTGCTCATTTTTGGACCGCGGAGGTGGGCGGCAGTGCCGCTGGCCTCGGAACCCCGAAGCGACGTTCGGTTAGGGCGCTCAGCCTCGTCGCACTTCGTAACCTTCCATGGCATTAAGGAGCCACACATGGAACGCAAAAAGTTCTTCGCACAGCGCACCGGCAACGTCAGCCGTCCCGAAACCTTCGCCATTCGCGTCGAGGGCTACAACACCAGCGGCGCCAAGTCAACCGAGCACCGTGTCCGCGGCGAGCGGCTGGACACCGGCGAGATGGTCGAGGTGAGCCTGCGCAAGGTCGACTACAACCAGACCGGCCGCTTCAAGCGATCGGAGGTCGCCGACTTCGCGGCCCCGCGCAAGGACCGTCAGCATCCGGGCACTGCCGCCGGCGGCATGCTGCTCGTCCAGGAAGCCTTCAAGCAGGACGACGGCAGCTTCGCGGCGCGCTGGATGCAGTCGCTGTCGCACACCGAGGGCGAGGCCGAGGTCTTCATGGCAACCATCCACGTGGGCCCGGTGAAGTACGGCGCCACCAAGACCGACGAGTTCCCGCAAGGCCGCCCGTACTCGCTGATGACCGTTCTGCACGACGGTGACTTCCGTCACCTGAGCCAGGACATGGCCGACGTGCTGATGCTGACCCCGCCGTTCAAGGTGGACTCGGTCGACGAGCTGCGCGAGGCCGTGACGGACCTGCTGAACGACGGCCTGGGCGTCGGCGTGCGTGTGTCGAATCCCGATGGCTTCGACGCGATGTACGTCGGCCGCAAGAGGGATGTGACCGTCGAGGAGGCAGTCGGCGCGTTCCTGAAGGACGTCGAGCCCATCGCTGAAGCGATCAACGACGGCGAGGCGGTGTGCGAGGTGGTTCCCTACGGCAACGTGTGGGCCGGCCCGGCCACGGTCGACATCATGCAGAAGAACGGCGTCGTTGCCTCGCGTCTGCGCCAGTTCAACATCGAGAACACCGACGGCCAGGGCCGCACCCATCCGGTCAACGTGTATCGCTCGGCCATCGTCGCCGCGCGCCTGACCAAGGCGGACGAGAACGGCCGTCGCACGGTGTTCTTCAGCCACTTCGAGCCGGTGTGGACTCGTCAGCCGGTGCACGGCCTGGTCAATGCGCTGTGCTACGCCAAGACCGACCACCTCGCGCCTGAGCCGCCGAAGCTCAACGCGCCGTCGGCTGGCGGTGACGCTCCGGCAGCTGGCGATGCCGGCCCGGATTCGGAACCGGGCAGCTTCGACGCCGGCACGGATGACGACCTGATGGCCGCGGCCGCTGGCGCCGCCGGCGACGCCGACATCGGCGACGACATCCCGCACGCCGCCGAGGCGCAGCAGGAGCCGGCCAAGCCGGCGCCTCGCGCCCGCTACGCCGGTCGCGCCCGCGCCTGATAGCCAGGCAGCTGAAGAAGGCCCTCCGGGGCCTTCTTTTCCAAGGGGCTCCCGGCTCCTTCGGAAAGAACTGACGCACACGACCTTGGAACCGCGATGACCCAGAACACCAACCCCCAACGCAAGCGCCCCTGGCCTGACATGTCCGCCTACGGGCTGCACTTTGGCGTCCTAGACATGCCGAACGGCGAGCCGCGCATGGTCATGGTGGACCGCGACGGCGCGTGGGGTGCACTTGCGAAGAAGATGGGCTTCTCGCAGTCCCGCTGGTTTGGCCTGTACGTCAAGTCTTCACTGAAGCTGGATATCCCCGGCTTCAAGACAAACTTCCCGAGCGCGAAAGTCCTTCAGCTGACTGACCAGGAGATTCGCGATCGCGTCCGCCCGCTCATCCTGGAGCGTCGTGACCAGCGGTTGAGCCAGATGCACCCCGGCCAGGGCCGCCTCAGCTGGCATCCGAGTCGCACCGCCATTGCTGAGGCAGCCACGCGTGCTGTGGCTCCCCAGGTTCTTGCGACCGAGTCCGTCGAGGAGTCGCAAGGCACCCTGAGTCCCGAGGCTGCGCTTCGTCAGACTCTCTTTCTGGGCATGAACCACCTCGGCCAGGAGGTGTTCGAGTCCGGCGACGGCATGCGCTTCGCCCGCAGCGGCGACCTCATCGTGGCGCGCGAGTCCGCCGATTCGAGCCTGAGCCCGACGTTCCTGCGAGCCGCGACTGAGGATGATCTCATCATGGTCGCCGCGGGCATGGTCCGTGAAATCGACGCCGGCAAGCGCCTCCACTCCGACGACTTCATCCGTTTCGTCGACGCCGTTCACGGCGCCGGTGCAAACGAGGATAAGGAGTCTGTCGCGCGTTTCCATGCCGCGCTGGACCGGGCGATGCTCGAGCGTGTCGCCTCAATCGAGGGGGCAGGGCAAGATGCGTTTGCCGCCGCACTGCGGTTGCATGAAGGCCGTCCTTCGTTCTGGCGCGCGAGCGGCACCTGGACCACCCCGCTGCCTATCGCGGTAGTGATGCAGTCGCTGGCGGCCGCTCGCATTCAGGCGATGGATGTCGGCGTATCGCCCACCGTCATCGACATCACTTCCCACCCGAAGTCGCACTCGTGGTCGATGCCGGCCACGTCCATTTCGGGTGGGGACATCCCGGCGCACGACGTCGCACTTGCCGGCGTCTTCGGCCAGGCCTCCCGCGGGCAGTCGTTGGGCGGCGTTCGCATCACCCGCACTGACACTGAGGCCTTGCTTGCCTCGCTGGCGAAGCGCAACGCCGACGGCCTGTCGGTGTTCGTGGTGACGACTGACAAGGCCGGCCGCCTGGACAACGAGTTCCGGCGCGCACTGTCGGCCATCGGCCAGAAGTACGAAGTGACCGGTCTGGCTGACCTGGACGCCTCGCTGATTGGCCCAGGCAACGAGCAGAGCTCACGCCTGGTGGTCATCGGCCGCAAGCGTGCTGAGCCTGACTACACCTTCGCCGTCTCGGCGGATGTGCCTGTCATCTACGACTACGCGGCCCTGTGGGGCTGGGGCGAGACGCTGCGCGCAGCCCAGCTGGGCGAGAGCCAGACCTTCGGCGATGACGGCCGTGAGGAAAACCGCTGGCAGGCCCCGTACATCCCGGCGTCGCAGATTTCCGAGCCGGAGGCGATGAGCCCCAGAAATCTGCTAGGTCCCGTGCGCAAGGCGCTCGCGAACATCGTCGAGCGCAATGGCCTAGGCATCGACGAGTACGTCTGCAGCAAGCTCGGCTGGACCATGGAGGAACTCGAGGCTCGCCTGAGCTCCGAGCAGGCCGATGCCGTGGCCATCGGCATCCAGTCCATCGACGATGGCATGGCGATGGTCGAGGCTGACGCCACTGGCCTTGGCAAGGGCCGAGTCGCTGCGGCTCTGGCGGTCTACGGCAAAAGGAAGGGCATGCCGGTCGTCTTCATGACCGAGAAGTCGGACCTGTTCGGCGACTTCTACCGCGACGTGGCCGACATCGGGTGCATGAGCGAGCTGGGGAACCCGTTCATCGTCAACAACGACCTCGTCGTCCGTGACCCTGCCTCCAACGGTGAAGTCGCGCGTAGCCCGAAGCGCGAGGTTGCCCAGATGACCTTGGCCTGCGGCGAGTTCCCGGCCAGGAGCGACCTGGTGCTGGCCACCTATTCGCAGTTCAACCGTAAGTACGACTCGAAGAATGCTGCCCGCAACACCGACATCGCGCGTACCGTCCGGGACCTGCTGACCGGCGACACGACGCCCTTCGCTGCTCTGACCGGGCTGCGCGAGCACCTCGGCCTGCCCGACTACGCCGCTCAAGGGTGCGCAGATCAACCTGCAGCAATTGTCTACGAGAGGAGCCTGGCCGCAATCGCTCGCGGTACCGGCCAGGAGAACATCGCGGTCGGACACGACGAGCGTGCTGCATTGCTGGCCATGGAGCATGGTCAGCTCCTTGAGCACCTGTCGGCGCACATCAAGTCGGACATGACCACCCTGAAGCACCAGTGGTTGTACTCTGGCGCGCTCAACGGCGCCCTGCTGATTCTGGATGAGTCGCACGTCGCCGCTGGCGAGGACTCCCAGACTGGTGTGAACCTGCAGTTCATGAAGGAAGGCGCCGGCGCGGTGGCCTACTCCTCGGCGACCTTCGCCAAGGACATCAACAACTTCATGCTGTATTCGCGCCTGTTCCCGCCGAACCTGCGCGCCGCCACCATCGGAGAGACCCTCAAGCGCGGTGGCGAGACGATGCAGGAAATCATCTGCTCGATGCTTGCCGCTGATGGGCGCCTGGTGCGCCGCGAGCACGACCTGTCCAACTTGGAGTTCAAGGTCTCAGTGGCAACCGAGTACCAGGCTCGCAACGAAGTTTGGGCCAACGGCTTTGCCCAGGTCCTGGCCGCGATGAGCTACCTCTCCGGAGAGGTCGAGGACATCGTCACGGCGATGAACGCGGCTGCAGAGGATGCGCTGAAGGCGTCCAAGGGTGCGAACAAGAACGCGGCCAATGTGCAGCGCGTGGGCGTCCAGTACACGAACTTCGCAAGCAAGTTCTACACCCTCTCGCGCGCCTTCATGATGGCGGTGAATGCCGACCTGTCGGCGGACCTGGCCATCAAGGCGCTGCGCGAGGGTCGCAAGCCGGTCATCACCGTCGAGAACACGATGGAGAGCGTCCTGCGTGAACTCGTCAACGGTGTCGAGCTCGACGACATCACGACCGATGCTGCCGACGCCACTGCTCAGGCGGTCGCCGCGGCGCAGGCTGCTGCATCCGCCAGCCTGAACTCCGCCGACCCGCTGGCCGCGCTGGAGGCGGCGGCCAACGCCGGCGGCGACCTGCTCGCCCAGGCGGACGCGCGCGCCGCCGAGCTTGAGAAAAAGGCCTCTCGCACCAAGGCGCCTGAGGAAACCCACCTCGGCCGCCGCGTGTCCTTCAAGGACATCCTCTACGCCTACGTCGACAGCATGTTCGCGGCCAACGAGCAGGTGCGCAAGGGCAACAAGGTTCTGGCCAGCAAGCGCATCAGTCTGTCCAACCCCGAGCTGGAGGCCGCGATCGTCGAAATCCGCAAGATGATTGACTCGATGCCGGAGGTGCCTCTGTCGCCGATGGACCTGGTCCGCGAGCGAATCGCCGCGGCCGGCTACACCGTCGACGAAATCTCTGGCCGCCGCATGACGCTGCAGACGAATCCGGACGGCACGCACAAGGTCGTTCGGATGTCCGAGCGCAAGAAGCAGCCGCTGAAGAAGGCCTTCAACGACGGGTCGCTGGACGCCTTGCTGCTGTCAAAATCCGGCTCGACGGGCATCTCGCTGCACGCCAGCCGCACGTTCGCCGACCAAAGCCAGCGCGAGCTCATCGAGCTGCAGGTCGCTGCAGACATCGCCCAGCGACTGCAGTTCTGGGGCCGCGTGAACCGTAAGGGCCAGGTGTGCTCGCCCATCATCCACATGGTCGGCTCGGGGCTGCCTGCGGAGATGCGCCTCATCACGATGCAAAACGCCAAGCTGCGTCGCATGAGTGCCAACATCAGCGGCAACGCCGACAACTCTGCGTTGAACGACGAGGCCCCGGACATCCTCAACCGCATCGGGAACGAGGTCTGCTACCGCTGGATGGAGGCCAATCCGAAGGTCAGCTCTATCCTTGGCTACAAGGTCGGGGAGATTCCCGAGGAGCAGGCTAGGCTCCACGGCACGAAGTTCGTGGACATGCTGACCGGCCGGATGATGATGCTGGACGTCGACACCCAGCGTCGTGTTTACCGCGAGATCACCGCCGAGTTCCGCGCACTCATCGAGCAGTACGAGCTCAGCGGCACCAATCCGCTGAAGTCCGCCGAGTACGACCTGCGCGCCAAGAAGGCGGGCTCGCTGGTACTCCAGGTCGCCACCGGGACGGACTCGGTCTTCAACGAGTCCGTGCAGGCGGTCGAGTTGACCTACCCCGTCCAGCTCAACGCGATTGACCGGGCAGAGGTGGAGGCGGCGGCCGAGGTCGGCCGCCAGGCCCTCGTGGAGAAGCATGGCACTGACTATGCCGAACGCATCGCCGAGGCCTGCCTGCAGGCCTGTGACGCTGCGCTTCCCGCAATGCTGCCCAAGCGACTGGCCACAGTTGAGGATGCGCTCAACGAACAAGGCAACAACGCCGTGAAGAACGCCGCGAACAAGTTCAACTGGCTGTCCGATTCGCTCCCGAAGCTTCGCCCCGGCTCTATCGTCTCTTTCGCCGACACCGACGTCGTCAGCGGCGGGAAAGGCAAGGCCGGTGGCTTCGACGACGGCTGGACCGAGAGCATCTACGTCACCGGATGGAAGACTCCCGAGTCCAACATGCTGTCGATGGCCGAGTACAAGCTCGTCGGCTACTCGCTGCGCTCGCGCAAGCGCATCGAGATGTCGATGTCCTCGTTGTACTCGCGTCCCTCGAGCTGGATTGAATGCTCGTACGGCGCCGGCTCTCCGACAATCAACGCACGCGAAACCGAAGAGTTCTTCAACCGCACGGCGCTGCCGCTCTCGGGGCAGGAGTCGCGAATCGTGCTGGAAGGCAACCTGTACCGCGCGGCCGAAATCGCCGAAGGTCAGAAGCAAGGCACGTCCATCACCTACACGGACGACCGTGGCGTCTGGCACCACGCCGTGCTGATGCCCAAGACCTACACGCTTCGCAACGTGGCTGACCTCCCGGTCAACATCGATAACGTGGAGACGCTGGTCGCGGCCTTCGCGAGTCGCTCTACCGCCACCAGCATGCTGGTCGTGGCTGACGACCTCCGTGAAGGCACGGACACTCATAGCTTCACGTTGTACGGAAACTCGGCCAAACTCATCCTGGCGGTTGGCTCGTCAGCAGAGAAGGCCGGGTGGCTGCTCAACAGTGATGCCATCAAGGCGTGCCTAAAGAACGGCGACTACCAGGGTTCCCGCGGGCATCGCGAAGGGCACGTGCTTCCCGGTCACGAGCTGAAGTTCCTCGAAGCCTTCATGGCCGCGGCCAACGGCGCGAGCGCCAAAGTGCTGATGGGTGGCCACATGCGCGAGTGGTACAACAACTACCTCAGCTCGAAGCTTGAGCCCAAGCTGAACCAGAATACGGTCGATGCCGCCTTGTCTGGAGCCGAGGACGACGAGCTCAACGCACTGCTTGCAGCAACCCCCTAAGTCCAGAAGTTCGGACAATAAAAGCCCCCGCGCTGTGAAGCCGGGGGCTTTTCCTTGGGAGAAGTGAGTGGCAGATGCAGATGCAGGGTCACAGCTCCATCGGCTTGGTCACCTTCGCAAAGCCTTCCGGTACGGCGCGAAGCTCTTCCTTGAACACGATGAGCACCGCCTCCGTATATGCCGCTTTGGGCGACGCGATGCGGGCGCCTACGGCAGGTCCAGCACCTTCCAAGAAGACGTCCGGTAAGTCCTGCGCGCCGGCGCGAGTTGGGAGCCAAACGGCTGAGGCGAAAAGGCGCTCCGAGACTCCATGCACGCGCGGGCAGTCGAAGATGTACTCCGCAGGATTGCGGGCGCCACAAACGACCTGGAATGCACTGTTGGAGGCCATGATGGCGCCATCCGACTGAACGATGATCGATGGCTCCGAAAACGAATCGACCACCTCCTTAAACCAGGCGCCCGGACCCTGCTCGCCGCTTGGCCCTGGCTCCTGGGCGAATTCAGGGAAGCCGACAAAGACGAGCTCCTCGCGCTGACCGACAGATACGGTGAACCGATAGCGGGTCTTGCGCCCAGCGATGTCGTAGAGAGTCAGCATGTAGGGTGGCAAGGCCTCGCCTGGCTTCAGTCTTGCCCTGGCACCGTCAGCAAGGACGGACTCATGGAACTTGCGCCAAGACTCCCTTGACCCGGAGTGCATCAGTGCTGTCGCCGCCTCATCGTCCAGCTCGACTCGCGCGTCCATGCCGCGCCGCAGCCGCGCATCGGAGCCAAAAGCGTTCCAAGCCGCCTCGTTGACTGACAGCCAAGTCAGGTTCTTACCGACCACCACCACGCACACTCCGGCGCGCTGGACCGCGTCGTGAGTCATGCTCGAGCGCAGCCTGATGATGCCCAACGCTTTTCTCGCCTCAGCGAGCTTCTCGCCAGCCCTAAGCGTCAGGTATAGGACTCCCGCAGCGAAGCTCAAGCCGACAATTGTGTACGCCAGCCGAGAACCGGTGCCAGATTCCTGTAGAAGGACGGTGCCGACCGTCGTCACAGCGCAGAAGCTCGCAAATGCCTGCGTCAGGTTGCGCATGGAGATCGCGGCCGGCACCGCATAGGCGGCGCACAGCACGAGCGCCGAGCCGAGAGCAAGGCTCAAACGCCAGGAGATGAGACAGGCCAGGGCCGTCAGGACCACCATCAAGCCCCACTCGCTGAGCACTCGGGCGACTTCGTTTCGTTTTGCGCCGCTGTCCGACGGCCGCCTGTTTGGGATGCGCTTCATTTTCGGTGAGGCTCTCACACTTGTCTGCCAGATTCCTATCCTTAGCGGTCGACAGAAATGCCTAGTGCATGTCGCACCAGAGAGAGCCGACGGGGCGAGCTGGTGGCCGCGGGGCGGTTCCGCTCGGGTTGCGCTTGCCGATTCTCGCTTGAAGCGATTACCTATTTTCGCTTGGCGTGGCGTCGAAGGGGAACCGGAGCTGCTGGTATCTTGCCCGCAGCGCCCAGTCCTCGGCGTAGCCCACCCCACCCCTAAAAACACGTCGTACCTGGCTGCGGCGAGCAGTTGCTACGTCGCAGGGTATATGATATGCTGCATGCTATTCACGACCAGGGAAGACTGGATGACCACGGAAGTCGCTCAGAGCGCCGCCGGCGCAATTCACGCCCAAGTCCTGGACTTGTCGGCGGCAGGAGTGCGTCGCCATTGGCGCGATCACGGCGTCGAAAAGCTCATCGCCGCCATGGAGCGCTGCGAGCCTTGGGCCGTCGATGTCCGGCCGGAGTACAGAGAAGGCGCAGAGCGTGTGGTCGCTCAGGTTGCTCGCAGCTTCAATGCGGCGCAGCCCGGGAACATCACGAAGTCGGTTGGAGCCGAGCCCGGCCTGGCCATCGAGTTCATGGGCTACTTACGCTCCGGCCGCGCGCTGACGCTCTTCGCCTGGCTCACTCAGGTGCACCCCGACATCCCGAAGCTGCTTATCAACGAGGCCCGGTTCGGAGCGGACGACTTTGGCTCCATCCTCGTCGAGCGCATCACCACGCTTGAGAAGCAGCACCTGCTGTCACGCGTCTTCAGCCCGGAGCGGATCGCTCTGGTTCTTGAGCTGCTTGCCGAAGCCGGCATCGCAGTCGACTGACAACCCAACCGGAAGGCCCCAATGAAATTCACTCGTTCCAGTCTCTTCGCGGTTGCCGCGGCGCTCATCGCCAGCGGCGCCTTCGCGCAGTCGAACACCAACGCGCAACGCTGCCAGACCCTCAGCCAGGAAGTCCAGGCGTCGTTCCAGAACTCGGTCCAGGCACGTGTGCCCAAAACGGACCCGACGAGCTTCAATCAGGCCGGCTACGACGTCAAAGGCATCATGTCCCAGGACGTCACTGCCGGTATGGGTAAGCTGCTGTCGCTGGACTTCAGCGGCATCATCAACAGCGTCGTCAACAAGGGACTGGAGCAGGCGACGCAGCGAGCGACGGCGAATTTCAGCCAGCGCATGAACGGCGTCCTGAATGCCGTCGGCATCCAAGGAGTGTCGTTCCAGGCTTCGACCTCTGGCGTTAACGTGACCACCCCGACGGTGAACAACGTCGTGACGGGCCTGACGACGACGGCGACGAACGGTGCCAAAACCGCCATCAACAACGGCGTCAACAAGGCTGTCGGCCCCTACGGCCGCCCGTGAGTAAGTCGGTGATGCGTACCCGCCTCTACTTCGGGTTGAGCTCACTGCGGCGGGCTCGCTGTGCTACCGCGCTGTGCTCATTCGTGGCCGCTTCGGCAGCCCAGGCGCTGGACGGCGACGAGTATTCGCTGCGACAGGCCATCGGCCAAGCCGGGCAGGCAGTCCAGGGTGAGGTTCTCAAGGGCGCCGCTGCCCACAAAGCCGTCATGGAAGGTCTCGCCGCCTACCGGGCGCGGAGCCGCCTGCAGAACAAGGCCGTCACGTTGCAGCAGGACATGCAGCAGTCCGACCAGCTGTGCCAGACGATGGACACGCAAGAGGTGCTTGCGGCCGGCGCGGCCAAGACGCGCGCGCGGGTTGCGGCGGACCAGCGAAAGTCTGTCCACCCCATGTCGCGCAACCTCAACACAGTCGCGACGGTGGACTCGATGCACAAGGCGAGCAACGAATCCTTCTGCGCCGAGGAGGAAGTCAAGCTCGGCGTGTGCAAGGCAACCACCAACCCCAAGTACACCAGCCTCGCGGGCGCCGACCAGAACGCGATGTACCTGTTCCAGAGCCGAAGCGGTGGAGACACCTACGAGGGCACTCGCGATGCAGGCCAGGTCACGGCGGTGGATGCCTACATCGCCCGAGTCGTCTCGGGTGGCGTGCCGCCAGAGCTGCTCAAGGTGCAGGGGTCGTCCTACGAGAAGAACGCTCAGGCCAAGGCCTACGTGGAGCTGTCTCGCCGATACCAGGCTTTCCTCTCGATGGCCGCGTATTCGCTGAACTCCATCAAGGGCTCGCGCACGCCCGCGCAGTGACAGGAAAACCAACGATGATGATTCACGCTCAGTTCATTCGCCTGGGGCGCTCCGCGCGGATTCCGATGGCGCTGATGATGGGTTGCATGCTGAACCTGACAACGCCGGGTACGGCTGCTGCCCAGCTGGCGCCGCTGTACAACCGGCTGGTCAACACCGTCCAGCAACAGGTGATGCAACAGCTGATGGCCAAGATGGGTCTGGGCATCGAGGGCGCTGTGGCCCAGTCCGGCGCCGCGACCCAGGCTGAAATCATGAAGAGCGTTTCGGCGCAGAAGACTGTGCTGGAGGGCCTGGAGGCCTATCGCCAACAGGAGTCGCTTCGAGTCACGGCGCAGGAGACCCTGGAGTCGCTGCAGCAGCCGGCAACAACCTGCCAGACGATGGCCACGCAGGGTAGCCTCGGCAACGTGACGCAAACGGCCCGGGCTTCGCTGGCGACCAGCCAGGCGCGAGTGCTCAAGCAGGTCAACGGCAACACGAACACGCTGGCCGCAGTCGACGCGACTCACAAAGTGACCAACGAGACCATGTGCACGGCCGAGGAGGCTGCGCGCGGCATCTGCCGCATGAATCCGGCCCACAAGGACCTCGCTGGTGCCGACCAGAACGTGGTCTACCTCTTCCAGGGCAAGGACGGCAGTGCGACGTTCGATGGTGCGCCCGACGGACCACAGGCCAAGGCTGCAGACAGCTACATCACGCGCATCGTCGCCGCCTTGCCGCCTGAGCAACTCAAAAAGGCCGAGTACAGCAAGAGCCCCGCCAGCCGCGCCTACGTCGAACTCATGCGCCGCTATGCGGCAGTGCTTTCGATGAGCGCCTACTCGTTGAACCAGATCAAGGCCGCGCACACGCCGCAAGTTGGACTGGGCAACGACACCATGATGGCGGACGTCAACCTGCCGGGGTTCACCAAGGGCAAGGCAGACATGTCCATGCTCGAGGCCGTGCAGCGCTTCGTTGCGACGAAGTTCTCACCCGACTCGATGAAGGACGCGGCCAAGGCGACGAACGAGAACCTCATCCTTCGCGACATGGCGCAGATGAACGCGTTCCAGCTCTGGATTGACCAGCAGACCCTGCTGCAGGACTCGCGCACGGAGTCGCTCATGGCGCACCAACTGGCTCTGCTCACCGAGCAGACTCTGCGCCCGCAGCTGGATGCTCAGCGAATGGCCGCAGCACGGGCCGCGCGCCAGTAAAGGACCGCAAGCATGCCTTCCAAGTTCAAAGCTGGCGCCATCACGGTCGCCCTCGGCGTCGCGTTCAATTTCACCAGCGTCGGTCAGGCCTTCGCGGCGTGGTGCTCCTCCGATGCGCCGAGGGTTTACCAGAATCTGCTGACCAACTTCATGCCCTTCGTCACAAGACTGGTCGGCGCCACGGGCCTGAGCGCCGAGGATGCGATCGTGCAGTCCGGCGCCGCGATCCGCGGTGAGCTGCTCAAGTCGACGATGGCCAACAAGGCCGTCGCCGAAGGCATCGAAGCGTACGAGCAGCAGGAGGCGCTGCGCAATCGTGCACAGGACCTGAGTGAGGCGATGCAGCAGCCGGCAACTACTTGCCAGGCGATGGCGACGGCGAATTCGCTCAGCGCGGCAGTCCAGAGCGCGCAGGTAAACACCCTTCAGTCGCAGCGAAAGCTGATGTCCAAGGTGAGCGTAGCCGGCAATACCAACACGCTGTCTGTGGTGGATTCTTCTTACAAGGCCTCCAACACCAACTTCTGCTCGGCCGAGGACCAGGTCATGGGCCTATGCACGGTCAAGACCGGAGGGCAGTACGCCAACCTCGCCGGCGCGGACCGCGACGCGATGACGCTCTTCCAGAGCAAGGACGGCTCGAGCTCGTTCGAGGGCAACGGCGCCGCCCAGGCTGAAGCGGCCGACAACTACATCACCCGCGTCGTCGGCGGGCTGCCGCCTCAGGCGCTGCAGCAGCAGGGCGAGGACTTCTACAAGAAAAACCCGCAGGCCCGCGCGTACGTCGAGCTCTCGCGTCGCTACAACGCGATGCTGTCTATGGGTGCGTACTCCCTAAACCAGATCAAGGAGGTGCACCGCACCCAGCCTGGCCTCGGCAACGACACCATGCTTGCGACCGTCAGTGTGCCCGGCTTCGCGGCAAACAAGGCCGACATGTCGATGGCTG
This sequence comes from uncultured Aquincola sp., assembly GCA_937883885.1. The sequence goes on along the minus strand of CAKZXL010000221.1, from coordinate 20,153 downwards.
AAGCTGTCGAGCGTTTCGTGGCCACCAAGTTCTCGCCCGATTCGGTCAAGGACCTAGCCAAGTCGACGAAGCCCAATCTCATTCTGCGCGACATGGCGCAGATGAACGCCTTCTCGCTGTGGATGAGCTACCAGGGCATGCAGCAAAGCCAGCGCGTCGAAGCTCTCCAGGCCCATCAGCTGACTCTGATCGCCGAGCAGACGCTGCGTCCTCAACTCGAAGCGCAGCGGGTCGCCGCGGCGCGTTCGATCGCCCAAGCCCGCTGATGCGAAGCGCCGCCCTCCTCGCTGCCAGCCTGCTTCTGACAGCCACGGTTTCCGCGGTAGCTGCCGAGCATGACTCTCCGTTCGGCGCTCCCTTGGCTTGCCCCGCATCGGGGCCGGCCTCCGTCCTGGCCGTCGCGCAGACGACTCCCGGCTTCGCCTCCTCCGGGGCTGACCTGACGTGGGCGCTTGAGTCGATGGGCCGTATCGGGTATTCGGCCAAGCCACCGGAAGGTGGTGCAGCGCGCGATGCGGCCATGCGATCTGCCGCGCTGCTGAGGCGCGGGAACCTGGTGGCCGCCAAGATGGCCAATGACGAGGCGCAGAAGGATGTGGCTGGGTACAGGGCGGGGCAGTTCGCGAGCAGCTTTGAGGCGCTGCTGACGGTGCTGACGCAGCCTGTGCGGCACGCGTCGTACCCAGAGGCCGTTCGTGCTAAGGGCGAGAAGTGGCCGGCCGCCGCCGACCACAGCCACACCCACGGCGTGGACATGGAGCAGGCCAGTGCCTCGCTCATGGAGGTCATCAGCCGTGCCGCAACTGCGCAGAAGGCGCTCGGCGATGCCTACCGAAAACCCGCGGTGCGCTACTACATCCTGGCCAACGGCTTCCGCGACGGCATCGCGTTGAAGGCGGCGACTGCGTCGGTGTGCGCCCAGAAGCTCGACGCGGCGACTCAGTCCAAGCTGAACGTCTCGGCCCGATTCATGGCTATGCCCAGCCAGGTAGCGTCGGAGCCCTCCAAAAAATGAAGCATTCCTCCATTTTGAAAGTGCTATCTCCTCTGGCTCTGCTGGGTGTCACTCTACTGACCCTGCAGCCTGCCCAGGTCAACGCGCAGACCTCCTGCCTCCAAGTGCCGGTTGGTTGCCGGGTCACCAGCGCCTTCGGTCCGCGGTTCAACCCGATCACGAGGAACTATTCCTCGGAGTACCACCACGGGGTGGACTTCGGCTGCCCGATCGGCACCTCCATTGTGGCGGCCGACGGCGGCATGGTGAACGTCTCAGGTTTCAGCCAGTCCGCTGGCAACTGGGTCGTCGTGCGCAGTCCTGGCAACGGCCCGCTGTTCAAGTACATGCACGGCGAGCGCACTGTGGTCTCAGTCGGCACGATGGTCAACAAGGGCCAGCAGGTGCTCATTAGCGGCAACACTGGACGCTCCACGGGCCCTCACCTGCACTTCCAGATGGAGGTCAACGGGACGGCCCAGGACCCAATGCCCAAGTTCTGCGCGAAGCCGCCTCTCAAGGACGGCGTCCTCCAGGGCGCTGAGTCCGACGTCGTGGATGCCGGGTCTCAGCCAGACCCGCCAAGCGACAACGGCGGCACGCCCCCGGCCATGGGCATGGACGGCAGTCTGCATGAGGTTCTGGGCGACGCGATCTCCGCGCGCGCGCTGAACCCCGACTACATGCGCCAGCTGTCGACCCTCACCGAGCCGCGCCTGTACGCCGAGCTGTCATACATGAAGGCCATCCGGTTGAAGGTTCAGAGTGAACGGGCGCAGCACCGCGATCGCATGGAGGCGACACAAGCCATGATTCAACTACTGAGAACCGAGGGTGCGCTTCGCTCGCAGCTGGATGCTCAGCGCATTGCGGCAACACGCGCAGGTGCAGAGCAGCGCCGCTGATAGCGGCCATCGAGATTCGAACAACCCCGGCGCGCAGTAGCGCTGACTCTGCAAGGAGAACCCAGATGCCCACGAATGACCTTCTCGCGCCCGGCAACGGGAACGAGCACGACCAGGTGCGCGACCATGAAGCCACCGGCATGGACTTGCTCGCCGGCGGCGCGCCACAGCACACCGCCGCCGTTCACGACGGTGATGACCCTGCGCAGGCGGCCGCAAAGGCCATTGAGTCCACAGCCCAAAGCCTGGTGGGCGCTGCCGGCCACGCACTGTCCGCGGAGGCGGCGCCGGACGAGTACGTCCACCCGAATGAGTCCGACGACGACCCGTTCATCCCCGAGTACCCCGAAGGACTCACTGAAGAGGCCACCGAAATCCCGAGCCCGGTCCCTGGCGTCGAAGCACGCAAGCTCTCTGTGCTTCTGACCCCGCTTGAGCGCGAGGCCGCGCTCAAGGGCCTCCTTGTGGAGGAGATGGAAGCCAATGCGGATGCTGGTCCGGTCATCCTGGAGTTCGGCCCGCTGACGTCACTGGCGAAGCGCCTGGGCGGCCTCACGTCGGACTTCGCTGGCGGCCCCGATATCGCCGAAGTGGTGACCACGCGCCTGCGTCGCATCGTCCACGAAGCCGTGGTCTCCAACACGCTGCTGGGTGAGAAGGAGACTACCGAAGCCGGACTGATGGCCCGTATCGAGGCCGTCTCTGACCTCGAGGACGCGCTGGCAGAGGAGGTGGAGCCGCTGCTGTCCCGCATCGAGGAGTTGGGCATCGACCTCGGACCGCTGCGCACCGGCCTCAAGAACACCCTCGAAGTCGAGGCGCGCCGCCTAGACAGCATGAGCAAGTCGCTGGTGCCGGCAACCATCGGGCACCACATCTTCGAGGGCCTTGCCGACCTTAAGGACACGTTCGTCAAGAGCTTCTCCGGCAAGGAAGAGCTGGTCGGAGATGTTCGACGACACCGCAACGAGCAGCTCACAAAGAGCCTGGCCAACTTGGTCGAGGTCTCCTACGAGCTTCGCGCGAATGCCGGAGACGAGGAATGGGAGCGCGCCCACGGCGCGATGGCTGTCGATGTCGCCAACGAGCTGACATCGAGCATCCAGACCCTGACCAAGGGCGTCGAGGACCAGGTGGACTTCAGCGTGCTCAACAAGGGCCTCGGTGACGCGAACCGCAACCTCACCGAGGCGGCAGCAGCGGCGGCCGATGCCGAGCACAAGAGCCGGATGCAGCGCATGGTCGAGTTCCTGAAAACCGCGGTCGAAGCCATCGCCAATGCAGTGAAGTCCGTCTTCAGCCGCGACGACGGACCTTCGAAGCCCGTGGCCATGACCCCCTAAGCAGGCGCTTGAGGCCCGGCGCCCCGGTAAATGAGCGCACTAATGCTCATGGGCGCTGGCCTTTACGCAGTGATTGCTATATATTCTATACACCGTCATTCAACTCGAAGCTGCCTGGAGCAAATAACATGAAACCTGTCGCCCAATCTGCAGCGAAGGAATACTCGCCTGCGACTCCCGAGGCAACCAGGGGTGCGACCGAGTTCATCGAGGCCGTCAATTCCTGGTCCGACCGCCTCCACTCGGCGCAGGTCGCCCTGCGTCAGTTCGTGCGCGAGAAGGTTGGGGAGCCGCGCGGCTACGTCGCACGCGACCATCTGAACATGTCGGTCTTCGGCCTTGTCTTCGACAAGGCGCCCCGCGCCGGCTTCCTGGCCGTGCCCGGCCCGGTGGCGGACGACCTGCGCTCGCAAGGGCTGCGCGGTGAGGCCTACTTCCCTGACACCACCCACCCGCTGGGCAAGCAGGTCATGGGCCTGATGAACCAGCTCTCGCGCGTGGCCGAACAGCGCCCTCTGCTCAACAACGTGCCCGGCGTCGCACCGGTGGCCATCGAAGGCACTCGCATGGTTCTGAGTCGCGCGATGGTCGGCGCGGATGGCGGCATCGTCGTGAAGGCCGGCCCGAGCGCCATCAAGCCCGAGGCCAGTGTGCGCCCGGTTCAGCGCGCGGAGGCGGCCGTGGCTGTTTCGGTAGAACCGGTCACCCGCAACAACCGCACCATGCGGATGTGATATCCGTCGCACCCAACGAAGAAGGCCCCTAGGGGCCTTTTTCGTGGGCGCTAGGCCCAGCGAAACCTGAGCTGCAGCCTCAACGAGGCCGCATGGACGGGCGAGATGGCTGCGCAGCTGGCGACGAGGCGGTCTCCGCAACCTTTGCCTGCGCCGCAGCGGCCGGCCTAGCTTCCATCGTGGAGAGACGCCGCTGCATCAGCGCGATGGCGTCACGCAACTCCTGGGGCGACACGTCCTCGGCGACGCCTGTGATGTCAAGTGCCACTTGCACCAGCGAAGCCGCGTTGATGGCGCGAGCCTCGGCCACGATTTGCTCCCGGACAGTAGGGGCCTTGGAGAAGATGCCCGCAACCTCTCGCGCGTCGGTCATAAACCGCGCTCGGCCTTCGGGGTAGGACAGGTCGTGGTTGCGTGAGCGGGCCTCCATGAGGAAGCGTGCCAGCGGCGTCGCGCGGTCACAGAGCGCCCTGAAGGCGTCGGCCCCGTGCTCCAGCACGAACTCGTCAGGATCAACGCCGGCGGGCAGCTTGGCGATGGCGATTTCACTGCCATCCTCCATGGTGGGCGCCGCCGCAAGCACAGACCGCAGCGCACCGGTCTCCCCTGCGGCATCGCCATCCAGACAGAAGACGATGCGCTTGGTCATCGCCCACAGCGTCTGGAAGGTGGTCTCGTTGGCAGAGGCGCCCATCACCGCCACAGCATTGTCCACGCCGGTCTGATGCAGGGCCACGACGTCCATATAGCCTTCGACCACCGCGGCATAGCCGCTCTTGGCGATGCCCGAATTCGCCTCGTGGGCGCCGTACAGCAGCTCGGACTTGTGGAACCAAGGGGTTTCGGGCGAGTTGATGTACTTCGGCCCGTTGCTCTTGAAGCCGGAAGGCACCAGGCGGCCGGCGTAGCCAACGACGCGACCGCTGCGGTCCTTCACGGGGAACGTGATGCGCCCGGCCATGAACGACTTCAAGGGCGAATTCGGGTCATCCGGACTCGTCAGCCTGGCCAGGCCAGTCTCAAGTGCCAGCTTGCGCTGCTCGGCCGTCGCTTCCTTGAACTCGCTCCCCCAACAGAAGCCGATGCCGAACTTCGAAATGGTCTCATCGGTCAGCCTGCGCTCACCCTTCAGATACGTGAGGGCGTCTTCCTTACGCGCCAGCTGCCAGATGTAGCGGCCCGACGCCTTGGAGAGCATCGACTCCGCATCATCCAGGCGGCGCTCATGCATCACGCCCAGCTCGCGACCGAGGGCGAACTTCGCGTCCTCGTCGTTCATGTTGTTGATGATGGCGTAGGCCTGAACCACGTTGCCGCTGATTTCGCAGCCCTTGCAATGGAAGACCTGCTTCTGGGTCGATACATAGAACGACGGACCGTCGTCCTCGTGGTCGGGGCTGATGCACTTGCCGTAGAACTCGCCCGCCGTTCCGGGGGAGGACTTCATGCTGCGATAGCGCTTGACGTAGTCGAGCAGCGGGAGCTTGTCCTTGATGCGCTGCATCAGGGTCGGGCCGGTGCTTGCGGAAGCGCCGCGGCGCTGGGGATGCACGGTTTCCGGAGCGGAGCCGGACGTTGGGGCTGGCTGGCGGGGAGGTGCGCTCGCCTCGGACTCGATCGGCGGTTCCGTGCCTGAAGTGACGGAGGCTTCGCTCTCGGCCGAGTCTTGGCCGCCCGAGCGATTGAATAGGGTGGTGCGCTGCATGTTTCGGGGTGACGTCGCGGGAAACAAGATGGCTGGGCACGTAGCCCGCCGGCGGCGGCACGGCGACTGGAAGTCGCAAACCGGCCGCATAGGTGATATACTATAAACCATTCAAAGAGGTTCATCAAGTGCAAGCCGTCGTCCCCGCCACCCCAGCACAGCCGCCGAACCCGGTGCGCCCGATACCACCGGCCCACTCGGTCGCGCAGTCTGTTCGCGCACTGAACACCATCCTCACGCAGCTCTCGGGCAAGGATGCCGTGGCGGCTCTGCGTGCGGGCGACGCTTGCTCAAACGTCGACGCTGGTCTGTGGGGCGCTGCCTGGGAGGGCGCGCGCAACTTCCGCGACCAGTTCCTGCTCACCCTGGCACGCACCACGCGCGACGAGTGGAGGCGTGACGTGTCAGAGATCGTGGACAAGCAGCCCGAGTTCAACCGGGCGAACATGATTGCCAAGGCCCTCGATGCCAGGTTACGCATCACCCTTGACTTCGCCTTCCGCTTCATGACGCCGCGGCATCTGTGCTTCCTCGGGGACGCGCTGATGCTGGCGTTTGAGACCGAAATCGCGCCGTCGGAGTTCGCTCGCGAGCTGGCGACGAGCGCCTCTCGGTCGCCGAACCAGAACCAGGCGATGCTGGACGCTCTGGTGCTCGGCGCGAGCGGAATGCACCGCTACCAGCCCGAGCGCGTGATGGCCTCGACAAAAACGCAGGGCGGATACGCCTAACCCAGGAGACACGCATGGCACTCTTCGACGACACCGAGGCGCAGGCGCGATACGAAACCGTCGCTCCGATTGCTGACGCCTATGAGCAGGCAACCAGGCTCTGGGCTCAGGTCACCAACCATGACCCCCTTTCGGAGACGCTGGATGCGCTCAATCGCATTCCGGACGCCATTCGCCCGCAGGTCGAGGACGTCGCCAAGGCACTCTTCCGCAACGAGTTCATTACGCTGGCCGCGGCGCGCTTCAGCGTCTCCGAGCAGGCCCGAGACCCGGCCTTCAGCCTGCATGTGATGACTCACAGCGCCAAGCTTGCGGTTTTTTCCGCGGTCGGCTACCTTGCTGCCAGTCCATGGCACCTGGCCGATGCCGCGCTGCTCAAGCGCATTGGCTCCGACCTGCAAGGCGCTCAGAACCTCGACTCCGCCCAGAAGCGCTTCCAGTCGGTCCAGTGCATGAACCTCTTCGTCGCAGCACTCGAGACCGACGACCGTGACTCGTACTTGAAGTCCGTGAAGGGCCTGGTGCGCCGCCACAAGGTCCACAACCTTGTGCTCGACGATGAGCTCATCGAGTGGCGACCCGAAGCCGAGTTCGTCGCCGCCTGCAACGAGGTCGGCATTCGCCCCATGCACGTGGGCATCGCCGATCGCAGGGCAGCCACCAAGCACAGCATGCTGCGCCCGGAAACAACCCCTCAGCGCATCCCGGCGCTGTACGTGGACACCCAGGGCAGGCAACTGCAGCTGTCCGAGTCCGGCGAGGTGAGGCTGCCAAAGCCTGACCAGTCGACTCCAGTCGCGGCGCCAGCTCCGGCAGCGAGGCAAGCAGCCAAGCCCATCGTTCCGGCCCCTGAATCGACGGCCGGCACCGCCCCGTCTTCAGCCATGCAATCGCGCATTCAGAACCTGCGCGCGCAACAGGCCCGACGCACTGCCAGGCCATAGTTCGTTGACGTGTGCACGCGTATATGATATCTCATGGACGCGTGACGACTGACGGCATGCCGCGTGAGTGGCTGCTTGCGTTCGCAAAGGATTCGCACATGACCCAGATTGCTGCAAGCGCCGGCGCTGCCGGCGAAGCCCGCTTCGCGGACGCGTTCGGCCCAGTGACGTTGGCCACCTTCGCCCAGAAACCTTCTGGCGCCCATCTCTTCCGTGTCCAGCATGAGTTGCTCGTGCACTTGATGTCCCGCGCGGTCACCAGCACTGAAGGTGAGGTTGGGCCGGAGTCTGCGCTCCACGCCCGTAACGCCTTGACGACACTGACCACGCTGCTGCCGGTGCACCAGTCGCTCGAGGATTCGCTGGTCCATAGCGCACTGTCCGGGGAGCCGCGGGCACGGATGTTGGCCGAGCAGTTCGAGCGTGAGATGGTGCCGCTGGCCGCCGAAGTTGCCGCCCTGTCGCGCCGCTACCCCGCCGCCAGCTCGATTCTCTCTGCTCCACGCGGCGAGTTCGCCGCGGCCGCGTCGGGCGTCTTTTCGCGCCTTCAGGAGCGCTTCCGCCGAGAAGAGCGCGACCTGTTCCCGTCCTTCGACCGCGTCGCGAGCGGCGCCCCTGCAGCGCCAGTCGGGGTCTGAGCAGCATGCAGACGGTGTACGCCACTGAAGAGTCGGAGCGCCTGTCGGCAAGCCATCACATGGCCCGGCGTCGTGCCGAGTCCGCCCAGCAGCGCGCGTATGCGGGCCTGGAGGCCGCACGACGTGCCGCCGGCGTCGCCCGCATCGTCATGGGCGTCCATCTCGTCAGCTTGCATGACTCTGATGGATGGCATGGCCGGACCGGCGCGAAGTCGTTCCGCCGCTTCCTGCTGGAAGAGGGCATCGAGCCCAAGGCAGCACACCAGTACATGACCGTGGCCAGGGCTTTCGTTCTGGAGCATGGCGTCTCTCCCGAGGCCATTGCGCTCGTCGGCATGAGAGTGCTGGTCGATGCAGCTCAGTATCTGCGCCCGGATGACCCGATGAGCCAGGTTGACGGCAATGTCGATGACATCGTCGCCCTGGTGACCGCGATGCCCTCGGCGGAGGCGCATGAAGCGCTCAAGGAGCGATTCGCTTCGGACCGCATTGAGCCCAAGCCGCAGCGGCTTTCCAAGCCCGTGTACCGCATCCTCAACTCCGTCGACGAGCTGACACACGACCAGCGCGCCGAGTTGTACCAGGCCCTGCGCGCCGGCCCGCCCGGCCGCGCGGGGGAAGTGAAGTCGTCCAAAGCCATTTCCGAAACCACCAAGGCCTGAGCCATGACGACCGCAGTGAAACCCGACTCCACTTCTCACAAGCCTGTGCCCCAACCGGTGGCGGTTCCGCCATCTACCGGCAACATCGACCCGAGCACTTTGCCGTTCTTCGGTGAGGACTTCGCGTACGTCGACACCGAAACCACCGGCGTGGACCCGGCTGTCGACAAGATTTGCGAAATCGCCATCGTGCGGTATCGCGCTGGGGTTCGGGAAGTCTTCCACACGCTGGTCGACCCGGAGATGTCCATCCCTCCGACGGCCTCGGCGGTGCACCACATCACCGACCGCACCATCGCACAGGCCAAAGCTCGCGGCGAGGCGCCTACGTTCGCCGAACTCGCGCCGAAGGTCATGGAGATGCTCGACGGCGCGCACGTCTACGCGCACAACCGCAGCTTCGATGAGGCCTTCGTCGACGGCGAGCTTCAGCTTCCACTGGACCCCGAGAGCTGGCTGTGCACGGTTCGCCTCTCTCGTCATCTCCTGTCGACGGCGCCGGCGCATGGCAACCAGGTACTGCACTACTGGCTTCAAACCGAACCTGAGTCGGCCGGCCTGGGGCCACACCGCGCCATCGACGACGTCTACACCTCTCTCGAGAACACCTATCACCTCTGGAAGCAGGCAGCGATGCTCGGGATCACGACTCATGATGACCTGCTCGAGCTGTGCAACCGGCCAATCATCGTCTCGACGATGCACTTTGGCGCGCACGTCGGCAAGGACTTCAAGGACATCCCCAGCAGCTACTTCGAGTGGGCGCTGGGTCGCGTCCCTGGCAAGGGCGGGCTGACGGACATGGACGAAGACCTGCGCATCTCGATGGAGCGGGAGCTGGCGAGCCCGGGCCGCAAGGAAGCGGACGCCCGCATCAAGGCCGAGGAAGCGAGCAAGATTGTCCCGGCCACTCACATGGCGTTCGGCAACAAGCACAACGGCAGGCCGATGGGAGAGGTTCCCCTGGACTACCTCGAATGGATTGAGCGCGACAACCCGCGCTGCAGCCCCGAGGTCCGCGCCGGCGTCAAGCTGGAGCTGGCCAAGCGTCGCAATGACGCCTCGAAGGCGGCGGGATACGCCCCGACCGCCGGTGGTGCCTCGCTTGATGTCGCGGCATCGACCTACGTCAAGCTCGCCACCCTGGTTCGCAAGGGCAGCGACGAGGAACGCTTCCTGACGGCGACCCAGGCCGCCGGGGCGACAGAAGGCGCGCTCGAGGCATACCTGAACGACTTCGCCCGCGCCGAGCCGGCCGAGTACCTGCGCGTCAGCAAGCTGATTGGTGGCGGCGAGGGTGAGTGGATGCGCAATGTCGCCGGCGTAAAGCTCGACGCGCCTGCTCCCGCGCGCGTAGCCGCGGCGGCGCCGACTCCTGCCGCTGCGCAGGGCCAAGCGGCGACCAGGGAAGGTGGACGTCTGACGCTCTTCGCGAGCCGCAGCCAGACCGAACCAGAGGCGGAGGACACCGCGGGCCCGCCGCCCGAGTTCGAGGCCGAGGGGTCCGGCGCCCCTTTCGCGTCGGCGCCCGCACCTCGTCGCATGCGGCCGCGCTGAAGACCACGATGACGGACACCCATGGGCCCGGGGTCACAGCAATGCCGCGCCAGTACCACCGCGACGGCACCGTGCCTGACTTGGGTGCCATCTGGGTGTTCGGCTCCAACTTGGCCGGCCGACACGGCGCCGGTGCTGCCAAGGTCGCCAAGGAGCAGTTCGGCGCCCGGTATGGAATTGGTGTCGGTGCGACAGGCCGTGCGTATGCCATCCCGACCAAAGATGGACGTTCGGGCGGGAGGCTGACCGACCCCGGCGAGCTGCTCAGCCTGGAGTCTGTTCGGGCGCACATCGAGCGCTTCCTCGAGTACGCCCGCACCAACCCGGAGCTCCGGTTCACGGTGACTCGAGTCGGCTGCGGACTCGCTGCTTTCGACGACAGGGACATCGCGCCGCTGTTTGCCGGCGCTCCTGCCAACTGCACCTTCGCTCAAGAGTGGCGCGCGTTGCTGGAGCCCGCCCACCGTCCTACGGCAACTCGCGTCCGTCCGCGCTGAGCGGCGACGCCTCATCTTTCTCACCAGGACCCTGATGCCAAAGTTCAACCGCCTCTACATCGCCGAGAAGGCCTCCGTCGGCAAGACTTTTGCCGAATGGCTGGCCAAGACGACGAGCAAGCAGCTGGCGATGCAAGGCGCGTTCGCCAGGGTTGGCGACGACGTCATCACATGGATGAGCGGTCACTTGCTCGAGCAGGTGCAGGCCCACGTCTACGACCCGAAGTATGAGAAGTGGAACCTGGCCGACCTGCCCATCATCCCGAATCCCTTCCGACTCACCCCTCGCGTCGACATCAGGACAAAGTCTACGGCGCCGGCCAAGGCAAAAATCGATGCCATCAAGCAGCTCCTGGCTGACTGCACGACTGTTGTTGGCTATGGCGACCCGGATGCCGAAGGTCAGCTGCTGCAGGATGAGCTGCTGCACTACCTGGGCAACAAGAAGCCGGTGATGCGTCTGTGGTCGAACGCGCTGGACGATTCCAGCCTGGCCAAGGCGGTGGCAGCGATGAAGCCCAATAGCGACTACATCGGCTGGTACGAGGCGGCCCTGTCGCGGTCGCAGGCCGACTGGCTCTACGGCATCAACATGACGCGGGCGTGCACGATTCATGCGCGCGCAGCCGGCGCCGACTTCGTCGTCAACATCGGCCGCGTCCAGACGCCCACCTTGAACCTGGTCGTTCAGCGCGAGCTCGAGATTCGGAACTTCAAGCCGGTCGACTTCCACGTTCCCTACATCGACCTGGCCACAGAGCCGGGCTTCCGCGCCATTTGGCACGTGCCCAAGAACGCCGACGGCGTTTATGACGACCCACGCGTCGACCTCGAGGGGCGGCTGCTCAATAAGGGTGACGCCGACGCGATCTCGGCATCGGCAAAGGCGGCCGGCCGGGCGACCGTGGTGGAAGCCGAGACGAAAGCGGGGACCGAGTCCGCTCCCCTACCCTTCTCGCTCAGTGCACTGCAGTCGCACTGCTCCAGGCTCTACGGCTTCACTGCCAAGCAGACGCTCGACCTGGCGCAGTCGCTTTACCTCAAGAAGGTCACGTCCTACCCGCGCGTGGACTGCGACTATCTGCCCGAGAGCCAGCACAGCGAAGCCGCGCGGATTCTGTCCTCATTGTCCAAGGCGCAGTTGCCGACCGCATTCGCTTCCGCGCTGCTTGGTGCCAAGCCTGCGCTCAAGAGCAAGGCCTGGAACGACGCCAGGGTGACGGCGCACCACGCCATCGTGCCCATTCACCTGGACAACCCCTCTGACGTTTCCCGACTGGACCCGAACGAGCTCAAGGTGTATCTCGAAATCGTCAAGCGTTATGTCCTGCAGTTCTGGCCGGTAGCCAAGTTCAACGCCACCGAAGTGCTGCTGTCCTGTGGAACCGGCGACCTGGTCGAGCTCTACGCCGCCCGCGGGCGGCGCTACATCGACGACGGCTGGCGCAAGGCCTTCGCGGTGGCCCGCGACGATGACGAGGAAGAAGCGCCGGCCGCCCTGCCCTCCATGCAGAAGGGGCAAACCCTTACCTTGGCCGGCGCGGGTGTCGACTCCAAACGCACGCAGCCTCCCAAACGCTTCACCGAGGGCGCTCTCATCACGGCGATGAAGAACATCTACCTGTACGTGAAGGACCCGGAGTACCGGAAGCGCTTGCAGGCGAAAGAGGGCGGCGGCATCGGCACCGAAGCGACTCGTGGCCCGATGATTGAGACTATGAAGGTGCGTGGCCACCTCATCCTCAAGGGCAAAGAGCTCAGCCCGAGCGACGAGGCCATCCGCTTCGTCAGCGTCCTGCCGGACTCCATGAAGGCGCCGGACATGACGGCAATGTGGAGCCTTCTCAACGACGACGTGATGGCGCGGAAGTCCACGCATCCGCAGTTCATCGCCAAGATGGTGCCGTGGGTGACCAACATGGTCGCGAGCTCGGCGAAGTTTTTCTCGCCGGGCCAGTTCCCCGCTTCCTCGAAGGCGGCGCGCCCGCGCATCGCCGAGACCGCCTTCACGTGCTTCGGCAGCATCGGCAGGCCCGGTTGCGGCTCCCCCCTGAAGCACATCCCTGAGAAGAAGGGCGCCTACCGCTCGTTCTTCGGATGCTCGAACGAAGCCTGCAAGAAGGGCTTCAATGACGTCGACGGCAAGCCGATCGAGCGCGCCGAGCGTGCGCCCGACAGTCCGGACGCCCAGAAGTACGCCTGTGTGCAGTGCAAGAAGGGCTTCCTGCGGCGCGTCGAGCGGCGCGACAAGTCCGGCTTCTTCTGGGGCTGCAGCAACTTCCGAGACGGCTGCAAAGCGGCCTGCAATGACGTGGATGGCGCGCCTGACCTGGAGGGCAAGACCGCCCGCTCCAACCTTGCCGGCGCTGCCTCTGCGCCCGCCACACCGCCGGACCCGAAGTACAAGTGCCAGGCGTGCAACGAAGGCTTCCTCTCCCGCCGCGAACGCAAGGACCTGTCGGGTCACTTCTGGAGCTGCTCCGCCTGGAAATCGCACAGCTGCCAGGTCATCTTCAACGACCTGGATGGCGAACCGGACATTGAGGGCAAGACGAAGCAAGGCGGTGGCTGGCGCAATGGCTCGCCACCGCAGCTTCGCGCGGCCCCGAAGGTGCGCAACAGCGGACACTCATCCGGGTTCCGCGGAGGCCGCCCGGTGACGCCACAAATGGGGGCCCCGGCACCGCGCAAGTGAACGCTCGCCCGAGCGGAGGTTAGTTGGCGCCAGTGCCTTGCGGCCTGGCTCCATGTAGGCGCGTGCACGTCTATGTGATATACTATTCACTGCCACTGATGGACGCATTGCGTCCCACATAAAGCTCGAGCGCATTCATGGACAAACCCAAGGCTCCACAGAACACTGCCCAGGCCACCAACGAAGTGCCCGGGTTTTGGCAGCAGTTCGCTCAAGGTATCCGTGAGGAGCGGAGCAAGGGTTGGTTGCTGCGCGGCCTCCTGCGCCAGCAAAAGCAGATGGCGGTCAGCGACCGGCAGGCGCGGTTCTTCAGCGAAGCCAAAGGAGCGGTCGCAAAGGCGCGTCGCCTCAAGGTGGCGCCGACCCGTGTGGAGACCTTCGAAGAGGCGATCGCGCGCCAGGGTCTGTCCGAGGAGTTCCTTTACAGCCAGATGCAGCGCCACAAGTGGGTGCACCTGGGCCTGTACCTCGTGGCTGGTGCCCTGCTGGTCCATGCATTCTGGATGTTCCTGAACTCCAGCGCATTCATGGCCTTAGGAGTGCTCATCGCCTCCTTCGCCGTCGCCGTCAACGGCTACATCCACGGCTTCCGAGCGTGGCAAATCGAGAACCGAAACCTCATTCGTCTCCAGGACGCGCTGCGCATTCCTGGCACGTACCTGGTGCTTTGAGGGCAAGACAATGACCAAGAACCGGAATCACCGGAAGGCCGCCGCAGTCGTTGGCCTTGTGTCACTCATCCTGGCGCCCGCTCTGGCCCTAGCGCAGACGACGCCCGACAGCTTCGAGCCCTCCGACAAGGACATGACTCGCTGGATCGTGGGAGCCATCTTCGGGGACTGGAACACCGGCAACCAAGTGCCGATGCTCGGCGCGGCGATGCAGGTGCTGAACATGTTCGCGCTGACGTTCGGCACCCTCATGTTCACCTACGTCGCGGTCATCGGAACGCTCAATACGGCGCAGGACGGCGAAATCCTGGGTCGAAAGTGGAGCTCGATGTGGATTCCTCTGCGCTTCACCGCCGGCACGGCGATGCTTGTGCCTCTCGCCTCCGGCTACTCGACCATTCAGCACTTCATCCTGTGGCTGGCGCTGGCTGGCGGCGGGGCTGCAAGCCAGGTCTGGGCGGCTGCGGTCGGCGGCTTTTCCGGCTCACAAGCAACGTCGGTGATTCTCTCCCAGGACTACCAGGCCAAGGTCGAGGCGATGGCCCGCGACATTTTGAAGGCTGAGGTGTGCGCACAGGCGAACCAGTTCACTCGCTCGGTCAACGGCACGGTCGCACCGTTTGGCTTGTCGGAAAAGCCGGCTGGCGAGGAGACGATGGCTGACCCGATGATGGGCGAGATCAACAGCTACAGCCGCAGCTTCCGGTGGGGCGCACTCGACAACACGTCGGGAGAGGCTGTTGACTCATGTGGTTCGGTGAGAACGTCGACCTACACGGACGTTGGCGGCTCAACGTTTGAGCTGGCGCCCTCGAAGATGCTGGCTGGCGGCATCACACAGCCAGGCACGTACGCCAATGGGTCCCTCGGCGACGACGCTGCTTCTATCGCTGCCACCAAGCAGCGCGGCCAGGCCCTGATCGACGCGCAAGCCCAGGGCATCATGGCGGCCGCCGCTCAGGTGCGCCCGATCGCCAGGCGCATGGCCGAGGCCAACCCTAACACTCCGGCTGTCACGACGGCGGAAATCGCCGCAGCGCTCAAGCAGGCCGCCGCGATCTACAAGGCCGTGATCCAGCCCTCAGTGTCGGCCGCGGCCACTGGCTTCGACCAGCGCCTGACCAAGTTCACCGAAGCCTCCAAAGATGCCGGCTGGCTGATGGCGGGCTCGACCTTCTTCCAGATGGCGCAGATTCGCTCGTCTGCCTCGAAGATGATGCAGTCGGTGCCGTCGGTGACAGCCGGATCGCTGCAGAAGCCTGATGCCGTCCCGGGCGTCGTCGATTCCAGCCTCACAGCGGACATCGAGGCCATGGAGGCACAGATCGACAAGAACTTCAAGGGCGATGCCGGCGACTGGTGGAACCCTGGAGAGAAGCTGGCCTACACGCTGGGTAAGTTCGTCTCGGTTGACCCCAAAAGCGACAAGCACGCCTTGGTGCAAATCAAGGACACCGGCGACCGCATCATCGTGGCCACCGAAGTGGTGGCCACTGGTATGGTCGCCGCGACGACGGTGACGCTGGCCGCAGGTAACAGCGCTCCTGGCAAGGTGGTCGATTTGCTGAGCGGCGCCAAGACGACGGCTCTGGAGCTTCTGCACATGGCCCTCCCGGCCATCTACGCCGGCTTCATCGCGTGCTTTGGCGTCGGCGTCATGATGGCCTTCGTCATCCCGATGCTGCCGTTCACCCTGACCATCGGCTCCATCGTGGGCTGGTTGATGGCCCTCTTCTCGGCCGTCGTGGCCGGGCCTGTGTGGCTGGCTGGCCACCTGCACCCCGAAGGCGACGACATCGCCGGCAAGGGCATCGGCGGCTACATGATTCTGCTCGAGACGGTTACCCGCCCCATCTTCATCGTGTTCGGCCTCATCGGCGCCTTCCTCATCATGGACCCGGTGCTCAAGCTGGTGTCCCTGATGTTCAAGGCCAACATGTCTTCGCTCGAGGGCAACAGCACAACCGGCATTGTCGCCACCGTTGTCTTGGCCATGCTGTACGCCAGCATCGTGTTCACAACTGTGCGCTCCACGATGACCCTGGTCTATGTGCTTAGCGAGACGGTGTACCGCTGGATCGGTGGCGCGCACGCCGGCATGGAACAAGCCCGAGAGTTCAATTCCGACGCCCAGCAGAGTGCTGGAGCAGCCACCCGCGGACTGCAAGGCGCTGGCGAGGCGGCCGCCGGCGCCCGCGTGGCACGTGTCAGGATGGCCTCGGGCGACGACGCGAGTGCCACTCCAAGGGTTGGCGGCCAGGGACGCAAAAAGACCTGAGCCAACAACTCGGCCCTCAAGAACGCCCGGCACTGCCGGGCGTTTCTCTTTGCAGCGCAGCTGCGCCAGTCTTGGGCTCCGGCAACGGATGACGCGCCCCGGGGTCGGTGCGCCAATGCAAAAGGCCCGGTCCGCTTTGCGGTACCGGGCCTTGTTCTGGCAGAGGGCGGCTGCCTCAGCGCGGGGTGGTCTTCCTGTCCAGGCTGGGCGCCAGCGTAGGGTCGGCCAGCACTTCCTTCAGCTCCACCTTGGCTCGCTTGACGCGCAGCGTGGATGCCACCGAAAACTTCAGGCTGCCGTCGCTCAGTCGACGCAGCTGGCCTTCCGCGGTATCCATGAACGCTTCATTGCGGCCAGCGATGTTGCCCGGGTCACTCAGGCGGCGCACCTTGAGCGTGCCGGCCTGCTCGGCTACCAGCTCGCCCACCACCGCATCGAGGACAGCCTTCGAAGCATCCTTCGTCGCCTTTGCGCCGAGCGCCTGTGCGTTCGCGGCTGCCAGCTCGCGCTGCAGTCGGAGCCGCTCGGCGGCGAAGTCGCGTTCGTTCAGCGCGTCGCCCCAGGCCAGGCCTATCAGTGTTCCGACTCCAGGTCCAGTCATTTCGGCACCTTCACTTTACGGGACGCTGCGCCTTGACGCGCGCCTGGTCTTGGGGCGACATGCGCACTTGGCCACCGCTCAAGCGGCGGACGTGGGCGGCTGCGTGGGTCACGTAAGCTTCGTTGCGGCCTTCGACGTTTGCAGGGTCGCTCAGACGTCGCGCCCCGCGCTTGCCGGCCTGCTCCTCGCTGAGTTCCTTGACTATTTCGGCGGTAACGTCGGCCGAGGCCTGCGCGAACGCCTTCTCGAACAAGCCTCCAGTTACGGCGTTACGCAGCTCGGCACGCATGGCCTCGAGGTCCTGGACGTGCGCATCGGCGGCAGCCTTGACCGAGCCCATCTTGAGCCCTATGAGGGTTCCCATGCCAGGGCCGTATCCGTATCCTTCGCTGCTCATGTGCTCTCAAACATTCCGTGCGTGGTGACCCCTGTCGCACTGCGACAACACACAGAGTATATCGTTCACTGCGCGCTCTAACAAGGCGAGACAGCTGGCGGCGGCGAGCACCGACCCGTGTGAGGGCGATGCACAAGCACACGAAGAAAATGGACCGCGATTGCGGCCCTTTTCTCCTCAGCGAACGATTTCTCTCAGCCGCGCAGAGCGCGCATCCTGCCGACGCGATCGGCTTCCTGTTGGTAGGCCGGGCTGCGGTCCTTGAGCATCGTGTCGCGCTGCTCGAGCATCTGGTACGAGACCCGGCTACCGGCATCCAGTTCGAGCAGCGAAGCCGAGATTTCGAGGTAACGGCCGACGGCGCGCGGCGGGCTCCCGTCGGCGCCCGCGTTCAGGCGCGCCACGGTGCCGGCGAACGCGCCTCGAGCGCGCTCGAACTCCGCGCGATTGATGGCTTCCTGCTCGCGCGCCGCGTTGACGCCGGCAGCGTAGCCGCGCTGGCTCGCCTGGTCGATGTCGAACAGCGACTTCTTCCATGCGTACTTGGCGTTGATGGCGGCGCCGGACATCTCGTCCAGGCGGTCACGCTCGGTGATGGACAGCGACATCTTCGGCGACTGGCGGTCGACCTCGACGCTTCGCCCATCGCCCACGCCGTAGCGGGCGGCGTTGTCGTAGCTCGAGTCCAGCGACCGAGTCTTCGGAGAGCACAGCCAGTTGCCCGCGGCCGCGCCGCCCAACGCCCCCAGGGCACCCCAGACAGCCTGCTGCACGTTGGTCTTGCCGGAGGCAGCGCCGGCAATGCCGGCGACCGTGGCGCCGACACCGGCGCAGTTGGAGGGCGTCAGCACTTGGTTCTGGGCATGCGCCCCTTGCGAAGCCAGAGCGGCGGAAACGAGCACACCGAATGCGACGAACTGCTTCGCGCGCTGCGTCATCTTCGCTGCAACACCTTCGTTCTCTGCAGCCTGGAACAGCACGGTGCTCTGCAGGCGGGTCAGCGCTTTCATTGACTCTTCCTTTCGGATTGTGTTTGGTTCACTGTTGTGGAAAGTTCAATGTCAATGAGTGCGCTTCATCATCTGGTCCAGGAAGGCCAGTATCAGGCGCAAGCGGCGCTCGAGCACGTCCGCCGGGAGCAGGTCATACAGAACGGCATCTTCACCTTCGGACTTCGCGATGGACAGCAGGTCACACTCGACCATGGCCTTCGCGAAAGCGCCGACGTTTCCGTCGTGCGCAACGAAGTCGATGTCGTGCACCAGCGCGGCCGAGTCCGAGAACTCGTCATCCGACTCCAGGCTCTTCGCCAGCGACAGGACCACACCTACGTCGACGACGACTCGCTTGATGGAGACACCAAGTGCGGGGTTGGACTTCAGCTGACGACGAAAGAACTCGGCTTTGTGGGCCGGTTGGCTGGCCAAGACCTCGTTGACGAGCTCGACGATGAGCCCCTCGTTCAGGACAAGGGTATCGCGAACCTGCGCCGCGAGGCTGGGCTTGGTCGATTCGTGGGCGCGCGCTGCGCTTGCGTGTGACATGAAAGGCCTTTCTGGCTGTCTTGTCCGCAGTGGCAGAGTAACAGCTAGCCAATGAGGTGGCATACAGCATATCATCCCTGCGCCTGAATATCAACGTGATGATCGAGCTCGCAAGACCATTCGTGTTCCGGAACCTTGCTGGCCACAGGTGACCAGGCTTCACCTTGTCGATGCGATTTACAGGTGATACGTTGCACGCTGCGTCAAACGTGACCTGTTACCAAATCAAGGAGATTCCCATGCTTTCCCTGAAGACTTGCGCTGTCGGCGAAGACGGCGTTGTGACGGCGACCTACCTTGCGTCGTACAAGCCCGGCAAGGACGTGGCAGCCGCGCAGGGAACGGTCACCCTGGCGGCACACGCAGACGGCGCCCAGGCCACGTTGGCGCTCGAGCCAGCGTCGGCCGACTCTGAGGAGGCTGCCTTCGATGCTCTGGCTACGACCCTCGAAGCCATGGCCGGGGCCATCCGCGCTCGGGGCGAACCGAAGCTGGGCGTGCCGTTCTACGGCTGAGCGATGGAGGCTCTGGAGCTGGTCAAGCTACTGCCCTGGGGCGTTGTCTTTGCGCTCTTCACAGCGGCCAAGTGCCTGCGCGAAGGGCTGCGCGAGCAGCGTGCCGCCCAGCTTACAGAGGTCTTCCTCTCTCCTGCGCTGCGCATCCCGGAGCTGGCGCCCTACTCTGGCCCTCCAGGTCCCGCGGTGGCGGCGTTGCGCGAGAGGGGCATTCGGCCGGAGCAGGTGGACGCGTTGATGCTCTTTCGTGGCGAGGCACCAGGCCTTTGGGGTCCCGACGCCCTACCGGCCCCTGTGCGAGTCCTTGTCGCGAGCCTATCCGTTGATGGCTCGGCGCGAGGCCCCGAGGTGAACGAACTTCTGCTCGGAGGAGAATTGCCGCCAGGGCGGTGCCTGTGGTTCGTCCAGTTGACCGTCGTCGCGGGCCAGCAGCCACAAGTCGTGGCATTCGCAGGACCGGACAGAGGCGTCTCGGACCTTGCCTAGCGTCGTTTGCCTATGCACGGTGTACATGATATCATCCGGGCGCCATCCTCCTTACAGTGCGGCGCACCGCGCAAGACTCCACCATCAAGGCGCCTCGATGAACAATCCCCCCGCCCACACCGTCTGCGATGCCAAGGGCTTCTACAAGCCGTTCCGGTACCCCTGGGCGTTTGAAGCCTACGAGATGCAGAACAAGATGCACTGGCCGCCCCACGAGGTGCCGCTGCACGACGATGTGCGCGACTGGAACAAGAAG
>CAKZXL010000220.1 GCA_937883885.1 uncultured Aquincola sp. | reverse complement strand
CCGCTGGCAACGGCCAGCGGCCCGTCGCCGACAGCCTGGCGCATCGCATGAAGCTTGGAGGCCTGCGGGGGCACACCGGTGGCTGCGCCGCTCGTGGTCGGAATCATGCCCAGCGCCAACGCAGCGCGCGCAGCCGCAGGCGGGTCGGCCTCCACCGGCTGGTACTTGAACGCCACAGAGCCGAAGAAGAGGTGGCCAGGGTTGCGTTGCAGGACCGGCGCGAGGGCATCGAGTGTCAGCGGATGCACGCCGTCGCTGCGCACGCCGGGCTCGTCCGTCCAGGTGGCGTCCAGGCCTAGGTGTAGGCTGCGCACGACGGCCAGGTGTGCCGGCACGCCCAGGTAGTTGACGCCAACCTTCAAGGTCGGAAAGCGGCGCTTCAGCTCGACGGCGACCGGGTCGATGGCGTCGTTGCGGCCGTCCATCTCGATGACGAACACGCCGGCGCAGCCGCACACCTGCGCAAGCCCGGCATTACGGTAGGCGAGCTCGGGGGACGAGAGGTGGATGACAGGCCAGACCTGCGGTGGTTGCAGTTGATTCATGCGCGCTTTCTGTTGCTCCGACCAGGGATAGCAAACTTGCGCGCAGTCGCCAAGGTTGCCCCGTGCGACAGCCTCATGCAAAAGACCGGGTGACAAACCCGTCCGCTCCCGAGCTTGATGGGCGTCGGCGCCGGTGATAGTTTGAGCGTACCAACATCCAAGAAGGTTATTCCACCCATGAAGCTGTTCGTAACGCTGGCGCTGGCCGCCATGACGACCCTGAGCGTCGGTGCCCATGCGGCAGACGTCGCCAAGGTGGACCCGGCCGTCGCGCCGTGGAAAGACGTCCAGAGCTGCCTGGCCGAGGCCCGCGGCAAGGTCGTCTCGGCCAAGGACTCCAAGGTGGGCGGCAAGCCAGGGGTGACCGTCAAGGCGAAGCCCATCAAGGGCGCGAAGGAGTTGAGCGCCGGCATCCAGGGTGCCAAGGCGAGCGACTTCCCGGTCGGCTCAGACTTCTGCAAGGTCGACTTCGGCGCCGACTGAGCATCATCGCCCAGACCACAAGGCCCGCCGGCTTGCGCCGCGCGGGCCTTGCTCATTGGGGCGCATAAAAGCCCTATTTGATCGGGCCCGATTTAGGGCCGCATCCGGCGGGCCGACTCGGCAACCCGCTGCTCAGCGACGATGGCTGCGGGGCTCTCACGTGCCGCGCGCCGCTCGCGCTCGCAAGCCATGCGAGCGATGAAGCCGTTGACGGTCTCCTCGTGCGCGTCGCTGGGACCATCATCGTCCGGGTGGCCACCGCTACGCAGGCT
>CAKZXL010000219.1 GCA_937883885.1 uncultured Aquincola sp. | reverse complement strand
CCGCCGACTATCCGGAGATCTCAAGGTACGTGTTTGGCCAAGTCAGAACGTGGTCTGCTGCCACACGTGCGCACCGGGCCCTTCACGAAGCCGCCGCGGCAAAGGCAGACCGTACACCTGACGCCCCAGCGCGACCCAGGGTGCGGCTGCGCGCGTCACAGGGGCTTGGACAAATACCGTTTGGGACGCCCGGCCAGCCTTCCACGCTGATGGACTGCAGCATTGAACGTAGCCATCCGGGGTCACCCTCAGGAGCACCATGAGGGCCTGCCGAAACTTTCAAATGCGCAAGCGCTCGGGTGGCGTGGGTTATGGCCGAGGCAGCTCCTCGTGACTGAGCTGCTTTATCAACATCATCGAAATCTTCCATCCATGATCGTCAGCGTCGCGCCAAGCACCGTCGTAGTAGATCTGCTTGCCGTGCGACTTCCACTTGCCCATCTTGTCGTAAAACTGCCCCAGGTACAGGTGGCCGCGACAGGCGATGTTGGCCCACGGGTCGCAGATGCAGTAGTTCGAGTGCCCTTGATGCGCTACTAAGAAGGGCCGCAACACCTCCTCAAGGGTACCGCCAATAGTCAGGAACGCATGGTCGCCGGGTGCGGGTATCGCAATCACACGTACCACTTGCGTCCGATCCAATCTCACCGCCGCAGCCATGGCTGCCACGGCAAGGTCCCAGCAGTTCCCTGCGCGCTGCCTAGACGCCATACTTTCGCCGTGCGCGAGCGCCCCATGGAGGTAGTAGTCCGCGATCCCCTTGCTCTGCAACACGGAACTGGCGTAGATGCGGGCCTCCTCCGCATTTCTATGCGCATCCGTCGGCATGGCTCGACGCTTGTTGTTCGACTTCACTCCGGTCTTGTACCAACTTCGGACCGAAGCGAGCGCGTTTTCTGCCAATTGGTCGATGGTCATCAAAGTCCCTCAATGAACGCGTGGCGCCAGACTCTAAAGTGCCCGGGTGCGTGCGGAAGGGTGCTCGTTTCCTCCTGAAACTCTTTGCCTGCCTCTGGGACGGGAAGCAAACCGCTCCTTGGCAACTGCGCGTGTACCGCCACCGGCATGACCGTTTCGAATCTATGAGGACTCAAAAGGTTAAGCTGCCGCCATCTGGAACTGCAGCTGCCCATGTACACGCGCGAATCCCTGCCTGATGGCGCATCGGTCGGCCCTGACTCAGCACCGGGCGGGGCCACCGCCCGGGTGACCGTTGCCGCAGGGTTCGGGTCGCCGGCCGAAGACGCAACGGTCAAGCGCATCGACCTGAACGACGCGCTCATCGCGCATCCTCAGGCGGCGTTCGTCATGCGCGCTGCCGGCGACGGCATGCGCGGCGTCGGCATCGACTCTGGCGACGTCCTGCTGGTGGATCGAGCGCTTCAGCCGGCGCACGGCAACGTTGTGGTGGCCGTAGTCGACGGAGAAATGCTGTGCCGTCGCCTGTGGGCCCAGGACGCCCTCACCAAGCTCCAGGCGGCACACCCTGGCTTCGCAGACATCGTCCTCACCGAGGGCGTCGAGTTCGAGTTCTGGGGCGTCGTCACCCACGTCATCAAGCAGCTCATCGGGTGACTGATGCTGGCTCTCGTCGATGCGAACAACATGTACGTCTCCTGTGAGCGGGTGTTCTCACCTCGTCTGCGCGGCCGGCCGGTCGTGGTACTCAGTTCCAACGACGGGGCCTGCATCGCGCGCAGCAACGAGGCCAAGGCTCTGGGCGTGAAGATGGCTCAGCCGTGGTTCCAGGTCCGCCACCTGGAGAAGACCCAAGGCCTCATCGCTGTCTCGGCCAACTTCGAGCTCTACGGCGACATGTCCAGTCGCATGATGGCCATTGAAGCGCGCTACGCGCCGCGGCAGGAGGTCTACTCGATCGACGAGTCCTTCCTGGACTTCGAGGGCGTGCGCGGCGACCTGGTCGTGCTGTGTCGAGACATGCGCGCAGCCATCTGGCGCGAAGTCGGCCTCCCAACCTGCGTCGGACTCGGGCCCACGAAGACGCTGGCCAAGTTCGCCAACCACGTCGCCAAGGAGTCGGAGCGCAAGCCGGGGGCCTACCCCCGGCGCCTCGCACAGATCTGCAACGTAGGTGCCGTCGGCCAGGCCGAGCTCGAGGAGCTCTTCGCGGCCACCGAGGTCGGCAACATCTGGGGCGTCGGCCGGCGGATCACCACGAAGCTCAACGAGTCCGGCATCCGCACTGTGCTCGATCTTGTGCGAAGTGACGCCGCCACGCTACGCAAGCAGTTCAGCGTGGTGCTTGAGAAGACACTGCTGGAGCTGCGCGGGGTCTCGTGCATGGCCCTGGATGACGAACCAGCGGGACGGCAACAAATCCTCGTGTCGCGGTCGTTCGGGAAGGCAGTGACGTCGGTCGACGGCATCGTCGAGGCGGTCAGCGAGTTCGCAGCGCGTGCTGCGGAAAAGCTGCGCCAGCAGGGCTCCATGGCAGGTGCGGTCAACGTCTTCTTCACCACGAGTCCTTTTCGCAAGGACGACCGGCAGCACGAAGCGAACGTCACGATCCCGCTGGTACGGCCGACGGCAGACACCCGGCACCTGGTCGGCGCGACGGCCGGCGCGGTGCACCGGCTCTACCGGCCCGGGTTCAACTATGCGAAGGCCGGCGTGATGCTGATGGACCTCCAGGACGCCGGCGCCCAGCAAGCGGAGCTCGATCTGTTCGGCGACGTTGAGCCATCCTCGCCGGACGCGCCCAGTCCGGGCCGGGCCAAGTTGATGGCGGCAATGGACACCTTGAACCGCCGGTTCGGGCGAGACTCGGTGCGGGTCGCAAGTCAGACTGCCGTGAGCAACGGCGCAGAAACCCGCAGCTGGTCAGTCAAGCAGGAGCGTCGCACGCCGCGATACACCACGCGGTGGGAGGAGATGCCGAAGGTGCGGTGCTGACGCCGCACTGCCGGCCGGCGACCATGACATCACGCCGCGTGGTGCCGGCTGTTTTCGGTGCGCTCGTGCCTGGAGCCTAGGCACGCTCCCAGAACGTCTCCCACGCGACGACCTTCTCACCATCCTTGCGAGGTCGGAACTTCCGGATGTAGTCGAGGCCGCCAAGCTTGACGACTTCGTTGCTGCCAGCACCAGGGAACGCCCTGTTCAGCGCTGCTGCCGGAACAGCGGGCGCGCTGTCGACTTCGATCCTCTGCGGCCGATGGCCCTGCAAGGCGCCTAGACGCGCCATCGCGTTCGCAGGCGGGCGACTCGGCACCGCCGGCTGTGCAGGCGCCACAAAAAGCTGGCGAACCGCAGGCGTTGCACGCGCAACGGCCGGCGGTACCGCAGGCCTGACCCAGCCGCCGTATTTGCTTCCACCGCTGTGCGGTGTAGACGCCAATGCCCCATATCCGCGCCGGCGGCCGGCCGCTTCCAGGATGCGCTTGTCGCGCAGCGCCTTTGCCGCGACCTCGGATCTTGCCGCCTCATCGGCCTGGGCTCGCGTCTTCATGTACTCCTTGACCGCTTGCTCTTGCTTCCAGGCGTCGCGTTCGCCAGGGTCCACGAAGTACCGGTAGGCGGTGTACGGCATCTTGTTGCCGCTGTCACTCGGCCGGTCTTCCTTGCTGATGTCGTAGCCATCTTCCCGCAGAGCCCGGATGAACTCGGCGACGCGAGTCGATCGTGTCGCCTGCTCCCACTCGCGATTGCTCATCCAGCGTTCGGAGATCATGGCGAGGCAGGTCATCTTCAAAGACTGTCCGTCCGCTGTACGCTTGGTGGCCACGATGCCAAGGGCCGCCGCTTCTTCACGAGTCCAGCCTGGCTTCCCGGGGACATCGCCGCCGGCGAACGGGTGCATCTCCGTCAACGCCTTGAGTGCCGCAGCAAGCCCAGCGTGGACCTCATGCGGCGTCAGCAGCGACAGCGCCTGGCGGATCACCTCGGGGCTCTGCCTGGGCAGGTGGTGAATCTGGACGGGGCGCAGACCATCTTTGACACGGTCCTCGATCAACATGACGAGGCCAAGGTGGTTAACCAAGTAGGCCTTGCTGATGGCAAGGCGCCGCTCTTCTACGCCCTCGGCAGCCAGGTCGGGGTCCACCCAATAGCGACTCATGAGACCAACGAGCCGCGTCAGTCGCTGTGCATTCGGCCTGGCGACGCGGGCCTCGATGTTCCTGGTTGCCGTGCTGTGGGTCATGCAGACATGCATAGCATGTTTGCAACTAGCCACCAAGTCCGCGGGTAGCTAAGCATGACGTAGACGGAGCGCCTTGCAAGCCCCCTGGCCCGGCAGGTCAGGCTCGGAGAACTGCGCGGAAGTCAGCGGCGGTGAGTCCGTACTCCGCGATGGCTCGCTTGATCCAGACAAGCGCCTCCTGCGCTTCGCGCGCGCGAGCCGCTCGTGCTTCGGCTTGCAAAGCGAGCAGCTGCCGGCGCATCTCAAGGTAGCGGGGCCACTCATGAGAGGCCGTTTCAACGCTGGCCGTTTTGCCGGGCGCTGCGCGCTGATGCCGGGGCGCTGGAGCCGGGAGGGCCGCTCGCAGCTCTTCCGGAGCGCCCACCGCTTCGGCAACAGGGGCGGCTGCAACTGTGGGCTCGGGCGCAGCTGGTCTCGTGATCGTTACCTCGCCATGAAGCGCCCGGCGCTTGCGACGACGGATGACTGCACGGGGAGCGGGGAGAAGCTTCTCGCTCGACTGGCTCTCCGTCACCGCGGCGACTGGCTCGACCGTGCCGAGCGTCACCGGCGCCTCAGCCGTGGCCTGGTCAGCAGCCGCCGCAGGAGCCGACAGCCTGAAGACACGTGGCTCGCGAGGCGGCTCGGCAGGTTCAGGCATTTCGCCACTCACCGCCGGCGACGGCTCCTCGAGTTTGCTCTTCTTGACGAGCACCGCGGGCTCAGCAGTCTCGGACGATGACCCCGGTGCCGGGGCGAAAAAGGCCTCCGCGGCCAGGCGCGCCGCACTGGGCGCGCGCTCGGGCAAGTCGGTGTTGAACGGTTGGCTGGTCGGCTCTGCAGCTTCGAACATGAGGGTCGGTATGGTGGGGTAAGTGCAGGATGCGCTGAAGCCGGGGTTCCAGCTCACCGCTGTTCGCCAGCTCTGCCGGAGTGGCAGCGCCGGCAGATGTCAGGCCGCCTAGCGGCAGCCGCCCTTGCAGACTCGGCGCTTGACGCCAATGACGGGCTTGTACTCGAGCTCGACGAGCGGCCGATGGGTGCCGCACCTGAAGCACGACATCGTGCCTGTGGAGAGTCGTCCCGTGGAGGGGAACTGGGTGCCGCTCGGCTTGACCTTGTAGCGCAGCCCGTCGTCCCGGATAACGGACTCGACCACTGGTTCATTTTTCATCTGGACGCAGGTAGAACCCTTGGAGGTCTGCGATTGTCGCCGCATCGCGCACTCGTTGCCCTCACAAGGCAATCGCCAGAAGCAGACGCACAACCGGCGCGGCGAGCCGCTCAGCGGCCGCGTGGGCCAGGGCCGGCCCCACGATGCGCTTTAGTCCACTCGTACTTGCTTCCGTCCGGCAACGTCCGCCCGTCGAGGCCGGTCACTCCCGGCTTACCAACGCTGTCCCCCAGCTCGCTCGAAATGCACACGTGTCGCTTGCCAGCCCGTCGCATTTCCTCAGTGCATTTCAAGGCTTGAGTCAGCTCGTTCTGCTCGAAGCTGCAGTGGGTCGCCGCCCCGGACTCCTCCAGCCAGAAAACGACGATGCTCATGCCGTTGCGCCCTCATCGTGCTGCACGCCGAATTTGTTGTGGTCGCCCAGAGGAAGCCAGGCCGGCCCGCCGGAAAACTCGGGGCACAGCCATGCCCAACCGGTATCGCCGGAGTCCTGCCCGTTGGCGTTGAGCTGGACATGCGCGGGTTCGCCAGCGTCGACGGCGATGGTCAGGGCGATGTGCAAGAAGCCCGTGCGTTCCATGTCAATGGTGCCCGTACGCCCATCTAGGTGTCGGACCGTCTTGCCGCGCCAGCTGTAGTCGTTGCTCATGTCTTTGCTTTCAAAATCTTGCTGCGCAGTGCTTTGCGCGGGGTGAAGTAGAACCAAGTCGAGCCCGACTCTCCCTTGGTGAGCTTCTCTCGCGCCCGGACGACGTGCGCTGCGAGGTTGGCGATCGCGCCGGCATCGACCAGGGCGACGATCTCAGCAGGCGTCAGCGCCGCGCACCATACATCCCGCCCGTTCTGGACGAGCTTGGCGATCGCACTCGTGAGGTTCGCTTCAGAGGTGGTCACGCTCATGCGGTTTCGAGGTGGTGCGCCGCGGGGCGGCGGTTTGTGAGCGGGCTGGCCAACCGGAAGGCCCGGTGGGCGATCAAGCACAGGTACAGGATGCCAACGGACGCCCCTGCCGGCAACGGCGGTGAGGTATCGCTTGCGATGGCCATAGGCCCTGGCCGGTGGAGCGGACTGTGACGGCAGTACGGAATGTGGATCTCCTTTTGCATGCTGGCGGTGCGGGCAGGTCGGTAGCAGACCCGAGCTACGCGCGATGCCCGCCAGCATTCGAGGGCGAATGGACTTCCAGTCGCCGTGTCGAACTTTGCGCCCGCTCCGGCCATACAGTGCGCGCCGCCGCAGCGCGCCGCTGACAGGGACGGGGACGGGGACGATCACCGGGCAGCGTGCAGCGCCCGTTCGGCGGCGCGCGCCTCGATGAGGCTTTCCCAGGTCCAGTCTTCAGCCTTGAGCGTTGCCATGTGGATGCACGCCTGGGTCTGTTCGAGCGCGCAGGCCAGGTATTCGGCCACCGTCTGCACGTTGGTCACATCGTCGATGGCCGGGTCGCCGACCATCACCAGGGAGTCGTTGACGACGAGGGACGCGTCCCCGAGGTCAGCTTGAACAGTGCGATCATGGCGCCTCGGCTCCGCGGGATCAGGCCGCAGCCAGGAACTGAGCGGCGTTGCCGGGCGGCATGTCCAGGCCCATCGCGGCGATGCCGCTGACGAATTCGCCGATGTCGTCGTTGTCGTCGGCGCCAGCCGCCATGTTCAAGTCGCTGTCCATGCCGGAGGCATCGAACGAGCCCACTTCTTGACCGATGTCAGAGGTGCCGTCCAACAAGGCAGCGTCAACAGGGGCGGCAGCCGTCTCGACAGCCTCAGCAACTTCAGCGAAGGGCACGGCAGCTGCTTCGACCGTCGAACAGTCGGCAGCAGGAGTCTTGGCCGGGGCGGCGGCAGCCTCAGCGGCCGGGACTCCCGCCTCGACAGGGGCTTCTGCTGCACCATCGACTGCGACCGCCGCAACTACGACAGCGGGCGCTTCGGCCGGGGCCGTGGCGGTGTCCGTGGCAGCAGGAGCAGCGGCGGGCTCGGTGGCGCCGACGCGGAAGTCTTCGATGGTCTTGCCGTCCACGCACAGCGCCTTGAGCCACTTCGGCGTCGGGCCGCGGCCAGACCAGCCGGCGCCAGTCGCGGGGTCACGGAACTTGACCGGGTGCATGTAGCCGGCCTGCAGGCGCAGGTTCTCGCGCACTTCGGCCGAAGGCTGCGGGCCGCTGGCGGCCATGACGACCACAGGAGCGGGAGCGGCGGCGGCAGGAGCCGGCTCGATCACTGCAACGCGTTCGAAAGTCATGTTGCCTTCGATGGCGACGCCGGCACGGCAGGCGACGTCGGCCAAGGTCACCGAACCATCGCGAAGCATGGCGGCAACTTCCTTCAGCGCGCCCTCGCGGATTTCGGCGCGCAAGCGCGAGGCACGGCCCGCAGCTGCCGCTCGGGCAGCCTGCAGGCTCGCCTCCATCGCGGTGGCGGCTTCGGTCAATTCGCGTTCTGCGGCCAGCGCAAGCGCGAGCTTGTCATGGAGGCTGCCGCCAGCTGCGTCCAGCGTCTTCGCCACGTTGCCGGCAGCGGCGGCCAAGACGGTTTGTGCGAGTTCGATGTTGGCGATGCGAGCGGTCATTTGGGGACTCCAGTCTGGATCGTATGCTGTACTTAAGATATCTCATACGCTTGCAACATTCAAGTCGGACTCGGCGCCCGGCGCGGGGGACTGGAGTCCGGCGCCGTTCACGCGGACCTTGGCATCGACGGAGCTAGGGATGGACGTCCGGCAGGCGCCCTACTAATGATCGGTGACCAAGGATGGAGGTTGCGATGGGAAACCGGACGCTTTGTAGGACCTACTCCAATCGGGCACGCCTGTTTATGTTGGCGGCCATGTGGATTGCGCTGGCGGGGCACGCTGGCATCGCTCAAGCGGTGCTGACGCAATTTGCGGAGTGTCACTCGTCCGGGATTACGTCCTCTACCACCACAGGGTGCTCCGTCTCCGGCTCCTGGGGCACTGCTGTCGGAACCTCGAGCGCTGGTTATGGTGTCCTCAAGGGATCTTCTATTGCGACGAACAACGGTAGCTTCGCCGGCGTGCTAATCAATTCGAGCACCACCACCCGCTTCATCGATTCGCTGACCGTCAACAGTCAAGGGCTTTCCGGAAAGGTTGGAACGATCACTGTCGCGCTGGCGCCAACTTCGGTCCTGAGCAGTGTGAACGGCAACAACTCCGGCATCAATGGGGGCTACGTTTCCGTTGGCTTCGACGCGTTATCCGGTGTCGACAGCACGGGGTCACTACGTCTCTCGTCGCTGGGTGTTGAGGCGACCTTCAGCGGCAACAATGACGGCGTCGCCGTGCCGTTTGGTCAACGCATGACCGCAACGTGGAGTTTCCGGTTTGGAGAGCCTTTCACGATCCGCGGGACGCTAATTACGTTTGCGCAAGCTCAGATTGCAGGAAGCGCCCAAGCCGACGCGTCGCACTCGGTCTACTGGGACGGCATCACGAGCGTCTCATTCGGCGGCCAAGCGGTCGGATACGACGTGACATCGGCCTCTGGAACGGATTGGGCTCGCTCCATGGTGCCTGTTCCCGAGCCCGGCAGCGCTCTACTTCTCGCCATCGGCCTTGCAGCGATCCTCACGAGGACTCATCGGGAACGTCGTGCGGCTTAGGCTCAAGGTCTCGAACTGGGCAACCCGGAGGTGTCACTGCCGGCCAGCTGCTGCTCAGGTTCAGACGCGCGGCTGACAGCCGCATCGCTGCCGCCTCCACGCCGGTAGGTGACGTTGCGAGACTGGCGGGACCATGATCCTCCTGCGCCGGTACGGTGACATCTGCGCGCAGCGTGCTGCGCTTGTTGGAGTCTGCAGGTGCCGGCGCTTCTCCTGGTGGCATCATCTCGCTCATGGACGAGAAGACTCCGCCTCCCGACGCGCCACCCGTAAAGGCTTCGCGACTGAATGCCCTGCAGAAGCGGCAGCTCAAGACTCGCCTAACTGAATTCGCGGCGACCGACACCCAGGTCACTGTCGCTCGCGCGCGCGATGAAGCGACACGCTTGCTAGGCGTGGTCCTCACACAGGCAACCGCCGAGAAGCTGCTCACCGAGTTCGGGTATCGCGCCAGTAACGACCTCGAGCCGTTCCTCGGCGCCGGCGGCGAGCTCGAGACATCGCGGGTATGGACGTTGGCTCCGGTGGCCCGACCGCTTACGCCCTCTGAGAAGGCACAGGCGTTGGCCGACCGATTGCGGCTGCTGTCGGACGCCTTCGTCGAAGACCTGATGGAGGACCCGCAGCTGAAGTTCGCTGGACTTGACGACATCGCACAGGAGGCGACTCGGTCGTTCGCGCTCTCTCTCAGCGCCGCGGTCAAGGAGCGCGCGCGCTTTGGTGCAAAGACGATCCTGCCGACCTGCGCCGATACGGCTCAGCTCGTGTTCCAAGCGTCCCTGAGAGCCGGCGGCTGACCGGGCTGCGCGGGGTCAATCCGGCACAGAAGCCGCAGCGGCTGTGATGCCGGCCACTCCGCAGGTGCCCCAAGCGGACCCAGGACCCGTGGGGCGCGCCGAGTCCGAACGCCGTGCGACTCAGTCGAGGTCGTCAAGCACGGTGCCATGTGATATCCCCAGTGGATGAAGCATCAAACGCTGCCGGCGCACAGCGCGCAACTCGACCTCTTCGGTGCCGTGCTGGCCTCTTACATGGATGGCCAGGCCCGCACGAACGATTCCCTCTACCGTGACCTGGCCGACTCCGGCCTGCTCAGCGAGTCCGAGCTCAAGACCAAGGTGCCGGTCGGCCGGTCGGGCGTGGGCGTCAACCTGGCCAAGCGCCGCATTCGTTGGTACCAGCAGACTCTCAAGGAGAGCGGTGTGCTGCAGCGGGTGCCTGGCGCACGGGGCACCTGGCGCATCGCCGAGCGCAACAAGAACGACCTGACCAAGGTGCCGCCAAAGGTCGTGATGCTGGGCTTCTCGACCGACCTCGGCGTGGCACTCTGGGGCTCGTGCCACGACGTCTTCGGCTCGCTGACGGAAAGCGTTGCGGTGTGCATCACGAGCCCGCCCTACGCGCTGGCCAAGCCGCGCGCCTACGGCAACCCCTCGCAGGACGAGTGGGTCGACTGGGTGTGTCGCGCGCTCGAGCCCATCGTCAAGCGACTGCTGCCCGGCGGCTCCATCGCGGTCAACCTGTCCAACGACGTCTTCGAGCCGGGCCTGCCCTCGCGCAGCCTGTACCGCGAGCGTTTCGTCATCGCGATGGCCGAGCGCCTCGGGATGCACAAGATGGACGAAATCGTCTGGGCCAACGAGTCGAAGGCGCCGGGCCCGTACCAGTGGGCGTCCAAGCGCCGCATGCAGCTGAACACCGGCTACGAGCCAGTGCTGGTCTTCTGCAACGACCCGCTGCGCTCGTTCGCGGACAACCGGCGCGTGTACCAGCCGCACAGCGAAGAGCACAAGAAGCTCATCGCGGCCGGCGGCGAGCGGCGCGCCCGCGCAAATTCCGACGGCGCCTACCGCGTGCGCGTGGGCGCCTACGCCAATGAGACGCCTGGTCGCATCCCAAAGAACGTGCTGCGCATGGGCCACTCCTGCGCCGACCAGCGTCGCATGCGAAAGCTCGCCCGCGAGGCCGGCCTGCCCGTGCACGGCGCAACCATGCCGCTGGCGCTTGCGATGTTCCTGGTGCAGTACCTGTCCCGGCCCGGCGATCTGGTGGTGGACCCATTCGGCGGGACGATGACGACGGCCAAGGCTTGCCAGGAGCTCGGCCGCCTGTGGATGTCCTCCGAAATCGTGGCCGAATACCTGATGGCCGGCCGACTCCGCTTCGCTCCCGAGCACCTGGCCGCCGGCCTGAGCTGACACCCCGCCTGCTGCCAGCTTGCCCGACCGCACGCCGCGCTCGCGCACCGCGTGGCACTCCGCCTCATCCTTGTCGATTTGCCGAGGATGCGATAGTTTGATTCCACCGCGGCGCACCCGCGCTCCACAGAGGACAGGCCATGCCGCTCATCACCTTGCTCGACCCCGCTCAGCCGAACCTGGACCTTGGTCGTCCGCTGCGGTTGTGCGACATCCAGTCGGAAGACGCGTTTCCTCTGGATGTGCGTGACGAGGGCGGTGTGTACTGCTACCGGTGCTCCGATGGCCCCAGGGGCGACGTGCGGGGCCTAGCGCCTCTGGCGCGCAGCACGGGTGTCTTCACCCGCCTGGTGTTGTGCGACCAGGATGCGCCGGTGTTCCTGTGCCTGGAGCACATCCCTTTCGACAAGGATCAGTTCGAGATTTTCTCGCCCGAGGTGGCCGCTGCACTCAAGGAGACCGTGCGACAGCGTATCGAAGGCGAACGAACAGCGCGTGAGCGCCGCCTGGCGGTCCGGGCTGCCCGATCGGTGGCCGCATGAGCGCCGGCACCGCACCGGCCGGTACGGACCTGTTTGCGCAGCTGAGCACCACGCTAGTCCCGCGCGGTACTGCTCCGCTGGTGCGTCTGTCCATGCGCAGCGCAGCGTACTTCGATGCGGACTTCGTCCAACGGGCCGTCGCCGAGGCAAGGACACGTTGTGCCCAGGCTGCTGCGGGCATCGACAAGCTCAGCCTTCTCGAGCAGCTGGCCGTGCACCTGCTCTGCGACAGCGCCGACATCCGTCCGCCGCTGCGCAGCGAATGAAAAGGACCCCGAATGAGCCATGAGGCATCCGGACAGACTCCGGACATCGAAGCCCTTGCAGCCCTGTATTGGGCACCGATCGAGCAGGCGCCGCACGACGGCTCGATGGTCCTGGTCAACGACACCACGCCGGGCTGGACCCCTTGGGTTGCAGCGAGCTTCCACGAGGGCGATGAGTGGTCCGGCTGGGTGTATGACGATGGCGCTTTGGCGGACGCGAACCCACTCGGGCCCCAGCCGACTCACTACCTGGTGGTCCCTTTGCTGCCGACGCCGGACGCACCTGCGCACGACGCTAACGGCGCGCGCCTGGAGCGTGCTGCACGCGCCATGGCGGAGCGGGCGGGATGGCTCCAGTGGGACTCAGCGACCACCGTCGCCGACACGCCCAACGGCAACAGCCCCGACGAAGAGCGAGCGTATTGGCGCGACATGGCGCGCACGGCGCTGTTCGCGCTCAGCTCTTGATCGAAATCGAGAGGAACAACCATGAGCCTGCCGCACCGGCATCACGCGCTTCAGCCGTACTACGACATCATCAAGGCGGCACTAAACTCGCGCAGCGCCAGCAAGGGAGACTTCAACCGAGACCAGGAGCACGGCGTTCCAGTCTTCGTTAGCCGCATGTGCAAACAGCTCGCCGAGGTCTGCGTCGAGCGCGGGCAGCGCGCCACGACCATCAAGGACGTCCTTCGCTTGGACATGCTGGCCAGCGGCCACAGCGATTACCACACGAAGCTCGCCCTGTATTGCCGCGAACTGGAGCAGTCCGGACCCAACCGTCCCAAGCAGTAGCCGATGTCCAAGCCGCCCGATTTCCTCTACCACTACACCGTAGGCCCCAAGCTCGCGCAGATCGCCCAGTCCGGCGCTCTTCTCCCTCGTGGATTCGAGGCCGAGCCGCGCGAGAAGCCGGTCCTCTGGCTGTCCGAGAACCCGCAGTGGGAGCCGACGGCCAACAAGGTCATGTCCCGCGATGGCGGGCAGACTTTCGAACGCCCGCCGCTTCGCGAGCTGCAGGTCTTGGTGGGCATCTTCCGGTTCCGCCTGGACACTCGCAAGACCGAGGTGCTGCAGGAGCTCGGAATCCGTCTCGTCCCTTGGTCGCGCATCGGCACGGTGGCACACATCCACCCGCGCCACATCGCCGCCATGATCCAGCGCGGGATGTCTTGGGGCTCGACGCCGACGCACTGGTGGGGCTGCATGAGCCCGCTGCCACTGTCGATCGAGGAGCAAGGCGCCCTCATCATCGAAGCGCGCGAGCCCGCCCCCATTGGGCAGCAGGATTCCTGGCAACGGGTGACGATGAAGGAAGCGATCGAGCTCTTCCGGGCACGCGGCACTCGTGTGGGCATGACCACGGCGACGGCCACGCCTGCAGCACGCAACGTCTGACCGGGCCGGCTGCGGCTTGGCGCCGCGGCCTCCCGGTGCTATGCCTGGGTCATGCACACGCACCCCTTCGTTGTTATCTCCGACCTGCCGGCCTCCAAGGGTCTCGCGCGGCCGCCGTATGGCCGTGTGCACGTGGCCAAGACGACACTGCTGGACGCCAGGTCGGCTCTTGAGTTGGCGACCGAGGCCTACAACGAAGCCATGGTCGATACGGTCGGCGACATCAACTTGGGCCCCTTGCGTGAGGGCGTACTCGCCCGGGCGCTGCCTGGCGTCGCGGATGTCCATGACGTCATTGCCCGTGCCATCCACGACACCGGCGTCTGTGAGGCCGGCCCTGCGGGGCTCAGCCGATGCCTGGCGGCCGTCCAGCGCGACATGGACCTGCTCGCGTCTGTCGGCGCAGGCTTCCATAACGACTGCATTGGGCACTGGACTTCATGCCTGTTCTGGGTGCTTGCGGTCGACACGATCAACGTGGAGTTCGTGGTTCCGCACCTGGGAGTCCGCCTGGCGCTGGAGGTCGGTGACCTGGTGGTCTTCGACCCCAGCCTGGCCCATGGGCTCTGCCGCCCCGCGGACGCCGGGTGCTTCGTGCGCGAGCACTTCGAAGGTGACAGCGGTGACGAGCATCAAGCCTTTTTAAGCGGCACCCTCCAGCTCGACGCCGCAGGGTGGGCGGCTCTAAGATGCGAATGGCAGCCGGCGGATTTGCCCCAGTTTGCGCAAGCTGTTGACTTGGCAGCCGCGGCCATCGACCAGCGTACCGGCTTGGCTACGGCTGACCTCACGTAATTACCCTTGAGCTGCGCGTCTGCAGGAGAGGCCGCAAGCCTCCGCAAACTGAGCCGCTTCGCGCAGCGAGATGCTGCGCCTTCGCCGGCCTGAAGTCGGACGACCAGGCGCCACGATCATCTGTGGCCTGCGCCACTGCGCTTGCGAGCCGCAAGAGCAGCGCAGGAAACCAAGCCGACGACAAACAGCCAGGCGGTCTCGGGCTCAGGTACCGGTGACACCCAGTCGATGCCGCTCTCCGAGGTCAAAGTGAATGGCACTTCCTGGCCGCCAGCACTGACACGCTGAATGCCCCGCCAGTCGAACGAGTTCATGGCGTCGAAGTCTATGGATGCCTGCCCGTCGCCGGCCGCCCCAGCAGTGGCATACCCGCGGAGCTCCATTGAGATGGTGAATTCCGACCCGAAGCTGAAGGGGATCGTGAACGTATGCAGCCCGAAGGCCGACGGAACGGTGACCCCGTCAATGTAGGACACATCGTCGCCACTACCGATTGGCCCGGTCTCGGGTCGCCAGTCAACGCGGTAAGAACCAGTCCGCATCATGTAGTGTTCTTCACCAGCGACTGACAGGATTGCGCGAACTTCTGTGCCAGTCGAGGCCAGCGTCACTGCACTTGGCCCCGTTGCCTGCGTCACTGCCGACTGTTGAGCGGCGAGGCTGATGGACAGACTAAGCAATCCTTGGCCTTGCTCGCCGTTGATACCGTCGATTCGCACGCGGTCAACGGTGCGCGCCGTTGTGGTCCCGGTAAACCCGCCCGCTGCGTTCGAATTCTGCGCGTGCGTATCAATAACGATGGACGCGCCGAGATGCCCACCCGATGCGACGCTCTTCGCCGTCGCGGTCGAGGTGACGTTATCGAATATCGACGTGCACGCAGCAGTCACCAGTCCCCCGTTCGTGTCGAATTCGGTGCAGCCGGTGCCCGCCGGGCCTGTCACCAGGGCCTCCGTGAAGCTGGCAGCCTGCACGACCGCGGAGAACGCGAGCAAGCCTACAACGCAGCAGAGTTGGCGTCTCATCAGGAACTCCCACCTAGGCAGTGCGAACTGCTGCCGCATGCAGACCCTCGCACACACCGCTTTGACTGCGGAATCCCTAGTTTTTCGGCTTACCGTTCCTTTGGACTCCGGCTTACCGCCATGAAGAGAGCCAGCAAGCATCTCTCAAGACGGCCTCGACGGCCGGACATCAGGCAGCGGGGACACGTCGGCGGTTCACAAAATCGGCTGAAGCACGATTGACCGCCGTCTACGAGAGGTCTAGAATCGCGACATCACGTTATAGGATGTTGGTATGCACCACGAAGATTACTTTGTCAGCGTCACGCTCCTCGACGTCGAGGACGTCACCTCCTCCGCCGCGACGTATGCGACCTGGGTCCAGACACCTCGCGGCAGAGCAGTGTTCGATGCCATGAACAACCCTGCTGCCTTCGTCGCCGCGAAAGAGATGACCTCGATCGAGCTACCGGCGGTCGCCGGTGTTGCCGCCCGAGTCGTAAAGGCGGCAGAGACCATGGGTGAGGCCCTGTCCTCGTTCGAGAAGCAGGCCATCGGCGTGATGATGCGCATTCTCATGGAGGCGAACGGCTTCAAGAAGACGGGCATCAAGCGGGCCATCCCGCATCCGGCCTTCACGAAAGGCGAGGTCTACGCCCCTGTCTGAGCGGCCTGCTGGTATGGACTTCGACGCCGAGACTGGCGAGGTCGCGCCTCGCATATCCAGGGCGGAATAAGAAAAGCCCGCGGCCATTGCTGGCGGCGGGCTCGACTTCCGGACATCGGGGCCTGAGGCGACACGACGACGGCTCTCTCAGCGCTGGGGCACGGGTTCCCTGGACTCTCGTCCGTCTCCGCCCAAGTGGTGCGGCCGGTTCTGCGCTTCGAATGAACCCATTGTCTGAGCGGATTGTGTCGTCGATGTGTCGAAGAGGCCGGGCAACACGGCCCTGTTCCGACTACTTCTTCGCGCGCCAGACCTCGTCGACCACTTTCAGTGCGGAATCGGTCGCGTCCGTGTTTGCGAATGCCCTGCTGGTGGCGACCTTCTCGGCTGTCGCTGGGCGCCGCTTCACCACGGTCTTCGTGATGCTCGTGGATGCCTTCTTCATCGGCCCCGGCGCCGGCAAGCTCGTCGCCTTCGCGGGCTCCGGCTCGACGTTCACGACGATGCCAACGCCTGGCACGACCGAGTACAGGAAGGGCCACGGCGTCGCCCGCTCCTGGAAGCCGCTGTGCGGGCCCAGCTGCATCCGGCCGGCTTCGCTTCGCTTCATGGGTCACGCACGCGCACGGCGGACGGGTCTCTGTGGCTTAGGCGGTTGCGCCGCGGCGATTCGCCTGGCCATCTCTGCGGCCACGGCCTTTAGCGGCGCGCCGACATGTGGATGGGCCTCGAGCTCCACCCAGAAGTCGCGGGCCAGCCCGGCGGCCGGACTCGAAACGCTCGCCTGGTCTGGCTCGAACGGTGCGTCATCCGGCGCGCCGCCCAGGGCTGCGTCGGGCCGCCACCGCATCGGCAGCATGTCGTACACCGGCGCCAGGGTGAATCGACCCCGTGCCAAGTCCTCGAGAGCGACCAACAGCCCGAGGTTGCCGGATTCATGTCCGTATTGCCGATGAGCCGGCCGAAGGCCAGCAGCGCGGCCGCAGGCTCTGCGCCGAGTGCGCTCAGGCGGTCCCGACGCGCCAGGGCGCAGGCACTTCAAAATTCCGCATGGCAAGTGCATAGATTTTGCGTAGATCCTATCCCTTGAACGACCCCTCTGCATCCGCGCCTGCAACAGCGGCTTCACGCTGCAACGACGGTGTATGTTATACTACTTGTACATCGGTATTGAATCACTTTGTCAGGAGGCGAGCCATGCCTGCGGCCGCCAGAACGCAAGACAGCGACGTCCGCGTCGGCGCACGCGCCGACACCCACACCAGCGACTGGCGCGCAGTCCAGGCGGCATTGATGCGCGTGGGCGAGCATCTCCAGAAGCCCACCCGACTCGTCCTCATCGGTTCGAGCGTAGGCATGTGGTACGGCCAGGCCGGCCGCATGACCGAGGACGTGGACGTCTGGTCCCCGAAGTCCAAGGTCGACTTGGCCGACATCGTTCAGGCCTGCGAGAAAGCCGGCGTCCACTTCGACCCCAAGGGCTACGACGCTCCTCGCGACTGCTTGTACCTGCAGATGGTCACGCCCGGCGTGGTGCACGTGGGCAAGTGGAAGTCCGAGGAGTCGATGTTCCGCAGTGGCAACCTCGAGGTGGTTCATCCGCCGGCGGAAAACGTCATCGCCTCCAAGCTCGTCCGTGCCGAGCCCTATGACCTGGACGACATCGTCTACCTGATGAGTCGCCTGGATGTCTCGATGGAGCAGGTGCGAGATGCCGTGTCCACGCTGGCAGGCAGCGCGCGCGAACGCGCCGATGAGAACATCGTCTTCCTCGAGCTGCGCGGCGACATCCTGGCCGACGTCAACAAGCTCGCGGACCGCGAGCAGCCGAAGCCGGCTCGTCGCGCTTGCCCTTGATCCAAGGTGGGCCGACTCATGACGCTGGGCGAGCAGATGCGCCACGCGGAAGCCGTAATCGCGACCTGGTCGACGCATTAGAGTGCATGTGTGCACCTCGGAGGCGGCTTGTTACGGCACTCACCCAGTGCGGCGACGACCACGTCCGGGCGCTACGCGGCGTGGACTGTTCGCACGAGCGCCAAAAGCGATCAGTTGTCGCCGCCCGCCCCGCCACGGCGTCCGCGCGCAGCTCCGTTGTAGCGCCTCGGCGGATGCGGCTCTATGGGGGCGCCCTTGTCGCACCCGGCGCTAAGCGATATCTTTTGTACGATCAGCTAACCCTTCGGCCAGCTCGCACTACTACGACCAGGTCGCGCAAGCGGCCACCACCGACCAGGCAAGACACGCGCGTGAGCCACGACCAGAACCTCCTCGACTCCGTCTCCGAGCGGGACCGACGCGCCATTGCGATTCGGTTCTTGCGCGGTGATGAGTCCATGGGGGCGCTGCTCAAGCGGTGCGCTGGCAGCTCGCCGGAGGCACATGAGGCTCGGGTGGAGATGGCGTGCGTGCTGCTGATGGCGAAGAAAGATGCGCCTGAAGACCTGAGCATGGCGGACCCGGCGCTGTACAAGCGCCTGCGGGAGCGCATCACTGCCATCCGGATGGGTGGCTGGCTCCGCTGAGAAGGGCAACTCGGGGCCGACGTCTCCCGAAGCTAGGCCGAGCTTGACCGGTGGTGCGACAAGAACTCTTGGCAGGTAGGAAGGCAAGCTGGCGAAGGGCTGGCGGGCAGCGCAACGCAACGCAACGCAACGCAACGCGTGGACTGGGCTACTGCGCAAGGCGTGACTGTCAACCTGGTTGACGATGCGCCGTGAAGATGATATGCTATTTGCATCTACATCAGCGACGTGAGTCGCCCGGGAATCCGCACGATGCGCACACTGAACACCCTTCTCGCTGCCGTTATCCTCGCCGCACTGACTGCTTGCGGCGGTGGCGGTGGTGGTGGTGACTCGTCGACCCCGAATAACCCCTCCAACCCGAACAACCCGGTGGACGTGGTGGCGAGCGAAGGCACGCTCAAGACCATCGCTGGCCCGGCGACCTCGCATAACAGCCTCGAAGCCGACGCCTACTCGGCCATCAACATGGTGCGCTACTCGGCAGGCACCGGCTACGTGTCGCAGAGCGCTCAGGTCGATGTGGCCGCCTTCGCGCACGCCAAGTACCTGACGACTCACCTGACTTCTGGCATCGGCCACACGGAAGACGCCGCCAAGGTCGACTTCTACGAGGTCACGCCGTCCAGTCGCATCGCCAAGGCCGGCTTCGCTGCAGGCTACACAACCGAAGTCATCGGCGGCACTGGTGCCTCGATGAAGGGCTCGGACTGTGTGCTCGGCCTGATGAACACGGTCTATCACGCTGCGGCCATCCTGAGCCCGGCCACCCACGTCGGTGTGGGCTTCGGCATGGACGGCGCCGGCATCCCGATGTGCGTGGTCGACATCGCCGCCGCGGCGAGCGAGAGCAACTCGCAGGTGCCGCCGGCCGGCTCGCTGGTGGCGTACCCCTACGCTGGTCAGACGAACCTGCTGGAGACGTTCTACGTCGCCTACGAGTCGCCGCGCCCCTCGGCCACGCTGTTCCCGAGTGCGACCGCCGGCACGCCGGTCATCGTGAACGTGCGCAACGCTGACTTCGTGAACTACAAGGCCGCCGGCACGCTGGCCGCCGTGGTGACGAAGTTCGAATTGAAGGACGCGGGGGGCAACCTGGTGCCGGCCGGCATCCTGGCGAGCTCTGGCATCACCGGCTCCGGCGTGACGGTGAGCCCTGACATCAACCTGGGCGAAGGCTTCGCTGTCCTGGTTCCGCTGTCGCCGCTGGTCAAGGGCGCGACCTACACCGTGACCTTCACCGCGACGCTCAAGACTGGCGGCGCCCCGCTGACCAAGACCTGGAGCTTCACGACGAATCCGTAACGCCGCCTGGTCGCCACAACCAAACAAAGCCGGCCCCGCGGAGCAGCTCGAAGCCGACGAGCGACACGGCGTCACCCCGCCAGCGGAAGCTGGCGACATAGCCGACATACACCGAAGCCATAGGAGACATCATGTCGCAGACAACCCAGGCACAGCTGCTGGAGCTGGCCAAGAAGCACGCCGAGAACCCTGTCGTCACCGCGCTGCGCACATCACTTCTCGAGTCCAAGAACATCGCGGCTGCCGCGCATCAGGGGCTCGAGGGTCATCTGGAAGCTCAACGCCACGCTATCGCGGGCGTGCCAGGCTTCTCGGTGACAATCGATAACTCGGACTTCGTGGCCACCGCTGCCAAGGCCTCGGCAGCCCTGTCACGCATGGCCGGCGACTACCTTACGCTCGCCTGTGTTTTGCAAGCGCTCGGCGAAGACATCTCCTATTGATGACCAGCACGCAGCTGCATTTTGGTGCAGCCAGCGGAGGGCCGGTGAAGCAGGCGGCGACCGACGACCATGAATTCATCATGCTCAAGTTGTAAGGGCAGCACCATGAAAAAGGCCGAGAACACCATCGTGTCGACGACCCACCGCGCTCTTGCCCTCCTTCTTGCCGCGGCACTGGCCGGCTGCATGTCCAGTCACGAAGAGGCGGTGGCAAACAAGCTCGCGGGCTGGCTGCCGAACGACGTGTCGGAAATCGACTGCCAGGCGGCCGTCGCTGGCGTACGGGAGTGCGCCGTCAGCTTCCAATTCGAGGGCTCAGCCAGCCTTCACGCACGGGTTAAGGTTGAGGCCGGTGCATTTCCTG
This sequence comes from uncultured Aquincola sp., assembly GCA_937883885.1. The sequence continues at coordinate 3,611 of CAKZXL010000219.1, read as the reverse complement.
ACGCACGCTTCAAGCTTGGTCATGAGCCCAAGCACCGAGCCGGCATCCTTCTCATCAACGAAGACGTCTGGTTCACCACAAGCCTGCCTTTAGCCGACCACCACAGCGAGTCGGTCATGAGCTGGGTCAAGGACGCGGCGCGACTGGCCATCACCGCGGGCGAGGCAGCCAACACCGCCCAGATCAAGGCGCTCAGAGAGAAGGCGAAACTGGCCAGTTCGTGGCGGAACTGAGCCACATCGCTGGCTCGTTCTCCGGTTGACCTGGCTTTTGGGTAGCGATTCGCTCTCCACGTTTCATCCTTGAGCACGCTCTCGCGGTGTAAACATCCGAGAGTCTTTCAGGCAACGTCCCCAGCGACGGCAAGCCTCGAGTCGGCCCATCGTTCCTGGCAAGCTGGCCCAAGGGTCTGGCAGTGGTGCAGCAACCCACGGGCGCTGAATTCGAGGTCCGCGCAAGGGAGCAGAATGTTCAACCGGGTTGACAATCGCACGCACACATGATATCCTATTTACATCTCACTGCACCGAGGACGTGAACATGAATGCCGACCTGACCAAGACCGAGACCGCTCAGCAACCCCCTGTCGAAGACGACTTTTTCTCCGATGCCCCGCTGGTGACTTGCCCGCTGCGCAAGGACGGCCTGGGCGAAGACGAAATCTGCGAGTCATGCCAGTAAGGCGAGGCGCCTGCCGAGCACGCCACCTCTGGATTGGCCGGAGTCCAGGCGCGCCTCCGTGGTCGCGGCGCACTGGATGTCCCGCTGGATCGACCGCCTGGCCACCACGCAGAGGAACTGAGGTCCGCCATGTTCACGCCCGAGTCCCTGCTGGCGCTGGCCGCCGAGTCCGAGGCCTCCTACCTCGAGCTGCTGGCGCAGCACCCGCCCGGCACCATCCACGACGGCCGCAACGAGGCGCGGCGCTCGATGGAGCACGCCACGGCTTGCGCTCTTTGGATGGAGAGGAACGGCCACAAGGAACTGGCCTACGTTGGCCCCTTCGGTTCCATGCCGTTCTCCCGCGACGCACGAGTGCGCGTGCGCAAGGGCGCTGTCGTTCACGGCATCAAGGTGCCTAACGGCGGCGCGCCGGCGAAGACCTCGCGCGTCGTGACGGTGCACAGCGTCGACAAGGGGTACGTCTGGCACGATGGCCCCGAGGGCCGCGACGCGGTGCACCAGCCGAAAGTGCACTGGGCCGGCGCCGGCGGCTACTGGCGCTGGGTGGACGCCAATGACGTCGAGCCCGTAGCCTAAGACACTTTGGCGCAGGGTCTTCAGGCCTATGTGCACAACCGACCGCGTCGCCCCGCGGCTCGTCGGAGACGACCTTCCTTACCTGGTCGCGCAAGCGCGGCCTCCTTCCCCAGGGCTCGTACATGGAAAAGGCTCGCGGCGAAATCAAAGAGTTCATCGGCCTCGCCAGCCGTGCGACGGGTGAGATTTGCCGCCTGCGCGTCGAGGACTGGGGCATGTCGCAGAACTGCAGCCTGAGCCGTGATGCGCTGCTCCCGTACTTCGAGGCCAAGACGCCAAGGGAGCTGCAGCGCGTGTTGCTGCAGGCGACCCCCTGGTACAACTCGTCCACCGAGCAGCCAGGGTGGGGCGACTTTCAAGGTGACGACCTGGTGCCGGTCAAGGTGCGGGTCTCCGTCGAGGTCGAGGGGTTCGACATGCCGCCGATCCTGCGGGTGCGCACGTTCGAGACCCGCGACATCCATCCATACGTCGCAAAGAACTACGCCGGCGCCGAACTGGCTACCGATGGCGACGGTCGAATCGTCTGGTGGCTTGTGTATTGCCCCGACGGCGTGACGCTGGCCGACATGAGGAGTTGGGTCGGCAAGAACGTGTACGCGGAACAAGGTTCAAGCACGTGCCGGAAGGTCTACGCTGTCTGCAGCCTGCCGGAGGAAATCGAGCCGCTGTTCGAGGGACGCCCAGGCGCCCTGCTGCTTGCCTCGGAGTCGCGTTATGAATGAGCCAGGACCCCTGCAGCAATACATTCGGGCCGAGGCCTCCATGGGACTCGTTGGCGCTCAGTTCATCCTAGCCGCGGGCCAGGAGTACGACAGTCGACTCATGGAGCACCGCTTCGGCCGCGGCATGCAGCACGCTTGCTACCGCAACGCTTTCGACTTGGCGCTGAGCCACCCGGGCGAGCTCACGTATTGCGAGGGCCGGGCACTGTCGTGTGGCCTCGTCCCCGTGGAGCATGCTTGGTGCGTGACGCCCGACGGCCAGGTGGTAGACACGACCTGGCATGGCGACGAGCAGGACTATGTCGGCGTCCGCTTTGACGCCGAATGGCTCCAAGGCTGGATTGCAGGGCGCGGGAGCTACAGCGTCATGGCCGAGCAGTTTCCGATCGAGCTGCTGCGTCTGGACCCGGCAACATTTCTGGCGCAACCGGATGCTGCCCAGCTCGAGCGGACCCGGCGACTGCAGGCAGACTTGCTGGCGATGCTGGCGGGCTCGACCTGAGCCCAGCATGCACGGCAGACCTACTGCAAGTGCCCAACTTAGCTGTTGGGGGCATATTTGCTGCACAGCAAATGTGCTGTTTGGCCTGAGTTGCCCATCTCACCTCCCAGGTGGCGTGGAAGCGCGGGGCAACCAGGGCAACTGTGACCGCCGGGCCTTTGCGGCAGTGCCGTCCCCGATACTTGTAGCCTCCGATAGGAAGCCTCGATGCCGCCCAAAAAGCCCGACCCCCTCGACGACATCCTGAAGCTGCTGCGCGTCGGCGCGTTCAGCCGCGCCATCCCGATGCTCGAGGAGTTGTCGAGGAAACATCCCCCGCGGGCGGACGTGTTCTTCAACCTGGGCCTGGCGCTCAGCGAAACCCAGCAGTTTCCTGAGGCGCTCATTGCGCTTAAGCGCTGCGTGGCCCTGGACCCGGGCTACCACCCGGCGTGGGTGGCGGTAGGCGTGGCGTACGCACGCAAGAAGCAGTACCCCGACGCCAAGGCGGCGCTGACGGAGGCCCTGAAGCTCAAGCCCGACGACGGGCTGTCTCTGTTGAACCTGTCGGCCATCCTTGGCCACCTGGGCGAGCACGAGACGGCCGCGCAGACGGCGCGCCGCGCCGTGGAGGCACTGCCGGGCGACGAGCGCGCGCTATGGAACCTGGCGCTGGCGCTGAAGGACTGGGCCTTCGACCCGCGGTCTGGCGACCAGGCCGGCGCGCTGCGCTCGGAGGCCTCTGACGCCTACAAGCTCTTCCTCGAGCGCCACCCTGACTCTCCGATGGCCGAGGGAGCCGAGAAGGCGCTGACTCTCATCGCCGAAGCCACGCTTCGCTCACGCGGCGTGGGACCGGACGGCTTCCGCCCCGACGTCTTCGAGTACATCGTGCGGGCACTCAGGATGTTCGATGAGATGGGGCCCGACAGACGCAACCAGGTGGTGTTGGAAATTGCCAAGGTCGGTGCCGAGGGCCTGGATATCAACAGCCCGGTGCGGCGCCACGCCATCAAGGGGCTGCCTGGCGACTACACGGCGCTCCAGCTGGTTAGCTTCTTGTACGCCGGCATGCAGCAAGTAGCCCCGAATGTGAACTCTGGCGCCGACTTCAGCCGGGAGTACCAGGCGGCGCTGGCCTTCCT
>CAKZXL010000218.1 GCA_937883885.1 uncultured Aquincola sp. | reverse complement strand
TTGTCGAAGTACCACTGCACCGGCCGTGTGGTGGCACCGTCCTGGTGAAGCCGTTGACTGCGCGGAAGCGCCGGCGACAGGTCGAAGCCGTGTTCGCTCTCGGCCCAGTCCGGCAGGTACTCCAGCGTCCAGAGGTCGTTGTGCTCGTGCAGCGTTCCTACCTTCGTTTGGTTGACGAAGATGTTGAGTCGGCGGCCTTCTTTCGGCAGCGCGCTGGTCGGCTCAGTCATCTGCGTCTGGTGAAGAGGCGTCGTCCTCTCTCGACGAGCCTCGGGCACCCCGAGTGGTCTTGCGCTGCTCGGCGGTCATCAACCGCCTTTGGTAGTCGAGGGTGTCTTCAGGGGCCATGTCCATCGTGACCTTGACGCCCAGGCGTTGCAGCAGGTCCAGCACCTTGCCCATCTGCACGGTGGCCTTGCCGTTTTCCAGGTCGGTGAGGAACTGCTTGCTGACCCCCGCGGTCAACGCAAAGTCGTCTATGCGGATGCCCGCCCGCTTTCTCAGCGTACGGATGGCGATGCCGGCCTGGAGGACTGAGATGAGCGGAACGTTCATGCAGGATTCCTGTGTGCATAGGAACTCTAAGAAATCCAGCGTTGAGTGTCTACAGTTTCCTACGAAGCCAGGAATTCTGATGGAGAAACCACTCCGCGAAAAGAGGGTTCCCTCGACCGTAGGAAACCGATCGCTGCCGTGCGTACAAACCTCGCCCTCGATGACGACATCTTGGCTGCAGCCAGGCACCTCGCCGAGCGTGAACACAAAAGCGTCGGGGAAGTGATCTCAAACCTTACGCGACTGGAGCTGAGCCGCAGCACGCGTAGCAGCAAGACAGAGCGCAACGGAATCCCGCTGCTTCCGAGTTGGAAGGCGGCGGTGCCCGTGACGCTGGAGTTGGTCAATTAACTGCGCGACGAACAGCTTTGATCCGCTAGCTCACCAATCCGGGGCACCTTCAGCACGATGAGGTTCACGAGTGGTTCGGAAAGATCGGGCACAAGGCGTTCGCGATCTGCCAGGTCACCGAGACCGGCCTGCTGCGAATCGTGGGGGATCCGAAGTATCCTGACTGCCCCGGACCTCCAAGCGCGGTTGCGGACGCCTCGTCGGCCATTCGAAGTCCTCCTGGCGATGGCTTCTGGCCGGACAGCATCAGCCTCGTCCAAAGCGACCTGATCGACCCGTCCCTTCTCTCAAGCCACAGCCGCGTCACCGACAGCTACCTGCTCGTACTGGCGAGGGCGAACAAGGGCAAGCTGGCCACGATGGACCACAAGTTGGCCCCCGAGGTCGTAGCCGCTGGCAAGACGGCGCTGGCTCTGCTTTAGCGCTACGCCTCCCGCCTGTGCCTCAGGCGCAGTGCATCAGCGTCATGCCCCGATGCTGCGTGGGCTTGTTGAGGTCGGCGGCTCGCACTGCGATAGCGCCGCGGGGCTCAAGGTCGCAAGTCTGGCCATGGCAATCCCGAACGCGACCCCGCAGCGCGTTGTCGGCGGGGTTTTGCAGACCTTCCATAGCTACAAGGGTCCCGGACCTCCCCAGTCTGACCCCTCAACTCGGACGTAAGACTCACAAATCTTGGTTTACCCGCCTCTTGTATCCATCAACGAACGGAGATGCAATTGACTACATTGGCGACTCGCATGCGGGCACTGGCTGAACTGGAGGGCTTTGACGTGGAAGTTATTGACTTACAGGGAAACTCAGTCGACCCGAAGACGAACGGATTTGCAAGATACGACTTTGACCGGAAGGCGAAGAGCTCAATGACCGTTGCATCTTGGAAGCAAACACGCTTCAACTCAGCGCACCCAGCGTATTCGTGTCGCGTTATCAATGGCGACGGATCGGAAGCTCATGGAAACAGAACGCTTGCGTCGGTCCGAGAGAGCTACGAAGCGTAGGTGACCATTCACCAAGGCCAAGGAACGATGCAGCGCGACGCCTGATAGGTCAGCTGAGCCTGCCCGCTACGGCGGCCGTCGTCTGCCCGTGCATGCGTCTGGGCTTGAACGCAGGCCGCACAAGACCACCCGCCCAACAGTGGCCTTTCACCATCACTTTTTCATGCATTCCCCTCCCGAGCGGGTGTACGCATTAGACGCAGTGCGCGCTATTGCACTGCTGCTTGGCGTTGCCTATCACGCCACGCTGTCGTTCGTCCCCGGCCTGCCGCCCGGACTGTGGGCCACCATTGACAAGTCGCGCAGCCCCTTCTTGGCCGGGCTCAGTTTCGTCTCACACAGCTTCCGCATCACGCTGTTTTTCTTCATCGCGGGGTACTTCGCGCGGCTCATGCACCAGCGCCTGGGGACGCATGCATTCTTGCGCCATCGCCTTCAGCGCATTGGCGTTCCCTTGGTGGTTGGTTGGATGCTGAGCTTCCCGATGCTTGCCGTCATCTGGCGCTGGGGGTCGACGAAGCTCGAGGGCGGCGTGCTGCCTGTTGCCGTGTCGCCTTTTAAAGGCTTCGTCGCTTTCCCACTTGTCCATCTTTGGTTCCTTTACCAATTGCTGTGGCTCTATGCAGGCGTGCTGTTCCTACGAGGATTGATGGTCCGGCTGAACCACGGCGAGTCGTTTCGCAAGTCACTCGACCGGGTGACCGCCGCCTCTCTGCGCTGGCCCGTAGGCGCCCTGCTGCTGGGCCTGCCTCTGGGGGCCTGTCTGCTGAGACTGCCCGCGTGGGTGCCCGAAGCTGGCATCCCTACACCGGATCGGTCGTTGATACCGCTCCTTCCCGCCGCGGTGGCCTATGGCATAGCTTTCGCCTTCGGCTGGCTGGTTCATCGCGCGCCAGATGCATTAGTCGCAGTTCGCCAGAGCTGGGTACTGCACCTGTCCTTGGCACTCTTCTCGTCGGCGACCTGCCTGACCTTGCTGGGAGCCCATGCCGGTGTGGCCATGCCCATGCAAATCAAGCTGACGTTCACGCTGGCCTTTGTGGTCTCCACCTGGGCCTGGAGCCTTGCGCTCACCGGCTTGTCGCTGCGGTTTCTGGCCGGCCATTGCACGCCTATTCAATACGTTGCCGACGCGTCCTATTGGATTTACATCGCCCACCTTCCCTTGGTCACGGCGATGCAGGTTTGGGTGAGCACGTGGCGACTGCATTGGGGTTTCAAGTTTCCTTTCATCCTTTTCACCAGTTTGGCGCTTATGTTGCTCAGCTATCACTTCTTGGTGCGATCCACCGTGATCGGCATGGTTCTCAACGGCCGACAAGTGGTGCGTCACGCAAAGCCAGCCGCTCATGTTGAACATCGGTCGCAAGCTTCGTGAGCGTGTTGCTGTGTGCATCCGGATGACACGGCCGCGTGGTGACCCGGCTGTGCCTGTACCTGCCGGCACGCCGCTGCGAACTGCATAGACGAGAGCGGCCGAGCCGGCTCCGAGCGGGGCACTGGGGCCAGCTACGCAGCTGAACTCCGTCCCGGACCAACGTGAACAGGAGCTGGACTCCGGTGCGGTGGCTGGCGTGTCACCTGAGCTAGCCATCGCACGGCTGGAGGCCCGCTTCCCGGGATGAGCGCCGCACACCAAGGCTTGCGGTCCGGACGACGCAGCCTGAGCGGAAGGCACGAAATGCCACCTGCGGGCGTGGGTACTGTCCCTTCACTGATGTGGGCTGCCTACAACCGTCCCACCCCCACCAGCGCCGCATGCTGCAACAGCATGATCGTCTTGCCGTCCTCGATCTCGCCGTTGCGGATCATCTGCAGCGCCCGGGCCAGCGGCAGCTCCAGCACCTCGATGTCTTCGCCCTC
>CAKZXL010000217.1 GCA_937883885.1 uncultured Aquincola sp. | reverse complement strand
CCCGTCGACTGGGCCACGGCCAAGGAATTCGTGCATGACCATCATCGACACTGCAAGCGCCCAGCGGGTTGGCGCTTCGGTGCCGGCGTGATGAATGGCCCAGACCTCCTCGGTGTTGTCGTCGTCGGTCGTCCGGTAGCGCGGATGCTCGACCAGAAGCGCGTCGTTGAGGTCAACCGGCTGTGCATCCGCCAGGACCTGCCTCAAGGACTTGAGTGGAACGCTTGCTCGCTGCTCTACGGCTGGGCGGCCCGTGAGGCCAAGCGCCGCGGATTCGAACGGATCATCACGTACACGCTTGCGACCGAGCCCGGCACGACGCTGATTGCCGCAGGCTGGACCGCTCAGAGCTTCACGCCAGGTCGTCGCTGGAACTCCCCTTCGCGCCCCCGCGGCGACAACACGCCAACCGAGGACAAGGTTCGCTGGTGTCGAACCCTGGTCAAGCGCCCAACCTCACGCCTGAAGGCACGCGCTGTGCCGCCCGCACTGCTCGCGCGGCTCGGGAGTCGCTCCATGGCGCGTACAGCCGCGTCCCTGCCCTGCGACTATCTCCCGCTCTGTTACAGGGGGACGCACGAAGTTGGAAGCAGGCTGGCCGCGGGTCGCATCAGTTAGTGAACACTCAACTTCTTCGCCGCCCGGCCGATAGCGCCCTTGAGCAGCGTTCCAACCAGCGTGCTGGATCGCGCTGTCACCTTGGCATTTCGCTTCGCATGTGATATGTTATTCGCATTGGCGCACAACGGGCTTGACCGGCGTCTACTACCTCCCTCTTGGAGTTTTCTGATGAATGCACGCACGAACACCCTCCGCACCCTCAGCGTTCTGGCGCTGGCCGCAACGCTCGCCGCATGCGGTGGTGGCGGTGGCGGTGGCAGCGACTCCAGCTCCGGCGGCTCGACCGGTGGCGGCGTGACCAACCCCGGTGGTGGCACTGTGACGCCGCCCTCGACCGATGTGGTGACGAGCGCGGGCACCCTCAAAACATCGGCTGGCATCTCCGCGTACGCGGGCGCCGCCTTCGAAGCTGAAGCGTTCGCCGCCATCAACGCAACCCGCTTGGCCGCCGGCGCCGGCTTGGTCTCCCAGAGCACCGCACTGGACACGGCAGCCGCGGCGCATGCCAAGTACCTGACCACGAACATCGCGCTGGGCCTCGGACACACCGAAGACCCGTCCAAGGCCGACTACTACGGGGCAACCGAGGACAGCCGCGCCACCAAGGCGGGCTATCCGAGCGGTTTCGTCACCGAGGCCGTGGGCGGCACCGGCGCCACCATGAAGGCCAGTGACTGCGTGCTGGGCCTGCTGAACACCGTGTACCACGCCGCGACGGTACTGAGCCCGGCCACCAACGTCGGCGTGGGCGTTGGCACCGACGCTGCGGGTATCCCGATGTGCGTCACGGTTCTGGGCGCTCCGGCCAGCGAGACGTATCCACAGGTCGCCCCGGCCGGCGACGTGATCGCCTACCCGTCGTCTGGCCAAACCGGCGTCTTCGAAACGTTCTACGTCGGCTACGAGTTGCCGCGCCCCCCGGTCACGCTGTTTCCGAACACGACCGCAGGTAGGCCCGTCATCGTAAACGTGCGCAATGCCGACTTCGTGAACTTCAAGGCGGCCGGCACCCTTGCAGCCGTGGTCACCAAGTTCGAGCTGAAGGACGCTGGCGGCAACGTGGTGCCTGCAGGCATCCTTGCGAACGCGGGCCTGACCGGTTCCGGTGTCACGCTGACGGCCGACTCGAATCTGGGCGAAGGCTTCGCCGTGCTGGT
>CAKZXL010000216.1 GCA_937883885.1 uncultured Aquincola sp. | reverse complement strand
GGCCGCAGGTGCCTGCTGCGCCTCGGCCCGGCGGAAGGCTTCCAGAGCGGCCCCCATGGGGTCGTCGGCGCCCAGCACCGCCTCCAGGCCACTGGCAAGGCGCCGGGTATCCGACCGCAGGACCTTGTGCTTGACCGCCGCAATCTGCGCCGGGTGCATGGAAAAGCTGCGCAGGCCCATCGCCAGCAGCAGTTCGGTGAACGCGACGTCGCCCGCCATCTCACCGCAGACGCTCACGTGCTTACCTGCCGCGCGCGCCATTGCGATGCTGTCGGCCACCAGGCGCAGCACGGCCGGGTGCCACGGGTCGTACAGGTGGGAGACATGCTCGTCGGCACGATCGATGGCCAGCGTGTACTGGATGAGATCGTTGGTGCCGATCGAGATGAAGTCGAAGAACTGCAGGAAGCGCCTGAGCATCAGCGCGGCCGCAGGGATCTCGATCATGGCGCCCACCTCGATGTCCACGAACGGGCGGCCGGCGTCGGCCAGCTGCTGCTTGGCGCGGGCGATGGACTCGAAGGTTTGCCGGATTTCAGAAAGGTGCGCCACCATCGGGATGAGCAAGCGCACCTTGCCATGCGCGCTGGCGCGCAGGATGGCGCGCAGCTGCTGGCGGAACATGGCGGGCTCGGCCAGGCTCCAGCGGATGGCTCGCAGGCCCAGCGCAGGATTGAGCACGTGTTCATGGCGCAGCTCGCTCACGCTCATGCGCTCGATCGGCTTGTCGGCACCGATATCGACGGTACGGATGGTGACCGGCAGCCCCTTCATGCCCAACACAGCGTCGCGGTAGGCCTCGTACTGCTCGTCTTCCCCCGGCAGGTCGTCGGGGGCGCGGTTCATGAACAGGAATTCGCTTCGGAAAAGCCCCACGCCCACGGCGCCGGCATCCACCGCCGCCGCCGCATCGCTGGGCAGCTCGATGTTGGCGAGCAGATCGATCGCCTGGCCATCGAGGGTGACGGCCGGGGTGTGACGCAGGCGATTGAGCCGCGCACGCTCCAGCTCGCTCTGCCGCTGGCGGAAGCGGTACTCCTCCAGCACGATGGGTGAAGGGTCGACGATGACGACGCCATGGTCGCCGTCGATGACGATCCAGTCGTCCTGGCGGATCAGCCGGCTGGCCTCACGCGCGCCCACCACCGCCGGAATGTCCATGCTTCGGGCCACGATGGCGGTGTGCGAGGTCTTGCCGCCGACGTCGGTGACGAAGCCGGTGAACACGCTGCGGCGGAACTGCAGCATGTCGGCCGGTGCAATGTCGCTGGCCACCAGCACCAGCGGATCTTCGCCGGCGAAGTCGCGACTGGCGTGGGGCACGGCCACCGACACCGGGTTGCTCTTGCGGGCCAGCGCGCGCAGCAGGCGCTCGGTCACCTGCTCCATGTCGGCCTTGCGCTCGCGCAGGTATTCGTCTTCCATCTCGTCGAACTGACGAGCCAGCACTTCGAGCTGCGCGGAAACGGCCCACTCGGCGTTGTAGTGGCGATCGCGGATCCACTGCTTGGTGGCCATGGCCAGCATGTCGTCGTGCAGCAGCATGAGGTGCACATCGAGCAGCGCGGACAACTCGGTCGGCGCATCTGCCGGCAAATCGCGTTGCAGGGTGGTCAGTTCTGCCGCCACCTGGTCGCGCGCCACCTTGAGGCGGTCGATCTCCGCATCGGCCTGGGAGGCGTCGATGAAGTAATGCGCGACGTCGATCCGGCTGGACGCCACCAGCACCGCGCGACCGATGGCGACGCCCCGCGACACCGGCAGGCCAAACACCTGAATGCTCATACAGCCAATGTAGCAGCGAGCATGCCAGCCGACACCCGGGCCGGCCCGGTGAAAAAAGACCTACTGGCCTTCGCCGAACTTGTCGTTCACCAGCGCGGTGATCGCGTCCACCGCGGCTTGTTCGTCCGGGCCTTCCACGTCCAGTTCCAGCTCGGTGCCGATACCGGCGGCCAGCATCATCACGCCCATGATGCTCTTGGCATTGACGCGCCGGCCATTGCGCGACAGGAACACTTCGCTGGCAAAACTGGCCGCCAGCTTGGTGAGCTTGGCGGAAGCGCGGGCATGCAGGCCCAGCTTATTGCTGATGGTGAGCGTGGTCTTGAGCATCTGTAGTGGGTTGGTAGGCCTGATTCTGCGGGCGGGTGTTTCCGACCGGCATCACACCTTGCGTGGCACCGGCCAGCGCGCGCGAAACCAGATTCTCCAGCGGCTCGTCGCCGTAGCACAGCGCGCGCCACAACATCGGCACGTTCACGCCGGTGACCACGCGCACCTGCACGCCGTCTGACAGGCGCTGCGCCACGTTGCAAGGTGTGGCGCCGAACACGTCGGTAAAGATGAGGGCCTGGGGGCTGCGCACCTCGGCCAGTGCGGCGCGCGCCAGGCGCTCCGCCTGCTCGGGCGACATGTCGGGCGTGACGTCCACCGCCTGGATGCGCGCCGCGCACTCGGGGAAGGTGTGCTGCGCCACATCCCGCAGGGCAGAAGCCAGCGGAGCGTGGGCCAGGATGACAAGACCGGGAATCATGGGGGGTGGAGCGTACTCGGGATTGCCCCTAGGCCCGATCTTCAAGATGCAAACCCGTCAAGACAAGGGGGAGCGAAGGGTGGATCAAGCGCCGACCTTCAGAGACCCGAGAAAGGTTTCGACCGCTTCCGGCGCCACCCGGTTCCCCAGTACGGTGGCCTGGTAGACCAAGGTGCCCCGCGCGAACACGCCCAAACGGGCCTGGATGGCCTGGCCGTCGGGCTGGCGGCCAGTCAATTCGTAGCGCCCGCCCTGCGCGCTACTGGCAGCACCCGGCACCGACAGCGCCCGGGCGACCGGCAACGGGCCCGCGCCCAGGTTGGCCGATGTGCCGGCAGCCAGGGCCTGCAGCGCCGCCCCGACGCGCGCCGCGTCGCCCACGTCGGCATAGCTCAGCCCGAAGGTCATGCCGTCAGCTTCGCAGGCCAGCACCGTCATCTGCACCGGCGCGCCGGCCAACGGCACGCTGCGGGTGGGTCCGCTGGGCTTGCAAGGAAAAAGCACGAACAGGTCGGCGCCTTCGGGCCGCACGTCTCGCCAGTTGAGCGTGGGGGCGCACGCTGACAGGCCCAGGGCGGCGGCGATGCCGCCAGCGACGACACCGGCGCGGATCGGGAAGGTGGGATGCACAAGCCATTATCCCGATGCGCCGGCTTAGCATGGACGCATGACTGAAGTTGCATCCCGCTCCAACCTTCCGCCGCCCGCGCCCGGCGCCTTGAATGGCGTGCGCGTCCTCGACCTGTCTCGCGTGCTGGCAGGCCCCTGGTGCACGCAGACGCTGGCCGACCTGGGCGCCGACGTGATCAAGGTGGAGCGCCCGCCCGGCGACCGCCACCCAGGCGGCGACGACACGCGCGGCTGGGGCCCGCCCTTCCTGAAGGACCGCGACGGCCAGGACACCTCGGAGGCGGCCTACTACCTGGGCGCCAACCGCAACAAGCGCTCGATCACGATCGACATCGCCACGCCGGCCGGCCAGGACCTGGTGCGCCGGCTGGTGGCGCAGTGCGACGTGTTCGTGGAGAACTACAAGGTGGGCGACATGGCCCGCTACGGGCTGGACTCGGCCACGCTGCTGCAGCTGAATCCGCGGTTGGTGTACTGCTCGGTCACCGGCTTCGGCCAGACCGGCCCCTACCGCGACCGCGCCGGCTACGACTACGCGGTGCAGGGCCTGGGTGGCCTGATGAGCATCACCGGCGAGCGTGACGACCTGCCAGGCGGCGGACCGCAGAAGGTGGGCGTGGCAGTGGCCGACCTGTTCACCGGCATGTATGCCACGGTGGCCATCCTGGCGGCGCTGCGCCACCGCGACGCCACCGGCGAGGGCCAGGCGATCGACATGGCGCTGCTGGACACGCAGGTGGCCATGCTGGCCAACATGGGCGCCAACTACCTGGCCAGCGGCGTCGCGCCGAAGCGGGCAGGCAATGCGCACCAGAACATCGTGCCTTATCAGGTCTTCGAGGCCGCCGACGGCCACATGATCCTGGCGGTGGGCAACGACGGCCAGTTCGCCAAGTTCTGCCAGGTGGCGGGCGTGCCCGAGCTGGCGACGGACCCGCGATTCGTGAAGAACGCCGACCGCGTTCGCCACCGTGAGGTGCTGGTGCCAGTGCTGGCCGAGGTGCTGCGCACCCGGCCCAAGCAGACCTGGCTGGACGCGCTGGAAGCCGCCAAGGTGCCTTGCGGCGCCATCAACAACCTGGCCGAGGTGTTCGCCGACCCACATGTGCAGGCGCGCGGCATGGTGACGCAGGTGCCGCACCCGCACACCGACAGCCTGCGGCTGGTGGCCAGCCCGATGAAGCTGTCGGCCACGCCGCCCACGCTGCGCCGCCCGCCGCCGCTGCTGGGCGAGCACACGCAGCAGGTGCTGGCCGAATTCGGCCTGTCGGCCGAAGACTGCGCCGCGCTGCGGCAGGCGGGAGCGATCTGATGGACTACGTGCTGGTGCATGGTGCCTGGCACGGCGCCTGGTGCTGGCGGCGGGTGTTGCCCGGCCTGTGGGCGGCCGGCCACCGGGCGTTTGCCGTGTCGCTGACCGGCGTGGGCGAACGCGCCCACCTGCTGCGGCCCGACATCCGCCTGCAGACGCATGCCGACGACGTGTGCGCGGTGATCGAGGCGGAAGAGCTGCAGGGCGCCGTGCTGGTGGGCCACAGCTATGGCGGCCTGGTGATCACCGCGGTGGCCGACCGGCTGGCCGATCGCCTGTCGCACCTGGTCTACCTGGATGCGGTGGTGCCGGAGCCGGGCGAAAGCTGGTCCAGCGGCCACACGCGCGAGACCCAGGCCGCCCGCCGCGCCGCGATCGCCGCCACCGGCACCATCCCGCCGGCCGACCCCGCGGCTTTTGGTCTGCAGGGCGAAGACGCCGCCTGGGTGGCCCGCCGCCAGACACCGCAACCGGGCGGCGTGTACGACGACCCATTGCACTTCGATGCGCAGCGCATCAACCGCCTGCCCCGCACCTTCATCGATTGCACTTCGCCCGCGCTGCCGACCATCGATGTGATGCGCCGCCGCGTGCGCGCCTCGCCTGATTGGAAGGTGGTGGAGATCGCGACCGGCCACGACCCGATGGTGAGCGCGCCCGACGAACTGCTGGCGGCGCTGCTGGCGGTGGCGTGAAGCTGAGAGGTGGCCGGGTGGTAGGCCGTGTTGGACTTGAACCAACGACCAAAGGATTATGAGTCCTCTGCTCTAACCAACTGAGCTAACGGCCCCCGGGCGAAGCCGCGCATTGTAGGCAGGCTCGGCCTGCGCTCAGCGCGGCTGCGACAGCGCGTTGGTGACCAGCCGCGAGGTGATGTCGACGATCTGGATCATGCGGTCATAGGCCATGCGGGTGGGGCCGATGACGCCCAGGGTGCCGACGATCTGGCCGTCCACCTCGTACGGGGCGCTGACGACCGACAGCTCTTCGAAGGGCACCACCCGGCTTTCGCCGCCGATGTAGATGCGCACGCCCTCGGCGCGGCTGCTCACGTCCAGCAGGCGCATGAGCTGCGTCTTCTGCTCGAACAGATCGAACATCTTGCGCAGCGAGCCCATGTCGTTGAAGTCCTGCACCGCCAGCAGGTTGCGCTCGCCACTCACCACCACCTGGTCTTCGCTTTCTTCGATGGCCTCGCCGCCGGCCTGCACGGCCGCCTGCATCAAGGTGGCGATGTCGCCGCGCAGCGCCTCGATCTCGCGCTTGAGCCGCTCGCGCACGCCGTCGATGGTCAAACCGGCGTAGTGCTGGTTGAGGAAGTTGGTGGCTTCCACCAGCTCGCTCTGCGTGTAGTCGCGGGCGGTGAAGATCACGCGGTTTTGCACGTCGCCGTCCGGCGCCACCAGGATCAGCAGCACCCGCCGCTCACCCAGCCGCAGGAACTCGATGTGGTGGAAGACGCTGGTCTTGCGCGGCGCCGTGACCACCCCCACGAAGTTGGACAGGTTGGACAGCATGTGCGCCGCGGTGGCGATGACCCGCTGCGGCTGGTCGGGCT
>CAKZXL010000215.1 GCA_937883885.1 uncultured Aquincola sp. | reverse complement strand
TTGGGCCCGATGAAGACGATGCCTTCTGCTTCCACCCGGCGCGCGAACTCGGCGTTCTCGCTCAGGAAGCCGTAGCCCGGGTGCACCGCCTCGGCCCCGGTGGCCTTGCAGGCGGCGATGATCTTGTCGGCCACCAGATAGCTTTCGCGGCTGGGCGCCGGGCCCAGCAGCACGGCTTCATCGGCCAGCTCCACATGGCGCGCATCACGGTCGGCCTCGGAGTACACGGCCACCGTGGCAATGCCCATCTTGCGGGCCGTCTTGATCACGCGGCAGGCGATCTCGCCGCGGTTGGCAATCAGAATTTTCTTGAACATGGGTGATCTTTCAGCCAAGCCGATGCACGAGGGCCGACCAGGTATTGACCAAGCGCCTTGCGCGGATCCGGCTTTGCCGGTCCGCTGCAAGAGCCCCCTCGGGGGGCAGCGACGAGAGGAGCGTGGGGGCCAACATCACAGCGGAATGTTCCCGTGCTTGCGCCACGGGTTGTCGAGCTTCTTGTCCTTGAGCATCACCAGGCTGCGGCAGATGCGCTTGCGGGTTTCGTGCGGCTGGATCACGTCGTCGATGAAGCCGCGGGCGCCGGCCACGAAAGGGTTGGCGAAGCGGGCCTTGTACTCGGCCTCGCGGGCGGCCAACTTGGCGGGGTCGTTCTTGTCCTCGCGGAAGATGATCTCCACCGCGCCCTTGGCGCCCATCACCGCGATCTCGGCATTCGGCCACGCGAAGTTCACGTCGCCGCGCAGGTGCTTGGAGGCCATCACGTCATACGCGCCGCCATAGGCCTTGCGGGTGATCACCGTGACCTTGGGCACCGTGCACTCGGCATAGGCATACAGCAGCTTGGCACCGTGCTTGATGATGCCGCCGTACTCCTGGCTGGTGCCGGGCATGAAACCGGGCACGTCCACAAACGTCACCACCGGGATGTTGAAGGCATCGCAGAAGCGCACGAAGCGCGCGGCCTTGATGCTGCTCTTGATGTCCAGGCAGCCGGCCAGCACCTGCGGGTTGTTGGCCACGATGCCCACGCTCTGCCCTTCCATGCGCGCAAAGCCGATCACGATGTTGGCCGCGTACTCGGGCTGCAGCTCGAAGAAGTCGCCGTCGTCCACCACCTTGGCGATCAGCTCCTTCATGTCGTAGGGCTTGTTGGGGTGGTCGGGCACCAGCGTGTCCAGCGACAGCTCCAGCCGGCCGGCCGGGTCGCCGCTGGGGCGCACCGGCGCCTTCTCGCGGTTGTTCAGCGGCAGGTAGTTGAAAAAGCGCCGCAGCATCAGCAGCGCTTCCACGTCGTTCTCGAAGGCCAGGTCGGCCACGCCGCTCTTGCCGGTGTGGGTGATGGCGCCGCCCAGTTCCTCGGCGGTCACTTCCTCGTGCGTCACCGTCTTCACCACCTCGGGGCCGGTGACGAACATGTACGAGCTGTCCTTGACCATGAAGATGAAGTCGGTCATGGCCGGGCTGTACACCGCGCCGCCGGCGCAGGGGCCCATGATCATGCTGATCTGCGGGATCACGCCCGAGGCCATCACGTTGCGCTGGAACACGTCGGCATACCCGCCGAGCGAGGCCACGCCTTCCTGGATGCGGGCGCCGCCCGAATCGTTGAGGCCGATGACCGGTGCGCCCACCTTCATCGCCTGGTCCATCACCTTGCAGATCTTCTCGGCATGCGCCTCGCTGAGGGCGCCGCCGAAGACGGTGAAGTCCTGGCTGAAGACGAACACCAGCCGGCCGTTGATCATGCCGTAGCCGGTGACCACGCCGTCACCGGGCGGCCGGTTGTTCTCCATGCCGAAGTCGGTGCAGCGGTGCT
Source organism: uncultured Aquincola sp. (assembly GCA_937883885.1). Next base: position 12,604 of record CAKZXL010000215.1, on the reverse strand, counting down.
CGACGAACATGTCCCATTCTTCGAAGGTGCCGTCGTCCAGCAGCAGGTCGATGCGCTCGCGCGCGGTGAGCTTGCCCTTGCCATGCTGCGCGTCGATGCGCTTCTGGCCACCGCCCAGCCGCGCCTTGGCGCGCTTGGCTTCGAGCTGTTCGAGGATGTCGTGCATGGCGTCGTGGCCTTTCTGGTCAAGCGAATCAGTTCAACAGGTCGAGCAGCCGCCGCGCCGCCACCGAGGCGGCCAGCGTGCCGGCGCGCACCTGGGTGTGGATCTCGGGCAGCGCTTCGCGCACCGCGGGGTGCTGGCGGAAGCGGCTCTTCAGGCCCGCCTCGATGCGTTCCCACATCCAGGCCTGGTCTTGGGTGCGGCGGCGCTCGGTCAGCCGGCCGGCAGCGGCCTGCAGCTCGCGAAAGCGGCTGCAGGCGGCCCAGAACTCGGGCAGGCCCTGACCCTTGAGCGCGCTCAGCTGCAGCACCTGCGGCTGCCAGATCGACACGGCCCGCACAGGCGCCCCATCCACCGCATGGCTGGCATGGGCCGGGTTGCCGTGGTGGCCGAACAGCCGCAGCGCCGAGGTGATCTGCGCCCGCGCGCGGGTGGCGGCGGCCTCGTCCAGGTCGGCCTTGTTGATGACCACCAGGTCGGCCAGCTCCATCACGCCCTTCTTGATGGCCTGAAGGTCGTCGCCGGCATTGGGCAGCTGCAGCAGCACGAAAAGGTCGGTCATGCCGCTGACGGCGGTTTCGCTCTGGCCGACGCCCACGGTCTCGACGATCACCACGTCGTAGCCCGCGGCTTCGGCCACCAGCATCGATTCACGGGTGCGCTCGGCCACGCCGCCCAGCGTGCCGCTGGCCGGGCTGGGGCGGATGAAGGCCTGCTCATGCACCGACAGCTGCTCCATGCGCGTCTTGTCGCCCAGGATGCTGCCGCCCGACACGCTGGACGAAGGGTCGATGGCCAGCACCGCCACCCGGTGGCCCTGCTGGATGAGGTACAGGCCCAGCCCTTCGATGAAGGTGCTCTTGCCCACGCCGGGCACGCCGCTGATCCCCAGCCGGAACGAGCGGCCGCTGTGCGGCAGCAAGGTGTTGAGCACTTCGTCGGCCCGGCGGCGGTGGTCGTCGCGCGACGATTCCAGCAGCGTGATGGTCTTGGCAATGGCGCGGCGCTGCGCAGGCCCGGGCGGGCCCAGCACCGCGCTCACCAGCGCCTGGTCGGCCGGCGGCAACAAGCGGTCGATTGCGGTGTCGGTGTTCAAGCGGCGGCGGCCGAGACGGACAGGCGGATCTGCTCCAGCACGTCCTTGGCGCTGGCCGGAATGGGCGTGCCCGGGCCGTAGATGCCCTTGACGCCGGCCTCGTACAGGAAGTCATAGTCCTGGCGCGGAATCACGCCGCCGACGAAGACGATGATGTCATCGGCGCCCTGGTCCTTCAGCGCCTGCACGATGGCCGGCACCAGCGTCTTGTGGCCGGCGGCCAGCGTGCTCACGCCCACCGCATGCACGTCGTTCTCGATGGCCTGGCGGGCGCATTCTTCGGGCGTCTGGAACAGCGGTCCCATGTCGACGTCGAAGCCCAGGTCGGCAAAGGCCGTGGCCACCACCTTGGCGCCGCGGTCATGGCCGTCCTGGCCCAGCTTGGCGATCATCACGCGCGGCCGGCGGCCTTGCTCCTGCGCGAAGGCATCGATCTCGGTCTTGAGCTTGTCCCAGCCTTCGGCGCTGTCATACGCCGCGGCATACACGCCGGTCACCTTCTGCGTGTCGGCGCGGTGGCGGCCGAACACCTTTTCCAGCGCATCGCTCACCTCGCCCACCGTGGCGCGCAGGCGCATGGCCTTCACCGTCAGGTCCAGCAGATTGCCCTGGCGGCTCTCGGCGCAGGCGGTGAGCGCATCCAGCGCGGCCTGCACCGCCGCGCCGTCACGGGCAGCGCGGATGGCCTGCAGCCGCGCGATCTGGCTGTCGCGCACCTTGACGTTGTCGATGTCGAGGATCTCGATCGGGTCTTCCTTGGCCAGCTTGTACTTGTTGACGCCGACGATCACGTCCTGGCCCGAGTCGATGCGGGCCTGCTTCTCGGCCGCGGCGGCCTCGATCTTCAGCTTGGCCCAGCCGCTGTCCACGGCCTTGGTCATGCCGCCCATGGCCTCGACTTCTTCGATGATGGCCCAGGCCTGGTCGGCCATGTCCTGGGTGAGCTTTTCCATCATGTAGCTGCCGGCCCAGGGGTCGACCACGCTGGTGATGTGGGTCTCTTCCTGGATGATGAGCTGGGTGTTGCGGGCGATGCGGGCCGAGAACTCGGTGGGCAGCGCGATGGCTTCGTCGAAGCTGTTGGTGTGCAGGCTCTGCGTGCCGCCGAACACCGCGGCCATGGCCTCGATGGTGGTGCGCACCACGTTGTTGTAGGGGTCCTGCTCGGTCAGGCTCCAGCCGCTGGTCTGGCAGTGCGTGCGCAGCATCAGGCTCTTGGGGTTCTTCGGCTGGAACTCGCTCATGATGCGCCACCACAGCAGCCGGGCGGCGCGCATCTTGGCGATCTCGAGATAGAAGTTCATGCCGATGGCCCAGAAGAAGCTCAGGCGGCCGGCGAACTCGTCCACGTCCAGGCCCTTGGCCAACGCGGTCTTCACATATTCCTTTCCGTCGGCCAGCGTGAAGGCCAGCTCCAGCGCCTGGTTGGCGCCGGCTTCCTGCATGTGGTAGCCGCTGATCGAGATCGAGTTGAACTTCGGCATGTTTTTCGCCGTGTACTCGATGATGTCGCCGATGGCCCGCATGCTCGGCTCGGGCGGGAAGATGTAGGTGTTGCGGACCATGAACTCCTTGAGGATGTCGTTCTGGATGGTGCCGCTCAACTGGTTCTGGCTCACGCCCTGCTCTTCCGCCGCGACGATGTAGCCGGCCAGCACCGGCAGCACCGCGCCGTTCATCGTCATGCTCACGCTGACCTTGTCGAGCGGGATGCCGTCGAACAGGATCTTCATGTCCTCCACGCTGTCGATGGCCACGCCGGCCTTGCCGACGTCGCCGGTCACGCGCGGGTGGTCGCTGTCGTAGCCGCGGTGGGTGGCCAGATCGAAGGCCACGCTCACGCCCTGGGCGCCGGCCGCCAGCGCCTTGCGGTAGAAGGCGTTGCTTTCTTCGGCGGTGGAAAAACCGGCGTACTGGCGGATGGTCCAGGGCCGTACCGCGTACATCGTGGCCTGCGGGCCGCGCACGAAGGGCGGCAGCCCGGGCAGCGTGTCGGCATAGGGCAGGCCCTGCACGTCGGCCGCGGTGTACAGCGGCTTGACGGTGATGCCATCGGGCGTGCGCCAATTCAGCGCCGAGAGGTCGCCGCCCGGCGCCGACTTGGCAGCGGCCTTTTCCCAGGCAGGCAGGCCGTCGGCCGAGGTGAGGATGGCGGGCTTGGGATCGGACATCGAAGGCTCCAAAGGCCGCTGTACAGGGCATGCCCGACTGGACATCCGATTCGCCGCACGGCCATAATTCAAAACTGAATTATGCAGATGCCCACTGCGAAGTCAAACGCCCGCGAGATTCCGGCGACATGTCACAGACAGCCCTGACCCCCTCCCCCGACGGAGCGATGACAAGCAGCCGGCAAGACGGCAGGCCGATGTACGAGCACGTGGCCGAGAGGCTGCGCGGGGCCATCCTGTCGCACACGCTGGCGCCCGGCAGCTGGATCGATGAGCAGCGGCTGTGCGCCGAATACGGCATCAGCCGCACGCCGCTGCGCGAGGCGCTGAAGGTGCTGGCGACCGAAGGGCTGATCACCATGCGGCCGCGCCGCGGGGCCTACGTCACCGAGATGTCGGCGCGCGACGTGACCGACGTCTACCACCTGCTGTCGCTGCTGGAAAGCGATGCCGCGGCCGACGTGGCCCGCGTGGCCAGCGATGCCCAGCTGGCCGAGCTGGCCGACCTGCATGCGCAGCTGGAGCAGGCGGTGGAAGACCGCGAACGCTTCTTCGCGCTGAACGAAGCCTTCCACATGCGGATCCTCGACATCGCCGGCAACCGCTGGCGCAGCCAGGTGGTGGTGGACCTGCGCAAGGTGATGAAGCTCAACCGCCACCACTCGCTGTTCCGCGAGGGCCGGCTGGCCGATTCACTGGCCGAGCACCGCGCGCTGATGCAGGCGCTGCAGGCCCGCGACGCGGCGCAGGCCGAGGCGTTGACGCGTGAGCACTTCCGCAACGGGCTGTCGGCGGCCACGGTGCGGCCGGGCATGGCCTGAGTGCCCCTGGCATGGGGTGCAGGTTCAGGCCGCCGCCGGCTCCTCAGGCAGCTCCGGCAAGGGCGGAAAGCTGAGCCGGTAGCAAGTGGAAAAACCTGGCGGCGGCGGCACCCGCTCGAAGCGCGCGTCGTGGATGGCGGCCACCTTCTCGACCACCCGGTGGCCCAGCCCCAGGCCGGCATTGAAGCGCTGGCCCGGCGGCGGGCAAGGCTGGGTCGCGCCGTCGTCGCACACCTGCACCCAGCGGGCCTGGGCGTCCAGCTGCACTTCCACCCGGCTGCCCGCGGCAGTGTGGCCCAGCGCGTTGTCCAGCAGGTTGCGCAGCGCCAGCTCCAGCAGCAGCGCATGGCCTTGCAGCAGGAAGGGGCCGGCGCTGTCCAGGCCCAGGTCGTGGCCCGACTCCAGGGCGCGCTGCGCATAGTCGGCCAGCAGCTGGCGCGCCAGCGCGTCCAGGTCGCAGGGCCGCACCGCCTCGTTCATCTCGGCGCGGCTGGCACGCGCCAGCGTCAGCAGCTGCTGCACCACCTGGCCGGCATGCACTGCTTCGTCCTCCAGCCGCTGCAGCGAGTCCCGGCGCTCTTCCTGCGCCATCTCGCCCTGCAGCCCGCGGGCATGCAGCGCGATCGAGGCCAGCGGCGTGCGCAGCTCATGCGCCAGTTCACTGGCCAGCTGTCGTTCACGCGCCAGTGCCGCCTGCTGGCGGCCGACCAGGGTGTTGATGGCATCCACCACCCCCTTGAATTCTTCGTGCGGGTGGCGCGCCGCCAGCGGCTGGGCGCGCTGCACGTCCAGGCCCAGCACGTCGCGCGAGAGGTCATGCAGCGGCTTCAAGCCGCGGCGCACCGCCAGGCCCAGGGCCACCGCAATGGCCGGCATCACCCACAGGCCGGGGCTGGCCACCTGCAGCGCGATGTCCCAGGCCAGGTCGTCGCGCTCTTCCACGCTCAGCATCACGGTGATCTTGCGCGTCTGCTCGGGGCCGTCCCAGCGCGAGAAGCTGCGCCAGCGCTCGGGTGGGTTGCCCAGGGTCAGGTCGGCAAAGCCGGTGCGGCGGTCGAAGGTGGGCAGCGGCGCATCGCCGGTGGAGGTGAGCAGCCGCCCTTCGCCGTCCCACACCACCACGCTCATCGATTGCTGGTAGTCGTGGCTCTTCAAGTCTTCCGGCATGTCGTGGCCGGGGTCGGGGCGGGTCGACGCATCGAAGTGGCCGTCGTGCAGCGCGGCCTGCAGGCCGGCCACGCTGGCCAGGTGGCCGTCGGTCAGTTCGTCGGCTTCGTGCACGCCGGTGGCAAAACCCACCACGATGAAGGTGGCCCACACCAGTGCCAGCGCGCCGAGCGTCCAGCCCAGCAGGTGGTGCAGCAGGCTGCGGCCGGCCATCAGGCAGCTTCCGCCGGCACGAAGTAGCCCACGCCGCGCAGCGTGCGGATGACGCCATCGCCCAGCTTGCGCCGCAGGTGGTGCACATGCACTTCGATGGCATTGCTCTCCAGCCCGGCATCGAAGTTGTAGAGGCTGGCCTCGATCTGCCCGCGTGACAGCACCCGCGGCCGCGCCTCCACCAGCGCCAGCAACACCGCGAACTCCCGCGGCGACAGTTCCACCGGCTGGCCGGCGCGCAGCACGCTGCGGGCCGCCGGGTCGATGGCCAGCTCGCCGACCTGCAGCAGCGGCGTCGCGCGGCCGGCGGCGCGGCGGCGCAGTGCGCGCATGCGGGCCACCAGTTCGTCGGGGTGGAAGGGCTTGGTCACGTAATCGTCGGCGCCCAGGTCCAGCCCGGCGATGCGCGAAGCCACCTCGTCGCGCGCGGTCATGATCAGCACCGGCAGCGCCGCATCCGGCAGCCGCCCGGGTGTGGCGGCGCGCAGCCGGCGCAGCAGCGCGGTGCCGTCGCCGTCGGGCAGACCCAGGTCGAGCAGCACCAGGTCGAAGGGCTCGGCCTGCAGCATCGACCAGGCGGCCGCCACGTTGCCCGCATGGTCCATCGCATGGCCGTGCTGCCGCAGGCTCAGGGCCAGGCCCGCGGCAATGCCTTCGTCGTCTTCCACCACCAGTACACGCATGGCGGGATTGTGGCCTGCCCTGTCGTGCCGCCGCCCTTAAGACGGCCTTAAGTGCAGCTGCCTAAGGTGCGCAGCGTGCATGACAACCTGCCCTCTTCCCGCCTGCCCATCGCCCCGCTGGCGGCTGGCCTGGCCGCCTTGCTGGCCTATGACGCCAGCGGCCTGGATTTGCCGCTGGCACGCCTGTTCGGCGGCGCCGGCGGCTTTGCGCTGCGCAACCACTGGCTGCTGACCAACGTGCTGCACGAAGGCGGCCGCATCGCCGCGTGGGCGCTGGTGCTGGCGCTGTGCGTGGGGGTGTGGTGGCCGCGCGGCATGCTGCGGCGCATTCCGCCGGGCCGCCGGCTGCAGCTGGCCGTGGGCAGCCTGGCGGCGGTGCTGGTGGTCTCGGCACTCAAGAGCATCAGCACCACCAGCTGCCCGCAGGAGCTGGCCCTTTTCGGCCGCACGGCGCAGTACATGTCGCACTGGCACTGGCCGCCCGGCCTCACCGATGGCGGCACCGGCCACTGCTTTCCGGCCGGCCATGCGTCGGCGGGTTTTGCCTTCGTCAATGGCTGGTTCGCCTTCCGCCAGCACGACCGGCGGCTGGCGCGCGCCTGGCTGGCCGCCGCGCTGGGCGCCGGCCTGGTGCTGGGGCTGGGCCAGCAGGCCCGCGGCGCCCACTTCATGAGCCACACGCTGTGGTCGGCCTACGTGTGCTGGTGCGTGGCGCTGGTCACCGACCTTGTCTTCCAACGTCTGCGCGTGCGGCCGCTGCCGGCCACCGCGACGGAGCCTGCATGACCTCTTTGCACTTTCCCTGGCACCGCCGACCCGCGGCCTCGGCCCCCGAAGCCACCCCGTTGTCCCCGGCTGCCGGTCGCACGCCCTGGGCCGTGGCCCTGGCCTGCGCGGCTTGGATGGGCGGCGCCTGCAACCTGGCCCTGTGGGCCCGGCTGAGCGAGCTGGGCCTGCTGCAGGGCGCGCGCGGGTTGCTGCTCGGGCTGGGCATCGCCGGCATCATCACCGCGCTCATCGTCACGCTGGTGAGCCTGCTGGCCTGGCGCTGGACCTTCAAGCCGGTGCTCATGCTGCTGCTCGTCACCGCCGCGGCGGGCATGCACTTCATGCGGGTCTACGGCATCGTCATCGACCCTTCGATGGTGGTGAACGTGCTGCAGACCGACACCCGCGAAGCCACCGACCTGCTGAGCCTGCGGCTGGTGCTCACGCTGGCGCTGGCCGGCGTGCTGCCGGCCGTGCTGCTGTGGCGCACGCCGGTGCGTTATGGCCGGCCGGGCCGGCGGGCGCTGGGCAACCTGGGGTTGTTCGTGGCCAGCCTGCTGGTGGCGGCCGGGCTGCTGCTGGCCTGCTTCCAGCCGCTGGCATCGCTGATGCGCAACCACAAGGACGTGCGCTACCTCATCAACCCGCTGAACACCGTGTGGGCGGTGGCCGACGTGGCGGCCAAGCCGCTGCGCCGGGCCGAAGGGCCGCTGCAGCCCATCGGCCAGGATGCGGTGCTGGGCACACCCTACGCCCACCAGGCGCAGCCGCCGCTGGTGGTGCTGGTGCTGGGCGAAACCGGCCGCGCCGGCAACTTCGGCCTCAACGGCTATGGCCGCGATACCACACCCGAGCTGGCCAAGGAACAGGTGGTCAGCCTGCGCAACGTGTGGTCCTGCGGCACCAGCACCGCGGCTTCGGTGCCTTGCATGTTCTCGCACCTGGGGCGCGAGGCCTACCTCGACCGCCAGCACGACTCCGAAGGCCTGATGGACGTGCTGCAGCGGGCCGGCCTGGCGGTGCTGTGGCTGGACAACCAGTCGGGCTGCAAGGGCGTGTGCGACCGGGTGCCCAACGTCAACACCAGCAGCCTGGCCGATGCGCCGCTGTGCCCCGGCGGCCAGTGCCAGGACATGATCATGCTCAAGGGTCTGGATGAGCGCATCGCCGCCCTGCCTGCCGAACGCCGCGCCCGCGGCGTGGTGGTGGTGATGCACCAGATGGGCAGCCATGGGCCGGCCTACAGCAAGCGTTCGCCGCCCGAGTTCAAGCGCTTCTTGCCCGAGTGCACCAGCGCCTCGCTGCAGGAATGCAGCCGTGAATCGCTGGTCAATGCCTACGACAACAGCATCGCCTACACCGACCACTTCCTGGCCTCGACCATCCGCTGGCTCAAGAGCAAGGGTGCGCAGCCCACGGCCCTGCTGTACCTGGCCGACCATGGCGAATCGCTGGGCGAGAACAACCTGTACCTGCACGGCCTGCCGTATGCGGTGGCGCCCGACGTGCAGAAGCACGTGCCCTGGATCACCTGGCTGTCGCCGGCTTATCAGCAGCGCGCCGGGCTGCGGACCGCCTGCCTGCAGCAGCAGGCCGACCAGCGCCGCAGCCACGACGACTGGTTCCACTCGGTGCTGGGCCTGCTGGACGTGCAGACCGGCGTCTACCGCCGCGCGAACGACGTGTTCGCGGCCTGCAGCGCCGGATGAAAAAAGGGGCAGCTGGCGCTGCCCCTCGGCTTTCTTCCAGACTCCAGATCCCGCTCAGCGGGGGGCGCCGTCCTGCCGGGCCACCGTGGGCCCGGTCCAGCCGCCGCCCAGCGCCTGGTACAGCGACACCTGGTTCTGCAACTCGGCCAGGCGCGTCTGCACCGTGGCCTGCTGCACGGTGAACAGCGAGCGCTGCGCATCCAGCAGGTCGAGGTAGCTGGCCACGCCGTTGCGGTAGCGCAGGTCGGACAGCCGGAAGCGCGCCGACTCGGCCTCGGTCTGGGCCTGCTGCTGGCGCACCTGCTCGCCCAGCGTGGCGCGGCCGGCCAGCGCATCGGCCACCTCGCGGAAGGCGGTCTGCACCGCCTTCTCGTACTGGGCCACCGCGATGTCGCGCGACACGGTGGTGGCGTCCAGGTTGGCGCGGTTGCGGCCGGCGTCGAAGATGGGCAGCGAGATCTGCGGGATGAAGGTCCACGCGCCCGAGCCGCTCTTGAACAGACCCGACAGCTCGTTGCTGGCGGTGCCGGCGCTGCCGGTGAGCGTGATGCGCGGGTAGAAGGCCGCCCGCGCCGCGCCGATATTGGCATTGGCCGACAACAGCGTCTGCTCGGCCTGGCGCACGTCGGGCCGGCGGTTCAGCAGGTCGGAAGGCAGCCCGGCCGGCAGGTCGGCCATCATCACCGTCTCGGCCAGCGGCAGCACCGGCGGCAGGTCGGCCGGCAGCGGCTGGCCCACCAGCAGCACCAGCGCGTTTTCGTCCAGCTCGCGCTGGCGCTGCAGCTGCGCCAGCGTGGCGCGGGCCGAGGCCACCAGCGAGCGGGCCTGCTGCAGGTCCAGCTCCGAGGCCACGCCGTTGTCAAAGCGCAGCTGCGACAGCTTCAGCGACTCTTCCCGCGTGGCCAGGGTCTGCTGCGTCAGCTTGAGCAGCTCTTCGTCGGCCTGCACCGCCAGCGCCGCACGCGCCACGGAGCCCACCAGCGTGATCTGCGTGGCCGCGCGGCCCTCTTCGGTGGCCAGGTAGGTGGCCAGCGCCGCGTCGCTCAGGCTGCGCACGCGGCCGAACAGGTCCAGCTCGTAGCTGGTCACGCTCAGGCCCACCTGGTAGAGGCTGGTCTGGTCGCCCTGCGTGTTCGGCTGGCGCGTCAGCGAGGCCACGCCGTTGACCGACGGCAGCCGGTCGGCCCGCTGCACCTGGTACAGCGCGCGGGTGCGGTCCATGTTGAGCACCGCCACCCGCAGGTCGCGGTTGTTCTGCAGCGCCAGCTCGATCAGCCGCTTGGTGCGTGCATCGCTGAAAAAGCGCTGCCACTCGATGTCGGCCGCCGGCGTGCCGGCCTGGGTGTTGCCGGCGATGCTGGCCGGGTAGGTGGCCGCCACCGGCGCGGCGGGCCGCTCGTAGCTGGGCGCCATCGAGCTGCAGCCGGCCAGCAGCGCGGCCAGGGCCGCGGCAGCCAGCGTGGCGGGACGGAAGAAGTCAGGGTTCATGGCGGGTACTTTCACGAACGGCCCTCCGTTTGCGGAGGCGTCGAGGGCGGCAGGGTGTCCTGCTCGAGTTCATGGGTGTACATGCGGCGCTGGCGCTCGCTGCCCTTGAAGATGCGGCGGATGACCACGAAGAACAGCGGCACGAAGAACACCGCCAGCACCGTGGCCGCGATCATCCCGCCCATCACGCCGGTGCCGATCGCGCGCTGGCTGGCCGAGCCGGCGCCCGAGGCGATCACCAGCGGCAGCACGCCGAGGATGAAGGCCAGCGAGGTCATGATGATCGGGCGGAACCGCAGGTGGGCCGCTTCCAGTGCGGCATCGAAGACGCTCTTGCCCTGCGCCTGCAGGTCCTTCGCGAACTCGATGATCAGGATCGCGTTTTTCGCCGCCAGGCCGATCACGGTGATCAGGCCGACCTTGAAGTACACGTCGTTCGGATAGCCGCGCAGGTACACGCCCGCCAGCGCGCCCAGGATGCCCAGCGGCACCACCAGCAGCACCGAGGCCGGGATGGACCAGCTCTCATACAGCGCGGCCAGTGCCAGGAACACCGCCAGCAGCGAGAAGGCGAACAGGATGGTCGCGGTGGAGCCCGAGAGCTTTTCCTCGCGCGACTGGCCCGTCCACTCGAAGCCGAAGCCCGGCGGCAGCTGGCGCGCCAGCCGTTCCATCTCGTCCATCGCCTGGCCGGTGCTCACGCCCGGTGCGGCATCGCCGGCGATGCGCATCGTCGGGTAGCCGTTGTAGCGCACCGTCTGCATCGGGCCGGTGATCCAGCGGGTGGTGGCAAAGGCCGACAGCGGCACCGGCTGGCCCTTGGCGTTGAGTGCGTTCAGGCGCAGCAGGTCGTCGGGCTGCATGCGCTGCGGCGCATCGGCCTGCACGATCACCCGCTGCAGCCGGCCGCTGTTCGGGAAGTCGTTGATGTAGCTCGAGCCCATGGAGGTGGACAGCGCGGTGTTGATCGCGTCGAAGCTCACGCCCAGGGCGCTGGCCTTGTCGCGGTCGATGTCCAGCTGCAGCTGGGCCGCGTCTTCCAGGCCGTCGGGGCGCACGCCGGCCAGCAGCTTGCTGCCGCGGGCCATGCCCAGCAGCTGGTTGCGGGCGTTGACCAGCGCCTGGTGGCCCTGGCCCGCACGGTCCTGCAGCCGGAAGTTGAAGCCGGTGGCGTTGCCCAGTTCCGGGATCGGCGGCGGGCTGAGCGGGAAGATGAACGCATCGCGGATGCCCATCAGCGCGCCGAAGGTGCGGCCGGCCAGCGCAGCGGCGGTGTTGTTCTCGCCCTTGCGTTCTTCCCAGTCCTTGAGCACGACGAAGGCCAGGGCCGCGTTCTGCCCGGTGCCCGAGAAGCTGAAGCCCAGCACGCTGACCATGCTGTCGACCTCGGGCTGCTTGAGGATGAAGCCTTCGACCTGCTTCATCACGTCCAGCGTGCGGTTCTGCGCCGCGCCCGGGGGCAGCTGCACGTTGACGATGATGTAGCCCTGGTCTTCGTTGGGCAGGAAGCTGTTGGGCAGGTGCATGAACATCCAGCCCACCCCAACGCCGATGGCCAGGTAGATGACGATGAAGCGGCCCGCGCGGTGCAGGATGCGCTGCACCCAGCCCTCGTAGCCCTTGGCCGTGCGGGTGAAGCTGCGGTTGAACCAGCCGAAGAAGCCGCGCTTCTCATGGTGATGGCCGGCTTCGACCGGCTTGAGCAGCGTGGCGCACAGCGCCGGCGTCAGCGACAGCGCCAGGAAGGCACTGAACGCGATGGCCGACACCATCACCGCCGAGAACTGACGGTAGATGTTGCCCACCGCGCCCGCGAAGAAGGCCAGCGGCACGAACACCGAGATCAGCACCACGGTCACGCCGATGATGGCGCCCGAGATCTGCTGCATCGCCTTGCGCGTGGCCTCCAGCGGCGAGAGTCCTTCCTCGCTCATGATGCGCTCGACGTTCTCCACCACCACGATCGCATCGTCCACCACGATGCCGATCACCAGCACCATGCCGAACATGGTCAGCACGTTGATCGAGAAGCCTAGAGCGAGCAGCGTGGCGAAGGTACCGAGCAGCGCGATCGGCACCACGATGGTCGGGATGATCGTGTAGCGCCAGTTCTGCAGGAACAGGAACATCACGAGGAACACCAGCGCGATGGCTTCGAACAGGGTCTTCACCACCTCGGTGATCGAGATCTGCACGAAGCGCGAGCTGTCGTAGGGGATGTCCCATTTCACGCCCTTGGGGAAGTAGCGTTCGAGCTCGCCCATCTTCGCGCGGATGGCCTTGGCCGACTTCAGCGCGTTGCCGGTCGGCGTGGGCTGCACGCCG
>CAKZXL010000214.1 GCA_937883885.1 uncultured Aquincola sp. | reverse complement strand
GTGCCCGCGATGGGCCTGCACGACGATTTCTTCGACCTGGGCGGTGATTCGGTGGTGGGCATCCAGCTGGTGTCGCGTGCCCGCCGCGCCGGCTGGCCGCTGACGGCCCGGCAGGTGTTTGAGCTGCGCACCGTGGCCGCGATGGCTGCTGCCGCCCAGGCCGCCGCCGACGGCGCGGCGCGTGCGGCCGCCACGGTCACGGTCACGGCCACGCTGGAAGCGGTCAGCCCCGCGACGGGCGACACGCCCCTACGACCGCCCGGCCCCACGCCCGATCCTTCCAACGTGGCCGATGCGGTGGCCTTGTCGCCCATCCAGCATTGGTTTTTCGGCCTGCCGCTGCAGCAGCCCGGCCACTGGAACCTGGGCCTGGTGGTGGCCACACCGGCCGACCTGGACCCGGCGCTGCTGCGCAGCGCCCTGCAAGCCGTGGTGGCGCAGCACCCGGTGCTGCAGCAGCGCTTCGTGCAGGGCGAAGCGGGCTGGCAGGCACGGCAGGGCCCGCCGGCGGCGGTGGACTTCGAGTCGGTGGACCTGTCGGCAGAGGCCGACGAGGCGGCGCTGCAGGCCGCCTGGCACGCCCTGGCCGTGCGGGCGCAACGCCCCTTCGATCTGGCGGCCGGGGGGCTGTTGCGCGCGGTGCATGCGCAGGCCGGCGCGCGGCCGGGGCGGCTTTTCCTCGGCCTGCACCACCTGGTGGTCGACCTGATCGCCGCCCGGCTGCTGCTGCAGGCGTTGGACGACGAACTGCAGGCCCGGCTGCAGCCCCCGGCCGCAGGCGCCGTGCCGGCGCGGGCGGCGGTGGCTGGCACGCCCTGGGCCCGCTGGACCGAATGCCTGGTGGCCCATGCCCAGAGCGCCGGCTGCCGGGCCGCGGCTGCCCATTGGTCGCGGCAGGGCGCGCAGGCCTTCACGCCCTTGCCGCGCGAGCTGGCCGGCGGCGCCAACACCCACGACAGCAGCGCACAGCTGTGGCTGCAGCTGAATGCGCCGCGCACCGCGCAGTTGCTGGCGCGCAGCGGCGGCGGCACCGGCCTGGCCGGTGCGCTGCTGGCCGCGCTGGCGCAGGCCGTGTGCGGCTGGAGCGGCCAGCCGCACCTGTGGGTGGAGGTGGAGGGCCATGGCCGCACCGCGGTGGCCGACGAGCTCGATGTCTCGCGCAGCATCGGCTGGTTCACCGCCCCCTTCCCGGTGTGCGTGGCCGCTGGCCCCGACCCGCTGCACGCCGCGCAGGCGGCCGCGCGCGCCCTGCGTGAAGCGCCGCTGGGCGGCATGAGCTTCGGCCTGCTGCGCCACCTGCATGCCGACCCCAACCTGCGCGCCGAGATGGCCGCGCTGCCGGTGCCCGAGGTGGTGTTCCTGTTCGAGGGTGCCGTGCCCTCGGCGGCGGACGAAGACGGCCGCCTGCTGCACCTGCTGGACATCCAGTCCGCCCCCGGCCGGGCAGGCACCGACCCGCGCAGCCATGTGTTCGAGGTGCATGCCCGGCTGGAAGGGGGCTGCCTGCAGCTGGGCTGGGGCTTCAGCCGCCAGCTGCATGCGCAGTCCACGGTGCAGGCGCTGCTGGTGGCGATGGCCGACGCGCTGCAGGCGCCCGCACAGGCGCCCGTGCAAGCCCCGCGGCGCGCGCCGCTGTCCTTCGCGCAGGAGCGCATCTGGTTCCTGCAGCAGCTCGATGCCGAGGCCACCGTCTTCAACAAGCAATGCCTGGTGATGCTGGAAGGCGAGCTGGACCTGCCGGCGCTGCAGGCCGCACTGGACGACCTGCGGGCGCGGCACGACAGCCTGCGCACCCGCTTCGTGCTGGAGGCCGGTACGCCGTACCAGTGCATAGAGCCGCCGGCGCCCGGGCCCCTCGCGCTGCAGGACCTGGCCGGTGCCGACGATCAGGCCGCCCACCGGCTGGCCCGCGAACTGGCGTGCCGGCCCTTCGACCTCGGCCGGGCGCCGCCCTGGGACCTGCGGCTGCTGCGGCTGGCGCCTGACCGCCATGCCCTGCTGCTGACCCTGCACCACATCGTCACCGATGCCTGGTCGCTGCAGGTGCTGGTGGGCGACCTGGCGCGGCTGTATGCGGCGCGGCAGCGGCCGCCCGGCCAGCCGCTGCCGCCGCTGCCGCGGCAGTTCAGCGACTTTGCGCAGGCGCAGCGGCAAGCGCTCAGCGGCGAGCCGCTGCAGGCGCTGCTGGCCCACTGGACGCAGCGGCTGGCGGGGCTGGCGCCGCTGGACCTGCCGGCCGACCGGCCGCGGCCGGCGGTGCAGCGCTTCGACGGTGCCCGCGTGCACTGGCGCTGGCCGGCGCCGCTGACGGCGGCGCTGCGCACACTGGGCCGCAGCGCCGGCTGCTCGCCGTTCATGGTGCTGCTGGCCTTGTACAAGCTGCTGCTGCACCGCTACACCGGCCAGACCGACATCGTGGTCGGATCGCCATCGGCCGACCGGCCCGACGTGGACACCGAGTCGCTGCTGGGTCCGCTGGTCAACAACCTGGTGCTGCGCACCGACCTGCAGGGCGCGCCCGACATGCGCGAGCTGCTGGCCCGCGTGCGCCACACGGTGCTGGAAGCCAACGAACACCGCGACCTGCCGTTCGAGAAGCTGGTGGAAGCGCTGCGGCCCACCCGCGACCGCAGCCGCAGCCCGCTGTTCCAGGTGATGTTCGCGTACATGAACGTGCCGCCCGCCAGCGCCGAGTGGCCCGGCCTGCGCGCCAGCGTGCAGGAGCTGGACGTCGGCGGCGCCGAGTTCGACCTGTCGCTGTATGCCTATGCCCCCGCCGGTGGCGAAGGCGCCGAATGGACCGGCTGGTTCGAGTACAGCACCGCCTTGTTCGACGCCGCCACCATCGAGCGGCTGGCCGGCCACCTGCAGGCGCTGGCCGAGGCCGCCTGCCGCGCGCCCGACCAGCCAGTGACCCAGCTGCCGCTGATGGCCGCGGCCGAGCGGGCGCAGGTGATCGACGGCTTGAACCGCACGGCGGTGGCGCATGCCCACGTGCCATCGCTGCAGGCGCTGGTGGAGCAGCAGGTGGCGCGGCGGCCGGGCCAGGTGGCCGCGGTGTTCGATGACGTGAGCTTCAGCTATGCCGAGCTGGACCGCCGCGCCAACCGGCTGGCGCGGCACCTGCGCACGCTGGGCGTGCAGCCCGACGACCGCGTGGCCGTGTGCATCGACCGGGTCGGCGCGATGCTGGTGGCCCTGCTGGCCACGCTCAAGGCCGGCGCCGCCTATGTGCCGGTGGACCCGGGCTACCCCGACGAACGGGTGCAGCACATGGTGGCCGACAGCGCCGCGGTGGTGGTGCTCACGCAGGCCCGCTGGCGCAGCCGCTTTGCCGCCCAGCCCGGGCGCCGCGTGGTGTGCCTGGACCAGGAGGCGGCGCTGCTGCAGCAGCTGGACGGCACGCCCTTGCCTTCGGTGACGCAGCCCGGGCACCTGGCCTACGTGATCTACACCTCGGGCTCCACCGGGCTGCCCAAGGGCACGCAGATCGAGCATGGCGCCGTGGTCAATTTCCTGCAGGCGATGCAGCGCGCCCCCGGCCTGCAGCCCGACGATGCGCTGCTGGCGGTCACCACCATCTCGTTCGACATCCATGTGCTGGAGCTTTTTTTGCCGCTTTGCTGCGGTGCCCGCGTGGTGGTGGCCTCGCGCGAGCTGGCGGCCGATGGCGCGCGCCTGCGCCAGCGTCTGGAAGCTGGCGACATCACGGCGATGCAGGCCACGCCGGCCACCTGGCGCATGCTGCTGGAAGCCGGCTGGGCCGGCCACCCGCGGCTGAAGCTGCTGTGCGGTGGCGAGGCGCTGGCGTCCGACCTGGCCGCTGCGCTGCTGGCGCGCTGCGACGCACTGTGGAACCTCTACGGCCCCACCGAGGCCACGGTGTGGGCCACGTCCGAGCAGCTGCAGTCGGCCGATGCGCCCATCAGCATCGGCCGCCCGTTCGACAACATGCGCGCCTACGTGCTCGACGCGGAAGGACAGCCGCTGCCGGTGGGTGTGCCCGGCGAGCTGTGCCTGGGCGGTGCCGGCGTGGCGCGCGGCTACCTGAACCGGCCGCAGCTCGATGCCGAGCGCTTCCGGCCCGACCCGTTCCTGGCCGGCGGGCGGCTCTACCGCACCGGCGATCTGGCGCGCTGGCGGCCCGATGGCCGGCTGGACGTGCTGGGCCGCCTGGACCACCAGGTCAAGCTGCGCGGGCACCGGGTCGAGCTGGGCGAGATCGAAGCCGTGCTGGGCCGCCATGCGGCGGTGGCGCAATGCGTGTGCGTGGTGCGTGAAGACCGGCCCGGCGACCAGCGGCTGGTGGCCTACCTGATCGGTCAGGGCGCGGCGGCCGAGCGGCCCGCGCTGCCGGTGCTGCGCCAGTTCGCGGCGGCCCGGCTGCCCGACTACATGCTGCCCTCGGCGCTGGTGTGGCTGGACGCCTATCCGCTGACACCCAACAACAAGGTGGACCGGCGCGCGCTGCCGGCGCCGGCGGCGGCCGTGCCGGCCGCTCCGCCCACCGCGGCCGGGCCGCTGACGCCGGCGCAGGCGTTTTTTGCCGACATCTTCAGCACCGTGCTGGGCCAGCCCGTGGTGCAGGCCTACGACAACTTCTTCGACCTGGGCGGCCACTCGTTGCTGGCCATGAAGGTGGTGGACCTGGCCCAGCAACGCGGTGGCATCCGGCTGCACCCCGGCGAGCTGTTCCAGCAGACGGTGGGCCAGCTGGCCGCCTTGCACGGCGCCCGCCTGGGCGGCGTGTCGCCGGTGGCCGTGCCGGGCACCGAGCGTGTGCTGCCGCGCTTTTTCAGCGGCGCGGCCGGCAGCCTGTACGGTTGCCTGCACCCGCCGCTGCCGGACGCCGGCACCGCGGGGCACTCGCCGGGCGAGGGGCTGGCCGTGCTGCTGTGCCCGCCCATCGGGCCCGACTACGCTCGTTCGCACCGGGCGCTGCGGCAGCTGGCGGCGCAGCTGGCGCGCCGCGGCGCGCATGTGCTGCGCTTCGACTACCACGGCCTGGGCGACTCGGAGGGCGAATCCGAAGCGCTGCGGCTGGACCTGTGCCGACGCGACATCGGCCACGCCATCGACGAACTGCAGCGGCGCTCCGGCCTGCGCACGGTGGCGCTGGCGGGCCTGCGGCTGGGGGCCACGCTGGCCCTGCAGGCGGCCGCCGGCCGCACCGATGTGTCGCGGCTGCTGCTGTGGCACCCGGTGTGGGACGGGCGGCAGCTGCTGACCGAATGGCGGGCCGAGCACCAGGCCTTTCTGCAGGCGCTGGGTTATGGCGGCGCCGGCACCGAAGGGCAGGCGCTGGGCGTGCCGCTGCCCGACGCGCTGGTGGCCGAGCTGCAAGGCTTGGCCGACAGCCTGTCGGCGCGGGCGGCTGGTGCGGGTGGGGCTGCGGCAGCGCACTGGCCGCCGCAGCTGCGCTGCCTGCTGGCCGAAGGTCCGGGCGCCCATGGGCTGCCGCCCGGGCTGGCCGCCGCGGTGCCGCCCGGCCTGGAGCGGCGGACTCTGGCAGCCGGCCTGCCGTGGCAGGCCGATGCGCAGGACAGCCCGGTGCCCGCCGACACCTTGCGCCTGCTGGCCGACTGGCTGGCCGGCGACGTCATCCGCTCGCTGGAAGCCGTCTCATGATCGAAGAACGTGTGCTGATGTTCGGGCCCGGCGCCAGCCAGGTGGGCGTGCTCAATGAGCCCAGCGCCAAGGCCGGCGACGGCCGGCTGGCCGTGATCTTCCTCAATGCCGGCTGGCTGCACCATGTGGGCCCCCACCGGCTGCATGTGCAGCTGGCGCGGGCGCTGTCGCGCCGCGGCCTGGCCAGCCTGCGCATCGACCTGTCGGGCATCGGCGACAGCCCGCCGCGGGCCGACCACCGGTCGATCTACGACCTGGTGCGCCTGGAACCCGGCGAAGCCATGGATGCGCTGGATGCGCAGGGCTTCCAGCGCTATGCGCTGGTGGGCATCTGCTCCGGCGCGTACAGCGCCTTCCACGTGGCCTGCGACGACCGGCGGGTGGTGTCGGCGGTGATGATCAACCCCGAAGACCTGATGCAAGGCGAGGGCGGTGACGCCGCCGACCTGAGCCAGGCCTGGGCCCGCCGCTACTGGACGCGTTCGGTGCTGCGGCCGCGGGCCTGGCTCAACCTGGTGTCGGGCCGCGTCAACTACCAGCGGCTGCTGGACACGCTGGTGCGCCAGCTCAGGCCGTCGCCGGCCGCGGCCGGCGCAGCGGCCGGCGGTGGCCTGCAGGCACTGCGTGCGCGTCTGCTGGCCGCCACCGCGGGCGGCCGGCTGAAGCTGCTGTTCATCAGCTCGGGCGATGACGTCAGCCGCGAATACCTCGACCTGCTGCTGGACGACCCGACCCGCCGCCGGGCCGAAGGCGCCGTCGAGCATGAGGTGCTGGAGCGCTGCGACCACCTGTTCGGCCGCCTGGAAGACCAGCGCCGCCTGCTGGACCTGCTGCTGCCCTGGCTGGCCGGGCCGACACAGGCGCCGCGGCCTCAGGGCCTGTCGAAGCCGATGTCGTCGAAGTACGCGATGCGCTGAACCACCGGCGAGCGGAACTCGTCGTGCGACCAGGCGGGCACGTAGACGCCGAACTTCATGTAGGGCGCCACGAAGTCGTGGTACGTGTTGGGTCCGCCGGCATCGGCCACCAGCAGGCCGTCCTTGCGCACCTGCACCCGACCCTCGCCCTGCCAGGCCCAGCGCACGCGGAACTCCCAGTCCACCCAGCGACCCCGGTCCAACGGCCCCGACCACAGCAGGCGGTTGCCCTCGGGGTGCTCGGGCAGCAAGGCGAACTTGGTGACGCGCTTGCTGTCCCAGAAGTTGTCGACGATCCAGCGATCGCCGATCACCGCCACCCGCAGCGGCATCGAAGGCCCGCCTTCCAGCAGCAGCTTGTCGGACACCGAATGCCACTGCACCAGGTTCACCGGCAGCGGGTCGGTCGCCCAGTCGGCAGGCAGGTAGATGCTGAAGCGGTAGCGGTATTCACCGCCCATGGCCGCGGCCGGCAGGCGCACTTCGGCCCGCTGGTTGCCGCGCACCAGCGGGTCTCCGCGGCGCAGCTCGAAGCGCGCCACGTGGCGGCCCGAGCGTGGCGGCGGCCCGTTGCCGACCACCCGCATCGAGTGTTCGCAGCACAGTTGCTGCCAGCCCAGCCGGCGCCATTGCCGCAGATCGCCGCTTTCGAAATCGTCGGCAAAAGGCAGCAGCTCGTCCTTGGGCAGGCTGTAAATCCAGAAACCCACGCC
>CAKZXL010000213.1 GCA_937883885.1 uncultured Aquincola sp. | reverse complement strand
CGGCGGGTTTGGTCATGATCGATCCTCGACGGCCGGACCTCCATCGCGGCCGACAGGCTGTTGATCAACCCCGGGTGCGATAAGCGGCGCGTTGCCGGGCGGTTGGGCGGTCGCTGCGCACGTGGCCGGCTGCTCAAGGCGCGGCAGCCGCATTGGCTCTTGATGCCACTTCTTCGCAGGCCGCCATGAGATCCTCGAAGGGCAGCGCGTCGCCCACCATCACCTGGTCCTCGAGCATGCTGGCGTAGTCCGCCGCCAGCGCTTCGCGCGCGGCTCCCTCGGGCACCAACCGTAGGGAGCCGGCGACGGCAGCAAGGTAGTCAACTGGATGGCCGGCGGCGTCCTTCTCGCTGAAGAAGTGCGACTTGTGTTCGGCCACGGCACGCGCGACTTTGCGGTCCTTGATGGCGGTGTCGAAGTGAGGGCTTCGCATGATGGCCGCGAGGTCATGCCAGTGCCTCGCATACCGCTCGCCGCGGATCCGGCCTTGGGCGCAGTAGACATGCGCGGCCGTTGCCTTCTCCCAGAAGGTGCGCGGGACGCTCATCACCATGGGCGATGCCACCGGAAAAGACACGCCCTCGACCTGGCCCTCGATATCGCACGTCACCGGTGTGATTGAATGCGGCTCGCCCGTCGCCCGGCCGCCGAACTCCATGGTGACGACGGGTGCGACGTACCCAGTTCCTCGCTTGACTGCCGGGTAGTGCAGCAACAGCTTGTCCTTGTCTGGGCCGGAGAGTTCCAGCTTGGCACCCAAACTCGCCTGGTCGAGTGCTGCCTGAATGACGGGCTGCACTGTGCCGGCAATCCACTCGGGGAGTCGGTCGCGAACGGCCCTCGTCCACTTGCTGGCCTGGCTGCGGCTTGTCGGCAAGAACTCTTCGCCCCCTGTCAGGTCGGCGATCAGCCGGCGGATGTCGTAGGTCAGGTCGAGGTCTTCCGAGAACCGGTCGATGATCCGATACGCCTTGGACAGCGACGTTCCGCCCTTGAACGTCAGGTCAGCGCCGACCGGGGATCCGAACAGGGCGCTCAACGTCCACACGACCCAGACGTCCTTCTCCAACAGATGGGCTGGGCGGCCGGTGCGCTCCCGGCCCAGTTCGAGGACTTCGGCTCGGTCCTCGTCGCTCAGAGAGAAGTAGGGCTCAGCCACGGGTCGCTTCTTCGCCGATCGCCCTGGCCATCCAGGAGGGAAGGCCGGCGCGGCCCGCCGTCAGCGCCTGCCATTCCGTGGAGGGCAGTGTTCGCCGCAAGGCGGCCAGCGACTCGCGCACATGCGTCGGCCCCATCCAGGCCAGCGCTCGAACTGCGGCACCGGCCTGGCCGCCGCCCAGCGCCAGCATCCAGCGAGGGGCGTGCTTGACGGTCACCTCGTATCGGCCCAGGCTGAGCTTGCGACTGCGCCCCGACGTCAGATAGACCTCGCGGATCGGCACCTGCTGTGTGAGGCCGAGCGCATTGGCTGCGTTGGCGCCGTGCGGCGTCACCACCTCGCCACTTTGCACGGCCAGGGACTGGACGACCTTCTCAGGCGCAGGAGCGCGCGTTCCGAATCGGCTCGAAACCGGCGTGACATAGATGCCTCGGCCCACCCGAAGCAACTTGCCTTCCTTGGTGAGCCTAGAGAACGCCTGATCCACCGCGGCTCGGCTCCCGAGGTGCAGGAACTCCTTGGGCGATACCAGCCCGCCCTCTGGGAGGGACTCGGCATGCGAAAGGATGGAGCGGGGGATCGTGCTCATGGCTGCACCGTTGAGGTCAGAATGGTACTTCAGTTTCTGACATTGTGCCTCGGCAACGGCTTGGCAGGGAGAGGACAGGTTGACGAACGGCGGAGTTCGCACCAAACTCCGGTTGACGATTCTTCGGATTTGCACAAATGACTCTGCCGCTGCCCGCCGTCTTCAATCCCGCGCTGTCTTCTGACCGACTCCAAGAGGTCGCGACGTGGTTGCTGGACGAGCTCTACGCGACCGAGGATGACCTGTCCCGCTCGACCGACAACGGCTACACGCGGGGCTGCACGACGTTCGGGCGCCAGCGCAGCCGCATCGTGGCCGAGGCTGCGTCCAGCAAGCACCCCTGGCTTGGACTTCCCAATGGCAACAACGACGTCGTATTCACGATCGGCGGCGTGCCCTGCCGCTTCAGCAATGACGACCCGGCGAACCCGTCCAAGGACGCGGTGCTCACCGCGAACCGCTACCAGACCGAGTTCCTCGAATTCGCCAGCCCGGGTGAGCCCGGCCGGTTCTGCTTCATCATCGATCGCGGTCAGGACGGCGCATCCGAGCCGCGCGTCG
>CAKZXL010000212.1 GCA_937883885.1 uncultured Aquincola sp. | reverse complement strand
CGTAGATCTCCAGCGTCTCGCGGGCGATGCGGGCGCGCTTTTCCGGCGCCATGCCCGTCATCGTGCGCATGTTGTGCAGTCGGTCGGCCAGCTTGACCAGGATCACGCGCACGTCGCGCGCCATGGCCAGCAGCATCTTGCGGAAGCTCTCGGCCTGCGACTCCTCGCGGGTGCTGAAGTGCAGCTTGTCCAGCTTGGTCAGCCCGTCCACCAGGTCGGCGGTGGCGGCGCCAAAGTGCTCGATCAGCTGCGGCTTGGTGACGCCGCAGTCTTCGATCGTGTCGTGCAGCAGGGCGGCCATGATGGCCTGCGCGTCCAGCTTCCAGTCGGCCACCAGGCCGGCGACGGCGATCGGATGGGTGATGTAGGGCTGGCCGGTGGCGCGGTACTGGCCCAGGTGGGCCGCGTCGGCGAACTTGTAGGCCTCGCGGATGACCTTGACGTCGGTCTTGGGCAGGTAGCCCAGCTTGTCCAGCAGCGCCGCGAAGGAGGCAGCCTCCTGCGGTTCGGACGCACGCTGCGCCGCAGAGCGCGCGGCGACCAGCGCACTTGGCAACAGTTCAGCGGCGAACGATCGGATCCCCATGGCACCGAATCTAGCAGGAGTGTCGGCGCGAACCGCTGCGCCGTGGATTTGTCCAGGCCCCGGAAAGGCCGACGGGCGCCTGGGCGCCCGTCTTTTTTGAGAGGCCGTGCGCCGAAGCGCCCGTCTCAGCGGTGGCTGTGCGCCGTGCTTACACCGGCACCTTGCGCAGCATTTCCAGGCCGATTTCGCCGGCGGCGATTTCGCGCAGCGCGGTCACGCCCGGCTTGTTCTTGCTTTCGATGCGCGGGGTGTGGCCCTGGCTCAGCATGCGGGCGCGGTAAGTGGCCGCGAGCACCAGCTGGAAGCGGTTCGGGATCTTGTTCAGGCAGTCTTCGACAGTGATGCGGGCCATGGAGTGTCCTGGTGAGGTTCAGATCAGGTCGAGCGCGGCAAAAACCTGGGATTTGTTACGCCGCTGGGCGGCGTATTTCAGGCGCTGCGAGTGAACGACCGTTTTGAGGTCGAAAAGCGCTGTCTCGAAGAGGGCGTTGATTATAACGAAGTCGAAGTGCCGGGCCTGCGCCACCTCGTGGCGGGCGTTGGCCATGCGCTGCTCGATCACCTCGGGCTGGTCTTCGCCGCGGCGCTGCAGGCGCTGCAGCAGCTCGTTCCAGCTGGGCGGCAGGATGAAGATCAGCACCGCATGCACGAACAGCTGCTTGATCTGCAGCGCGCCCTGCCAGTCGATCTCCAGCACCACGTCTTCGCCGCGGTTGAGCCGGTCTTCGATGGCCGAGCGCGAGGTGCCGTACAGGTTGCCATGCACCTGCGCCCACTCGAAGAAGTCGCCGCGGTCGATCATGTCGCGGAAGCTGGCCTCGTCGGTGAAGACGTATTCGCGGCCCTGCTGCTCCTGGCCGCGTGGCGCCCGCGTGGTGTGCGAGACCGACACCGCCAGGTGCGAGTCGAGCTCGAGCAGCGCCTTGACGAGGCTGGATTTGCCGGCGCCACTGGGGGCGGCGACGACGAAGAGGTTGCCGGGCGTTTCCATGGGCGCAGGATGGTAGCAGCGCCCGGCTGTATCAAGGCTTAATGGTTCTGCGATCCCCGGTGCGCCCAGGCGGTGGTGCGCTTTTCCACCACCGAGAACAGCTCGTACATCGCCATCGCCATGATGCCCACGGCCAGCAGGCCGCTGAAGGCCAGGCCCATCTGCATCGAGCTGCCGGCGCTGATGAGCAGGTAGCCGATGCCTTCGTTGCTGGCCGTCATCTCGCTGACCGTGGTGCCCACGAAGGCCAGCGTGATGGCCACCTTGAGCGAGCCGTAGAAATACGGCAGCGAGCGCGGCAGGCCCACCTTCATCAGCACGTCCCAGCGCTTGGCGCCCAGCACCCGCAGCACGTCTTCCAGCTCGGGCTCCAGCGTGGCCAGCCCGGTGGCGATGTTGACCATGATGGGAAAGAACGAGATGAGGAAGGCCGTGAGGATGGCCGGCCCGACGCCGATGCCGAACCACACCACCAGGATGGGCACGAAGGCCGCCTTGGGCAGGGCGTTGAAGCCGGTCATCAGCGGGTACATCGCGTCGTAGGCCAGCTTGGAGCTGCCCATCAGAAAGCCCAGCAGCACGCCCACCACGATGGCGATGCCAAAGCCCACCATCGTCACCCAGAAGGTGTGCCAGGCATGGCCCAGGATCAGCGTGCGGTGTTCCCACGACTGCTCGGCGATGCGCGCCGGGCTGGGGAAGATGAAGTCGCTGACGTTGAAGCCGCTGCAGACGATCTGCCACAGCAGCACCACGCCCACGCCCAGCAGCAGCGGTGCCGCGCGGTGAAGCAGCCTGTTCTTCTTCATTGCGCCACCTCCGCGCCGGTCTTGCGCATCGCGCCGATGTAGCCCCGCAGTTCATGCACGATGGCGGTGAACTCGGGCGTGTAGGTCACTTCCAGGTCGCGCGGGCGCGGCAGGTCGATCTCGCGGCGCACGACGAAGCGGCCGGGGCTCTTGCTCATCACGTACACCGTGTCGGCCAGGAACACGCTTTCGCGCAGGTCGTGGGTGACCAGGATGACGTTGAACTTCTGCGCCGCCTGCAGGTCGCGCAGCGCACACCACAGCTCTTCGCGGGTGAAGGCGTCGAGCGCGCCGAAAGGCTCGTCCAGCAGCAGCATCTTGGGCTCGTGCACCAGCGCCCGGCAGATGGCCGCGCGCTGCTGCATGCCGCCCGACAGCTGCCACGGGAACTTGTCCTCGTAGCCGCCCAGGCCCACGCTCTTGAGCAGCGCGCGGGCCTTCTCGGTGTACTCCGCCTTCTTCGCGCGGAAGTTGGAGCGGTAGGGCTCGACGATCTCCAGCGGCAGCATCACGTTGGACAGCGTGGTGCGCCAGGGCAGCAGGCTGGGCGCCTGGAAGCTCATGCCGGTGATCTTCAGCGGACCCTTCACTTCCTGCCCGCCGATGATCACCGTGCCCTTGGTGGGCCGGCGCAGGCCGGTGGCCAGCTTCATGAAGGTGCTTTTGCCGCAGCCCGAAGGGCCGACGATGGCGATGAACTCGCCCTCGTTGACCTTCAGGTTGATGTCCTCGACGGCGTACTGC
This sequence comes from uncultured Aquincola sp., assembly GCA_937883885.1. The sequence continues at coordinate 45,534 of CAKZXL010000212.1, read as the reverse complement.
CCGGCCGCTTCCAGCTCTTCGTTGTAGGCCAGCCAGACTTGATGAAAGTCGACAAACGCGGTCATTTCTTGAAGATGTTGCGGTCGGCGGCGGCGGGCAGGAAGCTGTCGTTCCACACCGCGGCGGCGTTGACGCGCTGCTTGGTGGCGAAGGCGTCGGACACCTGGCTGGCCATCAACGTCAGGCGGGCGGGGTTGATGGCGCCGAAGCCTTCGGCCTTGGCATCGGCCGTCAGCACCGTCTGGTCCAGCGCCAGCTTCAGGCGGCGGGTTTCCAGGTCGGCGTTGATGATGCCGTCACGCTCCTTGACGGTGGCGATCGCCGCCTTGGGGTCGGCGATCACGTCCTTCACGCCCTTGGTGAAGGCGCGCAGGAAGGCCTTGACCTGCTCGGGGTTCTTCTTCAGGAACTCTTCGCTGGCGATGACCACGTTGCCGTACAGCTTCACGCCGTATTGCGGGTAGGGCAGGATGACCACGTCTTCGGTCTTCACGCCGCGCGCTTCCAGGTTCAGCAGCGAGGTGAACGAAAAGCCGGTGATGGCCTCGATGTCGCCGCGCACCAGCATGGTCTCGCGCAGCGGCGGGTCCATCGCCGTCCAGGTCACGTTGCTGATCTTGTTGGCCTGCGCAAAGATGGGCCAGGCGCGGCGGCCGGCGTCAAACACCGGGGCGCCCAGCTTCTTGCCATTGAGGTCGGCGGGCGTCTTGATGCCGCTCTTCTTGAGCGCCAGCACCGCGGCCGGCGTGTTGTTGTAGACCATCATCACCGCCACCGGCTTGTTGGGCGCGGTGGGGTTGTTGGCGTGGAACTCCATCAGCGCCGCCAGGTCGGCAAACCCCATGTCATACGTGCCCGAGGCCACGCGGGTGACGGTGCCGCCGGAGCCATTGCCGGCATCGATGCTGACGTTGAGCTTCTCGGCCTTGAAGTACCCCTTGGCGGCAGGCACCAGGAACAGCGCGGCGGGGCCTTCGAAGCGCCAGTCGAGCTGGAACTTGATCGGCGTTTCCTGGGCCAGCACGGGGCCGGTGGCCAGCAGGGCGGCTGCGGCGGCGGTGGCGCCGATCAGGCGGCGGCGGGCGCTGTCGAGCAGCGGTGCGGCAAAGGTCATGGGCAGGTACTCCAGGGCACAGGTGACGGGCATCGCGCCCACGGGGCGTGCGGCGCATTCAAGGCAGGTCCGCAACTTTCGTGCACAAGCTGACGGCACCAAATTGGTGCTTGCCCGGGCCGAAGACCGTGCACGTGCACGGGCGCCATGGGTGGCCAGTACGTCCCTAGAATGCGCCGGGCATGCTGCCGCAGACGGCCATGGTCGCTCGACAAAAACCGAAGACATCACGACGCGGGGTAGTTTCAACCGCCCTGCCGACCGGTGTGGTCAAGGCGATGGGGCGGCTGCGGCATGAGCGTGATCAGGCCCGCCGCGAAGCCGAGCGCATGCGCCGGGCCGAGGCCTATGCCGACAAGCTGTTCCGCCAGTCGCTGCGGCCCATGGTCATCTACGACCCCGCCGGCGGCTTCATCGACTGCAACGAGGCTGCGGTGCGCATCTATGGCCTGCAGCGGCGCGAAGACGTGATCGGCCTGACCCCGCTGGACGTGCAGGCGCCGGTGCAGCGCAACGGCATTCCCACGGCCGAGATGATGGTCAACCGCAAGCGGCTGCGCGCGGCCAGCGCGATGCGCACCGGCATCGAGGTGTTCGAGGCGCTGCACCAGCGGCCTGACGGGACGCAGTGGGACGCACGGGTGCACCTGATGCGCTTCGAGCATGAAGGCCGGCCGCTGCTGCAGTTCACGCTGGAATGTGGCGCGGCGCTCGCTTTTGCACGATTTAGCAAAAGTTTTTGCACGGTTGGCGAGCCCTTTTGCACGGGTCGGACGTGAAAAAAGCGCGGGCTGACTCTGCGGGTGCGCAGAGTTGTCCACAGGATGTCAAGCCTGAGCATCAGGCCAGAGGATCGCCTCAGGCTGGTCGCTGAAGGCCAGCTGCGCACGCACCTGAACGCCCTGGTCGAAGAGTCGGCCAACGTGCAGGCCAAGCGCCAGGCCGACGGCGACCATGTCGTCGCCTGACAGCACGCGGGTGGTGTCGTCGGCCAGCACCCAGGTGCGCTCGAAGGGCTGGCCTTCCGCGGCCGCCAGCACGGCCAGCTGCACGGCGCCCATGATCCGCGCCCTGCTCTCCGGGTCGCTGTCGAAGGCCGAGCCGTCCCACACGAAGCCGCCGTACTCGCGCACCTCACGCTGCTGCTTCAGCTCGGCCCAGCGGCGTGCGCGGCGCGCCTCCAGGCTGCCCGAGGTGTCGCTGACGCGCGAACCGCCCGCGAAGGGGCCGCTGACCAGCATCGCGGCTTCGACGTCGGCCGCCTGGTCGATCGGGACCGAGATGGCCCAGCTCCACACCTGACCTGTGCCAGGGGCCGCGTCGTGAGTGGCCTGGTCAACCCAGCTGAGCATGCGCACGACGACCACGCCGGCAGCGAAGTTGATCTCCCCGGTGCCGGGCTTGTGGAACGAGACGGCGATGCCGTTCGGCGTGGTGAGGGTCTTGAAGATGGGCATGGGCTGTTTCCGGTCAGAGGCCGCTGGCGTCGATGAGAAACACGTCCAGCGGGGTGGCCGTGCTGATGTTGGTGAGGTCGCCGTCGTCCCGGTACTTGCGCTGGAAGAATTCCTGCTGCCGCACCGTGGTGGCCGACAGCTGTTGAAAGCCGAACTGGACCAGCCTGTTGTCCCAGAGGGTGCCGGCAGGCAGGCTGTTCTGGCGGCGGCTGGACGGTGTGCCCAGCGCCGCCGGAATGGCCAGCGCGGGGATGCCGAAGTCGCCGTTCAGCTCGAAGATCGAACCCGAGAGCGAGAAGCCGCCCTTCAGGAACAGCGGCCGGCCGGAGGTCTCGCTGATCGACCACCGCAGGTTGCCGGCGTCGTCGTTCAGGCGCAGGCCTGGCCAAGAGTGCGACCAGGGCACGGCGAAGCAGAAGATCTGCGTGTAGGCCTGGTACTCGAAGCCATCGCTGTCGGTGCTGCCCACGTTGCCGCAGAAGACGTTGATCTCCCAGGTGGTGCCGCCGACGTTGACGACGCTGTTCACCCGCAGGATGTAGCCCGGCTGCAGACGGTAGAACGGCACGGGCCGGTTCGGGCTCTCGATGCGGTAGACGCTGTAGCCCGAGCGGCGCCCGCCGATCGTCGTCGCGTTGCCGGCGGGCTGCACCAGGCTGTACGGCACGGCCTGGCCGATGTAGTTGAGGCCGAACGAATCCCTCGCCGACAGCACCAGGCCGCCCGACGGGTTGAGCACGCGCAGGATGGCGGTCATTGCATGAACAGGATGAACGACCGCGCGGAGCCAGCATCGACCGTCAGGCGGGGGTAGCCGAGGGCATAGTCGACGGCCAGGCCCCAGGCCACCAGGCCCCACATGGACGAGACCTTAAGCGTGCGGCCCACGTAGTTCGGAAACAGGTAGGTCTGAGGCGTGCTCGCCGGCACCTCGATCAGGCCGACGCATACGCCCGCGTAGGCGTCGCGGCTGTCGAACACCACGGCGCCTGCGCTGCTGCGGACGATGAACACCGGCTCGGCCATCAGTAGTTGCCCAGTGTGATCACCTCGACGTTCGAGGCGTTGAAGACCTGGACGCCGGCGTTCGTGATCTTGGTGCGCTGGCCGCTGTTGCCGCCCACGTCCAGCGCACCGCGGAAGGTCACACCGCTGTTGAACTCTGCCGTGCCGTCACTGCCAAGCGCGAAGCCACTGACCGCGCTGATGAAGCCGGTGTTGTAGAGCGAGAAGGGCGTGATGTTGATCCCGCCGATGGTGCCCGCGCCAGCGACGATCGTGCCGGTGGTGGTGGAGTTGCGGACGGTGATGTTGTTGAACTCAGCACCGCCATCTGGATAGATGATCCATCCGGCCGCACCAGAGCTGTAGTTGGCACTCTTGAGCCGGCCACCGATGGTTCCGTCGCCGGCCGTCAACTTTGCAGCGGAGAGGTTCAGGATGACGGCGTCGTCTACCGAGCCGGCGCCCAGGGCGAAGCGCGTGATCGCGCCCTCGGCAAAGACCCCGCTGCCGGCGGTGATGGTCTGGCTCTTCAGGTGGCGGGCCTCCATGGTCCCGTCGACGAAGTAGTCGCCACTCAGCAGCGTCAGCCCATTGATCGTGCTGCCGGAGCCAAGGATGGTGTTGTCCAGCCAGAAACAAGCCACCTCGGCCGGCGGCAGACCTGGCGTCGACGGCTTCAGCATTTCAAGGCCGTTGCCTTGACCAAGGCCAGGGATACCAACGAAGGCGTACTGGAAGCGATCGGCACCCCTGGCGCCGTCGATGGCGGGTGAGGCCCCCAACCGCTTCAATGCCAGTCGCAGGACATCGCCGGGACTGTCAAAGCTGACAGCGTCGTAGGACGCGATCATCACGACCCGATCGTCGCCGAGGCCGTTCAGGTAGGCCGCCATCTCCAGCTGCGGCACGTATCCACCCCCCGTGGCGCCGCCGTAGGTGTCCCAGCCGCGCGCATCGTCGGCCTGCTCGTGGGTTGCGCGAACGAAGATCCGAACCGTGAAACCACGCGTGATCGTGTCACCCTTGTGCACGTCACGAATGAACATCTGCCCGTGGCCTCCATAGCTACCGTTCAGGCCGGTGCCACGCACTGTGATCGAGTCGAAACGCTGCACACCAGCCAATTTCTGCGGCAGCGCGCCATCTGCCAGGTTCTCGGCCTCAATCACACGGTCACCGATGTCCTGACCGCCGATGGCCGTCGTGATCGCGACCACGCCATGCTCACCGCCGGCTGGCACCAACGACTCGACGCCATCAACCGTCTCGTGCTTGGCCCAGAGGTGCCACGTGGTGCGAGGGTCCGAAGAGAAGCCGCCAGGCGGCCCTGAAGGCTCTGCAACCCGCTGGGCGTCGGCGAACACTGGTGCTGGTGCGCCAGCCGCCCGCTTTGCACCGTAGATGTTCGTCTTGGCAGGGCCGTGGCCCACCGTGTAGGACGGCGCATCCCAAAAGCAGACCACCGATGCCAAGCCAGCCAGGGCCGTGAAGTTCTCGACCATCGGCGGCGGCGTCAGGTCCTTGACGGTCTCCGGCGCATCGGCACCGTCGTACAGCTTCACGATGGTCAGCGTGTCGATGTACAGCTTGCCGTCTTGCTCCACCGACACGTTGACCTGCAGCACGTCACCCGGCATGTCCAGGTAGGCCAGCGAGCGCTCATCGCCGCTGCCACCCAGCGTGGTCGCCGGCAGTGTGGTCCAGTTGGCCGGCGCGACCAGGCCAGCGCCACCGCGGTCGAGGTTCAGTGTGATCGACGAAGGCGACACCACCCCCGATCCCGACTGCGGCACGCGGAAGATCAGGCTCGTCGCGCGCAGCTTGATGAAACGGGCGCCGCTGGTCAGTGGGTCGATCGTCGCGGCGTATACCAGCCCTGCCATCTGGCCCAGCCGACCCAGCGCGTCATACGGCCGGACCTCGATGTCGTAGTTGCCCTCCAAGTCGATGGTCCAGTCGCCGAAGCGCGTGGTGCGGGTTTCGCCGAGCAGCTCCAGCGTGTGACCCGACAGCGCACCCCAGACCTGTGCGTGGTCGTAGGGGCCCGTCACGTCGAAGGTAACCGTCAGCTGCGACCGGGCGTCGTAGTTCAGCCCGAGGCGGTCCTGGGTGACCTGGACGTTGCTGGCCACCAAGGGCGCGGCCGCAGGCGGCAGCGGCGGCGCCTCGTACTGCCCGGTTGCGACGTAGTTCCAGAACTCCGGGCCTTCGGGCACCGCGGTGATGCGGGCGCCGGTCATGCCATTGGCCGGTTCGATGGAGGTCACGCGCAGGCGCTGGCCAGGCTGTGATTTGAAGTCGAAGATCCACAGCGTGTCGTGGACGGGTTTGCCGTCGCTGCCAGGCAGCGCCAGGCCCGCTGGCCAGGGTTGGACCAGCGTGAGCGTGTGGGTGTCTTCGGTGAAGGGCTGCACGGCCATCACCTGGTAGCCCTGGGCACCTGGCACGCGCAGGCCCACGTACCAGCTACTCACGCCGGTATAGGCCTTGACCACATCATCCAAGACCAGGGTCACCACGCCGCCCGCGGTGTTCGCCGCCTTGAGCCGGCCGCCGGCGCCCCATTGGGTCATGTCGTGGCTGAGCGCAATGAGGGACCAGCGACGGAAAGTCAGGTGCTCCAGGTCCATGTCCCAGACCACCGACTTGCGCTGGTAGATGTTCTGGGCCATCGTGAAGCGGCCGCTGCGCAAGCCGCCGGCCGCGGTGGTCACTCCCAGCGGTGCCAAGCGGGCCGTGTCGCGCGGCATCTCGACGCCCGGCGCCTTGATGCGCAAGGTTCGATCTCGCCAGCCATCATCGCGATCGACCCAGGCAATCTCGATCTCTTCGGCGCTTTCACGGGTGGCGTAGTCGACCCTGAAGGACCCCTTCTTGATGTTGCCCATGTTGACGACCGCTTCCAACGGCTGGTCGTCGCGCGCCCAGATCACGGACAGCCGGCCCGGGTGGTAGCTGATGCTGCCAAGGCCCGCCGCGGCGATCGCTTCCATCAAGTCGAGGCAGGAGACCATCGACGTGAACATGTGGTCGAAGGTGTACTGCTTCTCGGCGCAGTGGAGCATGAAGAGCTTGAGCCCCTCGATGTCGATCTGCGAGTCGGGCAGCCCCATCCCGGCCATCAGCCGGCCCTCGGTGTCGTAGATGCCGCGGGCGAACTGCAGAAGGTGGGCGCCGGGGTTGCGGGTGCCAGGGGTGTCGACCCAGCCCGACGAGGTCCACACCGGCGCCGCGGCTTGCTTGGCCAGCCAGCTGACCTCGTCGAGCGCACCGCTGAGCTGGCCACTGGCCTTGATCCGAATGCCCACGTGCGGGTGGGATGCGTAGTTGGTGTTGTCGAGCTGGTAGGACTTCAGCGTCAGCCAGTCCAGCGTGTTGGCCGAACTGGGCGAGGTGATGGTCTTGGTCAGCTTGCGCAGCCGGACCTCGTACTGGCCCGCGTTCAGCTGGGGCGACTCGTAGCTGCGGCGCAGGGGCTTGGTGCTCTTGGACAGCATCGTCAGCGTGCCACCGAGCAGCGGCGTCCACGGGCCATCGGGCAGCAGGCGGTACTGGGCCTCGAACTGCAGCTCCGCCTCTTTCATCTTGCCGTCGTTGGACATGGCATAGAGGCTGGCGCTGACGTCGACCGCCAGCTTGACGGTGTCGGCCGAGGACGTGCGGGTGACCCATGCGCCGGGCCCGGAGTCGTCGGTCGGCGACTCCAGGGTGCCGCCACCAATCGTGTCCACGTTGCTCCAGTCGAGGAGCTTGCTGGCCGTCTGGCCAGGAAAGCCCGCCTGGCTGACCGTCACGCCCGCGAAGGATTCGATCGCGGTGGTGCCGACCTTCAGGTCGCTGACCTCGCCGCAGTTGATGCCGGCGTGCAGCCGCACGTACTGGAACTGGTCATCACCCTCGAACCACGCGTAGGGCTGCGCGGCGAAGTCGGGCACCACGCGCGGCTGACCGAACACCAGGCCAAGCGGTTCGTAAGGGCGCAGCTTGTTGCGGCCGCCGGAGATCGAGTAGGTCGCTGGCGTGCTGTCGTACTGCGGTGCTTTCGCCTTCGGCGGCGGCAGCAGCTTGTTGATCACCATGCTGCCGAGCATGAAAGCACCGGCGTTCAGCGCAAATGACGCGAATCCGGCAGACATGCCGAGCGAGCCTGCCAGGCCGGTTGCCATTCCAGCAGCTGGCGCTGCCATGCCCATCGTGAAGTACGTGAGTGCAACCAGCGCGACGATGCGCAGTGCGCTCTTGCCCGCAAGACGTCGGCACTCAATTAGATGGCCATGCCGTGGACGCACCCTGTCCCACATCAGGCGCGGCACCTGGGCGCCGCCGATGGTGACCGCCCAGTCGCCGGCCGACAGGTCCACCCCATGACGCGTCAGAAACACCGCCAACGTCTCGCCGGGTCGCAGCTCCGCGCCCTGAACGATGCTCCGTTCGTTGAGGGTCAGCGGGTGCGGCGTGACGACCAGGTCGGTGCGGGCCGACATGCGCGGCGGTGCGACTTCCACCGGATCGCAAACAGGCGCGGCCGCCAGCCGGCGGGCCATGCTCAGGTGGGCGCGCTTGCGCTGGGAGCGTCGATTGCAGGCCATCAGACGGCCTCCTGTGCGTTGAATTCGGACCACCGGTAGTGACCCTCCACCCGAAGCCCCAAACGCAGCGCATCGGCCTCGCGCTGCAGGATGCTGGCGCCGGTGGTGGCATGCGAGTGCAGCAGCCAGCGCTCGCCGCCCTGAACGAAGATGGTCCCGAGGTGGAAGTGCCAGCCGCCGTCATCGTCGTCTTCGATGTACAGGCCGACGTCGCCCGTCGCCGGAACGTCGACGCGCTGCACCAGGACGGCCGATAGCCGGCCGATCAGGGCAGCCTGACCGCGCCGGCCCTGGGGGTGCTGCAGCGGCAGGTCGACCTCCCGGTTGAACAGCAGTCGCTGGGTGTCGACGACCAGGTGGCCGCAGTCCGCGACACCGTCGATGTGCGGTCGACCGACCAGGCGCTCAGCGTCGCGCAGCGTGACGTGCATGGGGGTCATCCTGCAAACAGTCCGGGTGCGGTGCTCGGGTCGTAGCGCAGCTTGACCGCCGGTGCCCGCAAGGCGTCATCGTTGCCGACGCTGCCGGTGATGGTCTGGACCGATGCGCTGACGCCCGACAGCGGCGCCGTGAAGGTGTAGTCGACGATGGACGGGTTGGCGCGGCTGACGACGTAGACCGTGGCCTGCAGCGCGCCACCAGGCGGCAGGCGTTCGAGCTCGACGGTCAGGGAGCGGCCAACGTTGTCGATCTCCAGCATCGCACGTGGCGCTTCCCCGGCCACGCTGTTGGGCAGCCTGAAGCGGAAGGGCAAGCCGATCCAGCTGGTGCCGTCGATGACCCAGTCCCGGGTGTCGTTGACGACGTGCGCCGTCTCCATGGCCGGGTGCTCCAACTTCAGCAGCACCAGCATGCCCGCCGGATCGTCGGTGCGCTGCAGCTGCTCGCGCGTGTTGGGGCTCACCATGCGGACCTCCAGTACTCCAACTTCAAGCTGCGGTTGCTGGCTTCCAGCGTCTGCTGCTCGAACTTCAGGGCACCGAGCTCGCCGCCCACCACGCGGGCCTGCAGGACGGCGCCGGTGCGAGGGTGCTGCCAGTCAAAGTATTCCTGGCCAGCGTTGATGGTGTCGAAGAACCAATCTTCAAAGGCGGCCGCCTGCGCCTTGGTGTCGAAGCGCACTGTCAACTGGATCTCGATCCGCACGTCGCTGGCGATCCGGCGCTGCTTAGGGCGGCCGCGCTCCATCTCAGTTCGTTCGACGACGCTGTCCGGCGCTTCGACCAGGTCGCGCCAGTCGTACTTGGCATAAGGGGGAAAGCTCGCCATGTCGGTGCTCCTCAGGCCATGGCCGGGCGCATGCCGTAGCGGCCTTCCAGCGCCTGCGACATTGGGCCTTGGCCGTTGCCGACGCGGTCGGCCATCGTGGCCTCCACCGCGTCGATGAGGATGTCCAGGCCCCCGTCCGAGTTGCGGCGGGTGGTGACCTGGTTGTGGCTGGCGTTGTTGTTGTAGACGTTCACGGGCATGTTGACGCTGACCGGGCTGCTGCCACCGACTGGCTGCAGGTGCCGCAGCTGGTCGGGCGTGAAGTCCTGGCCGCCCACATAGCCACCGTCGGCATACCCGTTCAGGCGTGAGAGGAACGCTACGCCCAAGGCTCGGGTGCTGTCCGCGTTGATCACGAACTCACCCCTATGCACGACGCCCGCAGGCTCGTAGCGTCCACCAGCGCCCGTATAGCCCCCAGTCGCGAAGCCACCCAACTTCACCCCGGCCGTCGGCAGGCTGTAGTCCACCCCAGCACTGCCGGCACCCGCTCCACCACCAAAAAGGCTGCCAACGAAGCTCCCCGCCGAGCTCAGAAGGCCGGCCATCTGCTGGCGCACATAGATGCGGATCAGGTCGGCGATGACGCTTTCGGCGAAGGCGCTGAAGGACATCTTGCCCGTCATCGCAAACTGCACCACGGCGTCTTCCATGCCCTGGAAGGCCCGTCCAAAGAGCTGCTCCGTTTGACTCGCGACGTTGCGTGCGCTGTCGAGGTAGTTCTCCAGGGCACGGGTGAAGCCATTCATCCCGTTGGCTTCCAGTGCCCGGCGCTGTGCCTGGTAGCCCACCTCGGCCTGCAGTGCACGCTCGTGGTAGGCCTGCAGGGCGCTCAGGCGCGCCTGGTACTCCGACTCGGTCAGCCGCCCGCCCAGGCGGTCGCTGTCGAGCTGCTGGCGCTGCTGGAACACCCGGTCGTCGACGGCGTTCTGCCGGCCAGCCAGGTCACGTGCAGCGTCCCCGCGGCCGAAGCTGGCCAGCTCGCGCTCGTGCTGCCGCTGTCGGGTCGCCTCGGCCTCGCGCAGCTGCTGCAAGTACTCCTGCTGCGCGCGGCTCAGTTTGGTGATGCCCGCGGTCTCTTGCGCATTGGCGATTGCCACATCGGCCGAGGCTTTGGCGCGCACGCGCGCCATCTCGGCCACGTTGGACGCGATCTCGGCGTCCAGGCGGATCTTGTCCGCCCCGGTGGCCTTTTGAGCCGCCAGCACCTGGTTCTCTTGCTCCAGGGCGCGCAGCTGTGCCTGTTCTTCCAAGGCGATCAGCGCCCGCTTGGCCTGCCAGTACTCGTTCTCGCTGACGATGCCCGCGTCACGCTGCGCGTCCAGCAAGCGCTCTGCATCCCCGTAGGCGCCCGTCATGCCCTTCAGATCATTCTTGATGCGGTCAATCGATGCCTTGGTCCGGGCTTCGGCGGCCTGGCGCGCAGCAGCTTCGGTGGCGCCCCGCTTCTTCTCCGCCTCCTCCGCGTCGCGGATATGTTTGTCAGTGCTCTTGCGCTCGTCGGACTGGGATTGCGCCGACCGCGTCTCGAAGCGCAGCTGCTCACGCAGTTGGGCCTGCTTTGCCTCCAGGGTGGCCTTGAGTTCCTCCGTCCGCTTGGGGTTGGTGGACTTCCTCTCCTCGAGCGCAGCCAACTGTTGGCCAACGAAGTCCAGCTCCTGCTGCGTGGTCTTCTTGCGGCCGATGCCTAGCATCGCGTCCCAGGCCTCGCTGGCGATGTCCTTGATGCCCTTCCAGGCCCGCTCGATGGTGCCGGCGTTGGTTTCGAGCTGCCGCGTGCGATCGTCCATCGCCTTGGCAAAGGCCTGCTGCGCCAGTTCGCCGGCCTGGTCAAGCTTGCCTTGCTTTTCCAGCGCCTTGATGCGGTCGTAGATGGAGGCGGTCAGGTAGCCATAGGACTGGTTGAGCTTGGCGCTGGTCTCCAGCGGCTTGCGCCCGAGCTCCTCGAACTGCTTGACCGAGGTCTCGATGCTCTGACCCAGCACCCGCTGCATGCGCACCGACGTCGTGGCGATCGACTCCAGGTTGCCGTTGGCCACCTGGCCGCTGGCCGTCAGCTGCGCGAGGGCGTTGGCCGCATCGGCCTGCGTGCCGACCACGCTGTCGATGCTCTCGGCCATGGCAGTGAGCTTGCTGATCGTGGTGCCCGCCGCGTTGCCCGACATGATGATGGCGCGGCTGTATTCGTCCGCTTCCGCGGAGCCGCGGGCGTAGGCCAGGGCGGCGACGGCCGCGGCGGTACCGACGGCGCCGATGCCCGCCACCAGCGGCGAGATCTTGGAGGTGATGGCGGTAAAGGCCGGGCCGATGCCCCCAAAGGCATCCTTGATCTGGCCGCCCTGCTGAATGGCCACCATCCACACCGGCATGCCGCTGGCCAGGCTGGTGGCAATGTCGGTGATCTGCGCTGGCAGCTGGCGCATCGCAGCGGCCGTCTGCCCTGCCGAGACGCCCAGCTTCTGCGCCGCCGCGGCAGCCTGCGCGTTGGCGCTGGCCGCTGCGGCCGCAGCAGACGCACCCTTTGCAGCTGCTGCGCCCTGCGCCGTGATGGCCGCAGTGGCCGCCTGCGCCGCGCTCGCCGCGCTGGTGCTGGACTGGGTGACCGTGTTCTTGAAGTCGTCGACTTGCTTCTCGGCCGTTTTCATCGCATTGGTCAGCGGACTGCCATCTGCGGTGAGGGTGGTTTTGAGTTCGTAGTCGCTCATGACGTGCTCGGTCGGTTGAGGTAACGCAGGGCGCCGCGTTCCATGGCCTGCAACTGCTTGAACAGCTCGGGGTCAGAGGCCGGCAGCCCCAGCTCTTGCTTGACCAGAGTCAGCGCGCCGTAGTCCAGTCCCAGGAACACCAAACCGCTCATCCCGGCGGCGGTCCGCCACTGCGTGCGCATGGCGTCGAAGAGCTGCAGGGCGGGCAGGTGCCAGGCCCACAGCGACGCCAGCTCCGCTTCGTCTTCGCCAGGTGCTCGGCGGTTCTCATCGATGGCCGCCTGGCTGACGCCGAACTGGCGCAAGGTGGCCTCCTGCTGCGCGGCCGCGTCGGTGCTGTCGGCCGGGCCCGGCGTCAGCAGCCACACCGCGGCCGCCTTCAGTTTTTTGCCTCTTCCTCCCACAGGCCGCGGTAGTAGGCCCGCTGCATCGCCACGCCGACACCGGGGTAGTCGCACAGGGCGTCGATCGCCTTGGGCAATGCCGTTGGAAGCGGGCCATCCGGCAACTCCACATCGGCGACCGAGGCCACCACCTCTTTGAGGAAGCCCGCCACCCCGCTGCCATCCTGTTGGGTGCGCTCCTCCAGTGCCTTGAGCTCGCTGGTGCGGTACGCATACGCCATCATCGAGAAGTCGCCTTGGATGGCGGCGGTGTGGATCTCGACGGTGGTCAGGAACTGGGGCTTGGCAAGCAGCTTGAGCATGGGGCGCCTTACTTGACGGTGATGGTGAGTTCGTCGTTGCCGTTGACCGGCTTGACGACCAGGTTGGTGCGGAACATCTGGACGCCGTTGTCGTCGTCGAAGCCCGGCGACGTCATCTGCACGCCAGGGCAAGCGATCTCGATGGTGTTGCCGGCCACGGTGCCGTGGGTGAGGGCCAGCGGGCCAACGGCGCCGGCGCGGATCGGGGTCCACCAGTCCTTGTCGGCGACCTTCGTCGCCTCGATCCGCACGCTGCCATCGGGCTTTCGGTCGGTCAGACGCACCGACTCGTGGTTGACCAGGTTGCGGTAGATCACCGTGTTCTTCATGTCCAGCGTCAGCTGCTGCATCACCGCGGCGTAGCCGAGCAGGCTGAAAGACGGCGTGTTGAGCTTGCTGACCGCCACCGGCTTGACATCCCGGTAGGTGGCCGCCGGCAGCGCCGAGTCGGTGACCGGCGCGTACAGGCCCGTGAAGCTGAAGCGGAACTGGGGAATGGCCCGGCTGTTCAGCGTCAGTGCCACCGACCCGGCCGCGAAGCTGCTCTTGTAGAGCACGCCGCCGACGTTGACGTACAGCGTCAAGCTCTCGAAGGCGGTGCTGATCGGCGCGTAGACGACGCTGGTGCCGGCGGACACGGTTTCGCTGAAGCCGCAGGCGCGCAGCAGCGGGCCGTACTGCGGCACGGTGCCGGCCGCGCCGGCGCCCGCGATCTCGACCTCGAACTCGGTGCGGGTCCAGCCGGCCACCAGCACCTGGTCGTTATTGCCGAGGTACGGCTGCGTGGTGGCCCGGTCGGCCATCTCCACTTCCAGCGGCGTGATGGACAAGTTCGACACCTTGACCGCGTTGGCGGCTGCGGTGGGCACGGGGTCGACGCCCGCGGTGGCTTCGATCTTGGCCAGGACGGCCGAGCTGCGGATCAGGATGGGCGCGGCCATGTCAGTTCCCTTCGTCGTTGGTGGCAGGCGTCTCGCCCGCCGGCTCGGTGCGTTCGACCAGGCGGCGCCGGCCGTCCTCGATCACGTAGCTGCCGCCTTGGCCGGCGTACTCGTCGATCGATGCATCGGTGCTGGGCGCAGGGGCGGCGGCGGTGGTGGCGTTGGTGGTGGCGTTGGCAGTGGAGGTCTTGGTGCCCATGTCAGTCTTCCGGGTTGAGGTAGGCATAGGTGGTGAGCTGCAAGGTCGCGCCGTGGCACAGCACGCCGGTGAAGGACACGGGTCCGCTGTCCAGCACTTGGACGCCGGTCGGGTTGTTGAGCGGCCCGGGTGCTGCGATGCCGCCCAAGGTCTCGTCCGCGCGGAACGCCTGCCGCATCGCTTCGATGAGGCCGTCGAAGGTCTTGCCGCTGTCGGGCGGGTTGAGGGCCATGAAGCCCTGCAAGCGCCAGGTGTGCGCGTTCATGACGCGGCCGACGCCAAGGGTCATTTCGCGGGTCGCGGTGCGGCGGAAGAACCAGCCGCGCAGTTGCTTCTGACCGCTGCCCAGGTCCCAGAGGTACTTGGCCTGGAAGGCCGCGTTGTCACGGGCATAGGGTTCTTCGTCGTGAAGGACCCCAAGCTGGGCGACGGTTTGAAGTTTGGCCAGGATGGCGGCACGGTGGGCTGCGAGGCTGCTCATCGGGCCTCCTGTGCGGCGCGCACCGCCCTTTCGACGTCTTCGGGCCAGTCGCCGACGGTGACTTCCTTGCCGGTGTCCAGCACGATGCAAGTGCCGTGGTTGCCGTTGAAGTCGACGAGATACCAGTGGGTGATGCGCTCGGCGATCACCGTGGGTGCGGAGCGGCCGGGGCCGTAGGACTTGAAGCGCAGCGGCGTCATACCAGCCCTCCCAGCCGCGCCTGGATGCGGTCGGCCGCGTCGTCGAACTCGGCCTGGATGGTCTCGCGGCCGTCCAGCAGGGCGAAGCGGGCCATGCCGTAGCCGGGCGTGCCCACCAGGCCAATGCGCCGCTGGATGGCCAGCGCCCGCGCTTCGGCCTCCTCGCCCGTGATGCCGAGCTTCTGCTCGACCCAGCTGATGAGCGGCGCCAGCGGCGGATAGTGCGGCTTGGTGCCGAGTTCGACCGGCAGCGCGTACGCCAGGCTGCTGCCCACCGTGCCGAAGACTGCGCCCAGTGAGGCCAGCACGTCGACGCGGCCGAAGAAGGACCGGCGCAGCACGCCGCTGGCCGTGGGCGTGTTCTCCTGGGTCTCGCGCAGCAGGTAGGCCACGGCGGAGCCCATGGCGGTCTCCAGCTCTTCGAGCACGATCTCCGGCGCCTTCGCAAAGGCAGCGGTGACCTGTGCTGCGGTGGTGACGTCCAGGCCGATGCGCATGTCAGTAGCCCAGGCTGCTGAAGCGGCCGCGGCGGTGGCCATCACCATCCCAGGCCACCACGGTACCGGCCGGCTGAGCGCCCGCCTTCTCGGGGTCTGCGAGGCCCAGGGCCGTGCGGTACTGGGCCAGCCAGTCCTTGGCGCGGCGGGCCAGCTCGCCCGACTGGCTCTGCGCGCTGACGTTGGCCGCGCCGATGGTGGCGTCGCGGTCAAAGCCGGCCTTGGTGGCGGCCTGGCGGCACAGCTCGGCGGCCGCCCAGCAGGCCAGCGCGTTCTCGTGCCGCGGCGGCACCGTGCTGGCGTCCGAGGCGTGCGGCGCGGTGAAGTGCACCCGGACCGTGGTCACCGGCAGGCTGTCGTACAGCAGCACGATCATCTGCGTGTTGCTCAGGCTCATGGTGATGCCCGCCCGCAGCGTCTGCATCGGCACCTGGCCGATCGGATGCTCGACGGCCACCAGCTGAGACCAGTCGACCACCCAGCCGGCCGGCGCGGCGAAGGCCTCACCCGACATGGCCACGTCGGCCGACAGGCGCTGCGGCGCGTCCAGGTTGTACTGCAGCAGCGCCTGGCCAATGGCCCGATCGCGCGCGCCGGCCGGCGCCAGGTCGCCGAGGGCGAAGGTACGCAGCTTGTCGTCGACGAGTTGGGTGATGGTGGCGATGGTCATGGTGGTGTGTGAGCCCTTGCCGCAGGAGCCGGTGGCCGCTATGGCAAAAGGGCCGGCGCCCGAAAGCGCCGGCCAAAGGTGCCCCGTCCGCTTTAGGGCACCACCGCCTTCGTCGTGCCCTTGAAGCCGTCGACCAGGACATTGCCGCCGTAGACGTGGCGGACCTTGTAGGAGATGACGTCGTTGGTGAACACCGAGCCTTCGGTGGCACCGTTTTGCGTCAGCAGCGTGGGCTCCTCCTCGCCGTTCCAGAAGCCGATTTCGATCACCGGCAGATCCAGCGGATCGGCCAGCGACACCCAGTCGTTGGTGTCGGTCCACGTCGACACCGGGATGATGTCCAGCGTCAGGCTCTGGACAAACGTCTTGTCGTTGTTGGTGTTGCGCCGGAAGATGTCCGCGCTGGCCTCTTCGAGGTCATCGGGCACCAGCAGGAAGCGCGGGCCGATGCCCATGCGCTTGCCGGTGTCGCGGCCCGGCTGCTTTTTCATGGCCAGGCGGTGGGCCGAGATCTGCGCCGCGCTCAGCGCACCGGTGAGCAGGTTGCCGTGGGTGGCGTGGTACAGCGCCAGGCCGTCGTAAGTGACCGGGTTGGCTGCGAAGAAGTTGAAGACGAAGCTGTAGAGGGTGCGCTTGGCACCGCGGCCCAGCTCGATCGGGATGCGGCGGATGGCCTGCACATCGTCGTTGGCGATGGCTTCCATCGTGACCTGCGCCAGGCCGCCGCGCTTGGCCACCTGGTACAGCGCCTTGTCGTCGCTCGGGTCCGACAGCGTGGTGTAGTTGCCGCGTTCGGCCACGATCGGCAGGTCACCGTAGCCGCCAATCTGGGTGCGCTCTTGCACCCGGAAGTCGGCAACGTTGGCCACCGACACCACCTGGCGCCAGGCGTCCCAGGCCACCGCATCGCGGTACTCGGCCTGCATGCGGCGGGTGATGGAGTTGCCCAGCGCGTCGGCAAAGGTGTCGGTGCCGATGGACTCGGTCAGGCGCACGCGGTCCGGGCGGCCGGTGATCTCGCGATCGCCGGTGATCTCGACGTAGCACTCGCGGAAGGACCGCACGCTGCGGTGGTCCTTGTGCTTGGGGTCGAAGAAGGCGTCCAGCATGTCCTTGACCGCCACCGTGCGGTCGCCCACCTCGATGCGCGGCATGCCACCGGTGGGGCGGCCGCTTTCGGTGAAACGGGCCAGGTATTCGCGCTCGCTCTTGATGGCGCTGTCAACTTCGGCCTCGGTGAAGCGCTCGCGCACCTTGAAGTCGGCCTGCAGGCGGTCCTTGGCCACTTGCGGCAGCGTGCTGACCGCGATGGCCGTCGAGGCATAGAAGCGGGCGTTGTGCAGCGCCAGCTGGGCGCGGGTGACGGGGGCGTCGTCGCCGGCATCGGCTTCGCTCACGCGGCCCTTGATGGTGCCGTCGGCGCCCGCGGCCGCAGCGCCGTTGCCGGCGGTGCCGCAGACGGCCTCGTACACCTTCAGCAGCTCTTCGTCGGTGATGGTGTCCAGGTCGATCTCGGCCGCACGGGCCTTGTTCTTGGCCTTGATGGCCTCGTACATGCGCGTCTTGAGCATGGTTTCTCCGTTGTCGGAAGGGGGGGTGGTGGCTTCGGTGAGGCGATCCAGGCCGCCACCCGCGCCCGGTTCGACGATCAGGTCAACGCTGTGCACCTTGGCGAAGGACTTGGCCACGCGCATCTGGCGGCCGCCGACCTTCTGCTTCTTGGTGTAGGCCTCCGCGTCGATGGACAGGCCCATGAGGCCCTGCATCCCGCGCTTGACGGCTTCGGTCATCTTGGTGACGACGGCATCGGTCGGGTCGATGGGCCGGAAGGTGCCGACCAGCGAGCCGGTGTCGGCCGTGCTGCCGGCCGCGAAGCTCACGCCGTAGATGCCGCCAATGAGGTTGCGCACGTCCTTGCCGGCGCCCTTGGTGTGATCGGCGTCGCTCTTGCTGAAGACGCGGACGCCTTCAAACATTTGCACCGCGCCCTGCAAAGACGCGTCGGTGTAGTAGTTGCCGTTGATGCTGGCGCCGGCCCGGATGATGGTCACCGCGATCGACCCGTCGGCCGCTTCGCGGAAGGTGGCCGTCGGGTCTGCCAGGCCAGTGGCTTCGCGCACTGCGGTGTAGTCGAGGACCACTTCCTTGCCGTCGGCCAGCACCACTTTGTTGTCGGCGTCCAGCGTGTACGGAAAGGACATGAAGCGGCCCTGCACCTTGGCCACCACGCGATCGGGCCAGATCCCCGACAGCTCCAGGTAGTAGTCCGAGACGCCAGGCGTGGCGCGCAGCTTGTCGCGCAGTGCGGCGCGCACCAGCTCCAGCAGGCTGGCGTATTCGGTGGTGACGGCCTCGGACAGGCGGGTGAAGCCCTGGCCAGCGGGGATGCGCTTGACGCTCATGGCGCTGCGCTCAGGCCTCGTCGGCGTTGCTGAACTTCTGGCCGTCGGTCGTCACGACGACGATGTGCGTGCCGTAGTCCTTGAATGACAAAACTTCGCTCGCCTTCAGCGGGCTGGTCACCACGCGGCTGACGCCCTTGTCTTCGACGAGGGTGCGGCGCTTGACCACCTTGACCACGTCGGCCGCGGTCAGCTCTTTGGTGGGGGTGGCTTGGTCTTTGGTCTCGGGCATGTCGCGCTCCAGTGGGTGGAGCGGACTTTGCCGAGCGACAAGCTCTTCGGTAACTCTGCGGGGGCGCAGAACGCTGGTGATTGCGCCCGATCAGTCTGCCTCAGCAAGCGCACGCTGTACAGCGGCATGCGGCGACTGTCTAGAGGCTGAACGCTGGTGCACGAGGGTAAATCTTGACCACCAGCCGCCCCTCGGGCCCGCTGATCCACCGTAACAATCGGCAAGCAACTGTTTATGGGTGAGGCGGTTTTGGAAGAAGCAAAAATCACGTTCTATCGGATCGCGAAGTGCGGCTACTACCGGCCCCGTGGTGATCAGTACATGTTTGGCAGTCTGGCTGACCTGCTTGAAGACTTGGCGGTTTGGTCGCAACACAAGGATCTCGGCGAAACCCTTACCTTCACGCCAGGTGAGGATGGGCCCGACCTGGGTGTCTATCTACTCAGTACCCACCAGCTTCAAGGTGACCGCCTAGTAGCACTCTGGAATGCCACACCGGAGACCGATGGCAAGGTCGCCTCGGTCAGCGCCATATCTCAGGTGGGCAACCCAGAAGTGTTCATGAACGCGATTCAGCCGAACAGCATCCCGGGCTACTCGACATACTTCTGGTTCATCCACGGCGCCCCGTACTTTGCGTCCATCCGTTTTCAGCATCTCTCAGGCGGCCATTACCAGCTGCAGACATATCTGCAGTCGTTCCTCAGAAACTTCGGGCGACACGTCGTTTTCGACGAAGATGCCCAGGACCCTACGATTTTGGGTTACTGCGAGCGGCCCGGGGCGGACATTTTAAATCTACGTGGTCGCTTCCGTAGCGAGCTGTTCACCAAAGCAGGAGAACATGAGCTGCTAATTCGTCGGGCGACCAGCATTCGCAAGATCATCCGAAAGTCCACGCTCTCGCTGGAGCGTCGCGATCAACGGGCAATGTGGCAGCGACTGTTGGAGTACAGCGGCATGCGCGAGCCCATCGCCAGACGTACGGACGTCAAGCTGGGATACGAGCTGGAAGTCTCGCTGACGGAGACGGACGTGCGAGAGCTCATTGCGCAGTGGCAGGACGAGCAGAACCAAACGGAGTGGGACGACCTTGGCTTCGTGTTCACCGGGGATGCCAACAAGGTCCACTGGATTTCGAGGTCGATTGCGCGGGACACGTTCGAGCTGGACGTTCGGCGCGAGAATCCTGAGCACGTCAACGGTGAGTCACTGCTGCACGAGCTGCACCGCCTGCGCCGGCAGATCCTGGCCACGATCCCCTGAGGCAATCCCCTTGAACGCTTTCCGGATCTTCTTCGCACTGATCGCGATCGCACTGATCGCGGCGGCGGGCTGGTTCGGCCGCGTCGTGCCCATGGCAGAGCAGTGGCCGATGTTTGAGGCGCTGCGGACCACGGCCTCGATCATCTTTGCGGTCATTGGCGCTTGGATGGCCATCATTTACCCCGATCGCCTGAAGCTGTCCTTCAAACCTCAACAGCCGGGCGCGGCCAGCTCTGCCACCGGGCTCAACCAGCTGTTCTTGCCCGTCGTCCACTCGACCGCCATCCTGAGCGTCATCTTGGTTTTAGGCGTGAGCGTGCCGATCCTCAAGCGGCAGGAGTTCGCCGTCGACATCGCGGTCTTGCGCGGGCTCTCTTATGGAACGCTGGCTACGCTCACCATCTGGCAGTTGTGGACCGTGCTCTTGACGCTGGTGCCGGCAGACAAGGTCAAGACCTACCTGGACCACGAGGACAGCCGGGCCCTCACGATAGAGGGCGTCAAGGCGGTGGGCATGCGCCGTCCAAAGTCGGATCGGCCGCTGCCTGAACCGCCAGTCGCGGACTGAGCTCGCCTTGGCGACTGAGCGTAGACCGGCCGACCCACTTTAAAACCACTGTAAATCGCGCCAGGATCGCCTGACGACCCTCGGATGGTGCATGGGGTGCCGAAAGCGAACGCGAAGGCTCCTAGAGCCTCTGGCGGGTCAGCGCCTGCGCGGAGGCAGCCGCTTGCCTTCCAGCCGGGCCGCGTCCTCCCGGCGGGCCTCGACTTCTTCCGGGGTCAGCGGCCTGCCTGCCGGCACCCGCATCTTCCACGTCGCCTTCCACGGCAGCGCAACGCAGCCGCAGTGAATGACCTCACCGATTGGAGCGGCTGGATCAGCCGGGTACATCATCTGCACGCTGCCACGCCCCTTGCCCGCCGGCAGCTCGAAGGGGTCGTTGATTTCCTGGACCTGGCCGTCGATCGCGTCGTGGTTCCAGCGGCTGTGCAGCTTGCCCGAGCGGCGCCACTGCTTGCGGATCTTCGAATCGCGGGCGGCCTGGGCCTGCAGGGCCTTGAAACTCGCCGTGTTGAAGGCGGTGCCGAGGTTGCTGGTGACGATGCCCCGCACCTGGTTCTTCGTGCGGTCGGGCAGCAGCTGCTGGACCGCTTGCATCGCCTCGAAGGGCGTGCGGGCGCCCAGCACCACCTGACCGAGCTCGCGATTGACGCTGTTGACCAGGTCGGCGGTCGCGCCCGTGATCAGGTGGGTGTTGACCGCCTGCAGCGCGCGCAGCTGGCGCAGGTCGGGCGAGCTGAAGACTGCGGTGGCCACGGCCGCGGCGGGCGTGGCCTGGCTGGCGCCGGCGACCGCCAGCAGCGTCTCTGCCGCCTGCGCCGCGGCGATCGGCGCTTGCACCACCCTTTCACCCAGCGCCCAGGCTTGGCGCAAGCCGTCCGAGGCCTTGGTGCTGGCAGACACGGCCAGTTCGTCGGAGACACGCCGGATGCTGTCGGACAGTCGCGGCAGCACCCACTGCTGGTAGTCGGAGGGCGCCCGCGCCAGCTGACCGTTGATCGTGAGCAACGCCTGGTCGATCAGCCGCGCCAGCTCTGCATCCAGGTTAGCCCACAGCGCCACGCGTTGGCGAAGCACCTGGGCCAGCGCGGCCTTGGCAGCCTTGGCGGGGTCGGTGCCCGGCGCCCCATTACTTGCCTTGCCCGTGGCCATCGGCTGCGCCCTGGCTGGCGTCGTCGTCTTCCAGGCCGGCTGGCACGGTCACCACGGCCGCTGCGGCCGCTGCAGCAGCTGCCGGGTCCGGTGCCTCCTCCTCCACCGCCGCCAGCTCGGCCTCGGGGTCGATGTCGACCTCCAGGCGCTTCGCAGCGGTTGCGATGATCCGCAAGGCGGTGGCCCGGGTGATCAGCCGCTCACCGAGGGCGGACGCCACGGCGACGACGCAGCTCTGCAGCGCGCTGGCCAATTTGGTGACGTCCCGGGTGACCATCTCCGGGAACTCGGCCCGAACGGTCCACTCCGGCTTGCCCCACTGCGGCCGCTGGCCAGCGGCGATCGCCCGCCGATACAGCACGTAGTGCCCCATCTCCTGCAGCATGTGGCGCAGGGTGGTCTGGCGCATGGTTGCGACCTTGAAGAAGGGGTCGCCCATCTCGGCGGCCGAGGCGCGGTTGACGTCACCGCCGCCGCCGTACCAGTGTTCGGGCAGCGTGGCGCCGCCGAGCGCATGGTTGCGGAACATGCGGGCGCTCTCGGCGCGGTCGACCGCGTTCAGGCTGGGCGCCTCGGCCGTCCACTTCTCCTGTTCGTTGTGAACGCGCACGCTGCCTCGACCAGGTCGCTTGATTTCCTTGGCGCGCGCCTTGACCTTTTCTTCGTCCGCGCCGGTCAGCTCGACATCCCAGATGAATGCGTCGAGCTCACCGGCCCGCTCCAGCTGGTCGAACAGAAACTCGTCGTAGCCGTCGAGCCAATCCATCTGGGCAATCAGATCGCTGCGGCCGCGCCGACCCGCAGCGAATTTGTTGACCGCAAAATAAAACGCCTCACCGCTGTCGAAACCGGCCCGCAGCTGCCTGGCCGGCGCCGCAAACAACTCATCGTCCTCGCCACGCACGATCACCCGAAACTGCCGAAATACCCCGGCGGCGTCCTTGACGGTGCGAACGCCGATTTCCTGAGAAGGGTTCCCCGGGTCCACGATGACGTTTTCAATCAAGGACGGATCGAGATAACCAAGGCGCACATGCCCGTTGACGTCGTTGACATACACCGGCCAGCACTGCTCACCAAACAGCGCGAGCTCGCGCGCGAAGGTGGGTAGGCGCAAATCCATCTTGTTGATGGGATCGTTCCAAAAGGCGCGCAGCCATTCCTGGTGCTCTTCGTCCTCGCAGGTGAGTTTGACGCCCTCGGCCACCAGGAATGCCAGCGGCAGCTCGACCAGGCGGTTGGCCAACAGATTGGTTTCCCACAGGTAGGCAGCCAGCTTTTGCATCTGCGCCTGGCTGACGCTGGACAGGTCGCGCCTAGCCACGCCGGTGAGGGTGCGCCAGCCGCGGTCTTCGTCGTCGAAGGCGCCTGCGGCTTCCCGGGTGGCCACGGGCGCGGTCTTGGTCGGCAGCGCCTGGCCAAGCATGGTGATGCCGAAGTCGGCCAAGGTGTAGGCGTTGCTCATAGGGGCCTCAGGCAAGAGCAGCTCGGCGGCCGCGGGCGCGTCGAGCTCGGCGAGCGCCAGCGCGCTCGGATTGGTCTTCACGGCTGCCATCGACGGTGGCGCCAGCTGCGCGGCCGCCGGTCGATGCCAGCTTCCACAGCATCTCCAGCGCGTCGGGCCCGTCGTCGTGGTCAGCCTTGGGGAAGTGGCGCAGCTGGTCGACCAGCGTGGTCTGGCCGGCGTGCAGCAGGATCTGGCCAGCCGCGACAAAGGGCTGCAGGGCTTCGATGCGCAAGAGCTTGTCGTCGTGCGGCTTGACGCCGCGGGCCGACACCGGCACCCCCGCGATCGCGCTGCGCTTGAGCAGCTCGGTGCGCAGGAACTCCTGGAACTGCACCGCCTCGATCGCCCACATCACGCACTGCCACTCGGACTGCATCGTGATGATGTCGCTGATGATCCGGTCCGGCGTGCGCTTGCGTATGCGGGCGTCGACGACGCTCAGGATGCCCTTCTCACGCTGGTAGCCGCCCACGAGCAGCGCACTGGGATCTCGGCTCTTGCCCTTGAGCCCCAGCGACGGGTCACAGGCGCCGTAGAACACCCACTCGGCGATGCGATTGACCCAGAACTGGATGCATCCCGCAAAGGGCGCTTCCTCGCCGCTGATGGGGTCGTTCTGCTGCTCGCTGTCGAAGGCCTCGTGGCCGTCTCGGGCGCGCTTGATCATCAGCTTGACCAGCGGCCGCACCGCTGGCCAGCTCACCTCGGCGCCCTTGTTCATCTCGGCCTGGTGCTTGGCATACAGCAGCATGGCTGACGCCTCGCCCTCCTGCGGCGTGTCACCGCCCAGCAGGAGAGCCTCGAACTCGTCCCACAGGTCCATGCGGTCTGGCCACTTCAAGATCGCCTTGAAGACCCGGCTGTTCCACATCGGGTGCTTCAGGAACCTCGACAACACGCTGTCGTAGTGCAGCACGGTGCCCACCAGGACCGCGTCCATGCTGTCGTCGACCGGGCCCAGGCTGAGCACCGCCTTGGTCACGTAGCGTTGCAGCTTGTCGCGCTGGGCCGGAGTGGCCGAGTTCTCGTCGTTCTCGATGTCGTCGAGGATGGCCAGGTCCGGCCGATAGGGGCCGTGACGACGGCCGCGCACCCGCTTGCCGACGCCGAAGGACTCGATCTTGACGTCGTTGGCCGTCACGATGCAGCCCACGCGCCAGACGCGTCCCTGGCCGCAGGCATCCGGGAAGTCGCTGGCCAGGCGCGGGTTCGATTCGAGCTCGACCTTCACCGCCTCCAGCATCTCGGCCGCCTGTTCGAAGGCGTCCATGAAGATCAGCGGGTAGTGCTTGATCTTGCGGACCACGCACCACAGCAAGAAGATCAGGCTGATCTTGGTCGACTTGGCCTCGCCGCGCGGAGCTGCCAAAGCGTCGCGCTGGCCGGTGGGCGTGTTGACGATCTCGGGCAGGCGCTTGTGCAGGTACCGATGCAGCGCCGACGGCTCCGCGGTGCCGTAGTGCGGGAAGTACGTCCGGTCGAAGAACGCAAAGCCGTTGATGTCGTCGGCCACCTGGCGCCGGCGTTCGGCAATGGCCTCGGGCGTCAGGTCCCAGCCGTCGAGGTTGGCGTCGACCTGGCGGCGCAGGCCTTCGACCAGGCCGGCCAGGCCGGCAAGGAAGTCCTTGCTGGTCTTAGCCATAGGCCTTGGCCAGCTCCGAGCCGAAGGGCTCCAGCATCTCCAGCATCGCAGGCACGTGCTGCGGGTACTGCTGCTGCGCGAAGGACGCGAAGCGCTGCAGCGTGTCCAGCGCGATGGCGTGCCGGTTGATCTCCGGCGCCACTTTCTTGAAGGCCGACATGGTCTTGTGGAAGCTGTCGCCGGCGCTGGCCAGGATGCTCATGCGCTGCGCGGGCGATAGCGCCTCGTCGTTGCGCAGGGTCTCCATCACCGCCTGGTGCTGCACCAGGTAGTCTTCGATGAGCCGGCGCGCCAGCTGCGTGAAGTTCTCGTCGCCCATCGCCAGTGCCGACCGGGCGGTGTCCCAGTCGTCACCCTCGTCGCGGGCCTCGGCCTTCCAGCGGATGCCCGTCGACTTCGCGATCTTGAGCGCGTTGCACGCCGACTCCATCGGCAGGCGCTTGTAGACGTACAGGCCGCGCAGCTGCGTGCGCCGCTCGGACGGATGCGCCATGGCTCAGTTGCCTCCGCGGCCGACGAGGAACTGCTTGGCGCCTTCGATGATCAGCGCGATGCCGATCGACATGGCCCCGCCGGAGACGGCACCGATGACCGCCGACTTCTGCTCGACGTTGCGCAGGCGGCCGTCCATGTTCTCGATGGTGCCCTGCATGGCGTCGATGCGCTTGGTCTGCAGATCCTGGCCATCCTTGAGGCCTTGCACGATGCCTTTGATCTCTCCGAGGAGCAGCAGCTCTTGTGATCGGTTGTTATCGCTCATGTTGCTCCGACAGAAGGAAGGCCATTGCTTTGGTACATGGGCACCGGCAGGTGGTGGGGGGAGGATCGACCTCCCCTTATTGGGTTAATCGCCTCGGCGACGTCGCGCCACGGTCGCCGTGAAGGCCAGGCCCGCGAGCATCAGCGCAGCCGTTGCAGGCTCAGGGACCGTGCTGATCGCAATCGTCGCGTCTAGCCTTACCGTGGGCAAACCGAAAAGGTCTTGACCTGGTGTCATGCAGTCAAACGACGCGCATGTAGGGTCGTTTGACGCGCTCAAGTAGTGACCACCCCTGAAGTGGTACAGGGTGCTGGTTGTGACCGCCAGCGGAAACCTGAATACGTCGTTGGCCGGGTTGCCGCCGCCCGACGAGGCTGCGGTCGCGTTGAAATCGCACACCGAGTTTGAGAATCGGAGTTCGACGTTGTAGCCGCTTGGGCAATTGACGGCGTCCGTATGGCTGAAGCCCCCACCGGTCTTCTTGACCATCTCATAGAACTGTGCGGGCGCCTCAACCTTGCCGGTAGCAAGGTTGATGTACTCCATAGTCATCGTGACCTGCAGGTCAAAACTGCCAGCGCCTGCCGGCACTGTGGGAGCCAAGGCCAAATTGCCGGACACAAGGATGTACTGGTAGAGGCCGTCAATGGGATATCGCCCATAGGTAGTGGCTGAGGCGGAAAGCTTGTAGTCCACCGGCGTTATCCAGTCTGCCGTGTACCGAATGCCGTAGCCGCTGATGTCGGCAAAGGCGACGGTGCCGTTGGCGTGGCCATCCGCGTAGGCAGCGCCTGCGAACGAGAGTGCGGCGACAGCGAAATGCTTCAGAATCTTCATATATCCTCCTCGTGATGCCCGGCACTTGCCGGGTCTCTCATCATCTCGGTAAGCTTTCCGCTTCGTCATTCGGGCTTGCCTGGTGTCAGTGCGTTGCCGTCAGACAGCCCATCTCCGTGGCCGCCTGTCCCGCCCCGGACCACTGCGTTTGAAGATGTACCCGCGCCAGCGTTGTGCTACCGGTCGGAACCACAACTTCTTCGAGCACGATGGCAACGTCGCTGAGGTCATCGGTGATTTGCTCGTTGGCAGCTGACACGCCGCCGAGTTGTTCGTAGACCAGGTACGTCACGCCGTCCGTCTGGAATTCCACGTAGCCGGTGAAGCTCTTGACGTTCTGAGCGCTCGGTCCGCCAGCCACCCCCGTGAAATTGGTAAGGAGCGACGCCAAGAAGGCGATGTCCAGCACGTCTCCGCCTACCAAGTCCGTCAGCGTGAAGCTGTAGCTTTGCAGGCTGCTGTCGTTGGCCAGCGTGGCATAGGTCGTGTTGCGCATCGCCTTGACGCCGGATGCCTTGTCCACCAGCGAGGTGAGCGCGAGCGCGGTCGACGTGTTGATCGCTCGGTAGCTTGCGGGCACGCCCGCGGTGCCTTCCGCCTTGCCCATGTAGGCCCAGGCAATTCCGTCGACGCCCGTCGCCGATCCGCTGGTGTGCGTTGGTCCTGCAGCCGAGATGTACTGCCACGACACAGCGCCGTCGCTCGCAGAGCCGGCCGTATGCGTCGGTGCTGTGGCACCAGTCGTGCCGGAGCTGCTGGCTTGGTAAAGGTTGCCGCCGTTGATGCGGTACTGGCCGCTGGTGACGGCTTGGCCTGTCTGCCACGCCGAGGATACCGTCCCGCCCGCCGCCGTGAAGTAGAGATTGCCGGCATTGGTGCGCCAGCGGTTGGCCGCCACGGCCGCCCCGATGCTGGAAGCCCAGGTCGTGTAGGCGGTGGTCTGACCGGCGCCGGGCGTGCCGCCAGCGCCTTGCGCGACCGGCGCTGCGCGGCACAGATTTCGGTTCGTCGAGTCGGCACCGACGTTGTCCAGCGCGCTGGATGCGAGGGCGCGTGGCGAAAAGAAGCCAGCGCCGGAGAGGCGCGTGTAGATCAACTTCGCGGCGAGGTAGCAGCTGCGGGCCGCCGGATGGATGTCGTTCGCCTTGCAAGCACCCGCGGTGGCGTAGCCGGTGGCGGGGTCGACGGTTCCGGTGTGCACATCGATCCAGATGACACCGTTGGCCAGGCACCAAGCGGACATCAGCTTGTTCCAGGCCAAGATCCACGCCGCCGCAGTAGCGTCGGTCATCGTCGTCAAGGGGGCCGTCAGCGTCGGCCAGGTCCAAACGCCGGTTTGAACCGCAATCGCGGACACGCAGACCGTGAGGCAGCCATCCGCCTTGCGTTGCGTCAGTATCTGCTGCACGGTCGCGGCGGAGGCAGCGGCAGTTACGCCGTATTGCAGGTCGTTGAAGTAGCCCCAGTGGATGTGCAGCTTAGCCTTATAGGGCCGCAGCGACGTCTCGTACCGGGCCAGCACGTCGGCCATTCGGTGACCCGACATGCCGCCAGCCTGCAGCAGCCGTAATGAGCCCTTGGAGAGGCGCTGCAAGTGGGGATAGATGCCCGTCATCGTCCTCTGCGACCAGGCGAAGATCTGATACTGGGCTGGGCCGCTGACAATGACACCGTCAGGCGCGCCAGGTACTGGGTAACTCAGATGCGTTGCATCGATCCGCGTGATCGCCACGCGAATGCCGTTAATGGCCTCGCTGGGACCGCCGGTCGCGTTGATCTTCGTGCCGGTGTAGAGACCATGCGCGGCGGCGAAGCCCAGAGTGGCAACACCATTCGCGACGACAGCGCTGTTGGGGATGAAGCCTTGGTGCATCAGCGCCTCGAACGAGTCGCCGGACGTCGTAGCGGTGCTCAGCAGGTTCCCAACCCCTGACACCGGATAGAGGGAGGACGCGGAACCCCAGCCACCCGCGCCCTTCGTGTAGTAAACGCCCGCACCACCATCGATGGCCACGTCACCGACGCTACCTGTGCCGGACGAGGGGACGCCTGAGGTGGCGATTGCCAGGTTGGTGTTCGCAGCGAGGACGACAGAAGTGCCGCCCATCCGGACAGTGCGCGCGTGAGCCAACGAGGTGCGCCACACCCGAACCGCTCCGGTGTCCGCCTCGTCGGCGATGGTCATTTCCTGGCCATCGGCCCAGAGGTCCGACGCGAAGCCGGTCGCTCCGCTGGTGATCGCAGCAGTCCAAGCCGCAAAGCTCGGGAAGTGGAGGCGCGTGCCCGCCATCTTGCCGACGTGTGCCGGATTGACGCCAGCCATGCCGGCCGGGGTCGACAGCGGAGAGGTGAGTTGAGGCATGTGCGAGCTCCAGGATCAGGTGGTGGTAAAGGAGCCGGAAGCACCGGCATAGCTTTGGCGGAAGAAGCGCCAGGTGACCCCGTTGACGACAGCGGTGACAGTGGAGGTGTTCGGGCTGGAGCCGTCGTCCGCGACGTTGTTGCCGGCGGAGGTGGCACCTTGCCAACCACCGGTGCCGAGGCTGTCGGTGAAGGTCACGCCGCCTGCGGAGGCCGTCGCTTCGAAGGCCGCCCAGCCGTACTGGCCGGCCGCGGGGTTGACAGTGAAGGAGCCCGACTTCGAGGCGTTCGCCGAGCCGGTCATGGCCGTCATCGCGGCCAGGAGCGTGGCCGGATCGGTCACGCCGGCGGTCGCCGAGCCGACACCAAACCGGGCGCGGCTGTCGGCCGCTGCTGCTGTCACTGCCGCCGTCGGCGCCGAGGTCGCCGACGCTGAGCCCGACGCGTTCGTGGCTGTCACCGTGCAGGTGATGGTCGAGCCGACGTCTGCGGTCACGCAGGTGTAGGTGGTGCCGGTGGCGCCTGCAATGTTGGCGCCGCCTCGCTTCCACTGGCGGGCATAGGATGTCGGCGCATTCGACCAGGTGCCGTTGGACACAGTGAGGACCTGGCCATCCTGGGCCGTGCCGGTGATGGCTGGCAGCACGGTGTTCACCGGCGCTGCGCCGCCGCCTGCAGCTGCGACAGCGGCCGTGCCCGCACTGGTTGCCGACGTCGAGCCGGCGATGTTGGCTGCGGTGACCGTGACGCTGATGGATGCACCCAGATCGGCCGAGACCAGCAGGTAGGTGCTGCCGGTGGCGCCAGCGATGGCCGCGCCGTTGCGGCGCCACTGCCGGGTCAACGTCGGGCCGCCGCTCCAGCTGCCGTCGAGCGCCGTGAGGGTCTGACCGACGGTCGGCGTGCCGGTGATGCTCGGCAGCACCGTGTTGACCGGTGCTTCGGACGGCGCCGGTGCTGGGCTGCCGCCGATCTCGATGAAGCGCACCACCAAGACCGCGCCTGCTCCCGTGGCCTCGGTCAAGGCCCGACCGCAGTAGTCCGCGGCAGAACCTACCGCGGCGCGGCCGCTGCCGTCCGTGGCGGGCTTGACCGGCGCGCCGAAGGGGATGGCGGCCGAGGCCTCCATGAGGCCGCTATAACCGGTGAGCGCACTCAGCGCCTTGCCCGGCTCGCAGTCGTGTTCGGAGATGCCAACGGCCGCGGCAGACGAAGCGGCATGAGTGCCGTCGATCGCAACGAAGCGCTTGGCTTTGACCGCCTGGCTGGACAGCAAGGTGATCGAGTGCAGGGGGCTGTAGGTGAGGGTCATCGACTTACCTGGCGCGTTGAGTCAGAAAGTCGATCAGCGCGTCGTGGCGGGCGCGGTCGATGCGGCAGAGGCGGGCGTTGATGGCCTGGTTGTCCCAAGCGTCTTCAAGCGCAAGCCCGGCGCCAGCAGCACAGGCGGGTTCGGCCGGGTCATCAGCTCCGCAGGCACCGGCGGGCATGTGTCGACCCGCAAGGGCTGAGTTCCACAGCCGGACAGCATCAGCAGTGAGCAGCACAGGGGCCACCGCAGGCGGCGCAGCTGGGGCCGACGCTGCACCGGGTAGGTCGACAGCCGCCAGGTCGGCGCCAGGAAGCCCAGCGTGAGCAGCATCAGTCCGAGCAGGACAAGCAGGAGCGGTGACCAAAACGGCATGGCGTCTTTCCTTGGTGAGTTGATCGGAGAAGGCCAGCTCGGCCTGGAGGCGGCTGGTGGCTGCGGCCGCAGCCTGGTTGCCCAGGCGCACGTTCTCGGCGTAGGTCTGGGCAGCCTCGCGCTCGCGCAGTACTTCCGCGGCCTGCCAGCGGGCGCGTTCCTTTTGCACGCCGACGTCGACGAAGTGCGAGCGGATGACGGCGGCGGCCATGACGAGGCCGCCCACGAGCACGGCAACCAGCAGCAGGCGCAGGGACAGGGAAGGTTTCAAGGGCGGTCCCCGGTGTTGGGGTCCAGCGCCTTGGGCTGCGCCACGATGCGCAGCACTACGATGGCCAGCGCAAAACCGAGGGTGACCCAGGGCCAGCGCTGCGGCGGCACCAGGGCCTGCAGCTGCGGGAGTACTTCGGCCTGGACCATCGACAGGGCGCCCAGCAGCGCGGCCGCCCAGACGGTGCTCAGGCGCCAGGCGCGGCGCCATTCGGGGATGAGGATGCCGCGGCGGGCCGGTGATGCAGCAGCAGGCACTGCCTGGCCGTCGAGCTCAATGTGGATGCTGCCGTCGTCGTGCTTCACGACGCGACAGCCGGCGTCGGCCAGCTCGCGGGAGACGAAGACATTGATGCTGGCCTGGTCGCCCATCACGCCACCCCGACGCTGACGGCCACGTGTTGCGGCATGGGGCGCATGCCACGGCCCAGCCACGTCGCGACGTCGAAGCCCGGACACGTCTTCAGCCACTCGCGCTGGGATACCTCGCCGTCACCGTCGGTGTCGGGCGACAGGTCCCGGTGGCCGCAGATTCCCTTGCTGGCCCGGATGCCGCTGCGCTTGACCAGCGGCACCGACAGGCCGGTCGCCAGCTGGTACACCAGCGCGGACAGCGAGTCCCACTGCTCGGGCGTGTACCGGCCTTCGCGCTCGATGCCGCCGACCAAACAGATGCCAACGCTGTTGGCGTTGAAGTTGGCGACGTGGGCGCCGATCTCGTTGAGGTGGCGGCCGGTCCAGATGTAGCCGTCGACGTCGACCACGTAGTGGTAGCCGATGTGCGGCAGCCGGGCGTTGAACGCATTGGTGGCTGCCGTCTGCCGCTTGAAGCCGCGTGCGGCGTGCCAGTCGTCGATGACGCCGGCTGCGGTGCGCTTGAAGGCCGGGCCGGTGCCCGGGAGCCACTGACCGCTCGGTGTGGCCGAGCAGTGCACGACGATCAAGCCGATCGCACGTGCGATGGAGGTGGGGAGGTCCGGGAGCTGCATGCCCGGCAGAGTGCCGGGGTGCCGTCCTACAGGTAACTCTGCGGTGACGCAGGGCCGTGCAGCAGCTGAGGTTTCAGCCTAACGCGCGAGGCGCGGGAAGGTCAATCCGGTCGTGCGGTAGATCAAGGAGTGTGCCCGTACCGATTCCGATAGTCCGACTCTAGGTCTTCACACACTCTGGCGACGAACCGCTGCGAGCTGGAGTCAAGTGACTTCCGTTCCTGCTCGCTCCAGCAGTATTTGATCTTCGCGCGCGCCTCGCTTTTCGCCCGCGCCTCTGGCGAATTCCCAGCGACCATGCCGAAGGCGAAGAAGGCACCCACAAGACCAAGAGGCACCCATAGCCAGAGCTTCGGCTTGGGCCGGACCGCCCCGCACTTTGGACAAGCTTTTGCCGAGGTGCTGAGCTCAGCGCTGCACTCCTTGCAGGCAACCATCGCCATTTCATACCTCTCAATCGTTGGTAGTTGACCTGGCCATGCGCAAGATCGCACGCCATGCAGCTTTCGCAAGGCCCTGAGCGCCTCGTGAATTCACACGTCGCTTGCAGGCCGCACAGCAATGGCGATGTTCAGGTGCACCTAGTCCGTCGTTTTGAGCACCGATCACGACGACGTAGTGGTGATGGTGGGTATTAGTGATCTCCACCGCAACTTGGTCAACCTGGCCATGAAACTCTTGAACGGACACCTGCACGCCTCGAACAACCTGTTACGCAGGGTCGCATTTTCGCTGCCAAGACACGGTTGGCAAGGGGATCGGCCCGGCGCTATTGCTTGCGCAGCGGAACGCCGTTCGCTTCATCGACCAACCTTGTGTTTGATGGTCTGCTTAACCCGAGCGGCGTCCCCCACTGCGCCTACAGGGCCGTGGAACGTTTGCGCAACACGTGGTGAGGATTCACCTGTAGACGCGTGGGTTGCAAGCAACAAGACGTCGTCGACTGTCTTTCTTAGTGGCGGCGCGAGCGTGTTGTAGCGATCGATAAGCACCCGCTCTTCAGAAGTCACGCCCGGCGTACCTCGCTCTCGCTGTCCAGAAATTACGAACAGGACGTCAACGCCAGCGTCACGGGCCTTCGCTAGGTACAGGACGTCTGGCGCACGAGACCCGTTTTCGTAGGCGAACTGAGTGGCGCGCGACACCCCCGTCGCGGATGCCAGTTCCTCGTGTGTGAGGTCCAGTCTCAAACGTTCTGCTTTCAGCCGATCGGCGTGTTGGATTCTGACTTGGTGCTCTTCCGGCGACATGGGGCTTCCGCTTAGTTGACAGTCTTAGAGTCGAGACTAGAATCCACGACTACAGACTTGCTCCAACACCTACTTTAAGCGGCCCATGAGAAAGATCACCCCCCCCAAAACGCTGGAGATGTTCCTCAAGGAGCTGGAAGCGCAGAACAAGACGGTCGCTGAATGGGCACGGGAACGAAACCTAGACCTGAACGTCGTGTACATGGTCGTACGCGGGCGCGCTGTCGGGCGGCGGGGCAAGTGCCGTCAGGCCATGCATGCGATGGGCATTCAGCTGCCCCCGATGCACAACGTGTTGACTCGCAGCGGGGCGGCGCATGTCTGAGACTAGGGACGCCCTGGAACAGCCCGCAACGGCTGCAGATATTGCGGCGCTGGTCATGCTGATGGGCTCAATCAGCAGCCGGTTAGATGAGGCCGTAGTCAGCGCTCATCGAATGGAAGGCCTGCTTACTCAAGTACTCGCGGAGTTTGAAGCGACGAAGCTCGGGGCCGGTGCGGAATCTGTCCAAGACAGCTCGTCCGCGGCGCGAGGCTCCGAATGAATTCGTGGCTCACTGCCGCCGAACTTGCAGGCCTTCAAGGCCTGCCGAGTTCTGAACGGCGCACTCGCGAATGGCTCGACCGCATCGGCGTGCCGTCCAGGCCCCGCGCCGGACGCGTTGGCGGCGGCAGGGAGTTCGACACAGCGGCACTTCCTCTTGAGACGCGCAAGGCCTTGCTGGCGCGCAAGCTCAAAGAGGCTGCGCTGCCGCCGCAGCTCGAAGCCGCATCGCCGACCGAGTCGTTCACGGTAGCTGCGCCCTCGCAGTCCGCCGTGAGCACGCAGCTCGCCGATCGCCGCCCACCCAGCCGCGCGGATGTGGCATGCGCCGATGCGCGCACCGTGGTGGTCCGTCAGCTGATGGAGCTCGTGGACGCCATGGGCAGCATTACCCGTGCAGCTGCTGCGCTGTCGGACCACCTGGTCGAAGACGACGCCGCCGAAGCACTGGTGGCGGCAGCTAAAGCGGCCAACCTGCGGCCCCGCATCGTGGACGGCCGCGTCCGCATCAAGCCTCGCACGCTGTTCCTCTGGCATGCGGCCTACACGTCGCAAGGCTGGTGGGGCCTGTTGCCCAAGCCTGTGGCGCCCACGGCGCTCACCGCCGTCGGTGATGACGTCGCAGCAGTCATCAAGGCCTACGCCAGCGCCAAGGGCTCGGCCCGCAACTTGACCGAGGTCGCGCAGGCCGTGACGCGGGCGCTGGGCCGACCCTTCGACGACTGGCGCCGCCTGTACGACCAGGCACGCCGGGCCATGCCGAAGGTCGACAAGGTGCAGATGATCAAGGCCCGTCACACCGGCGCTGAGCGTGCGGCGCGGCTGCCCTTCAAGCGCCGCGACACCAGCCTGTTCTCACCGCTGGACATCGGTGTCATCGACGGTCACTCGTTCAAGGCGAAGGTCAGGCACCCGGACCACGGGCAGCCCTTCGCCCCGGAAGTCTCCATCGTCAAGGACGCGGCGACCCGCAAAATCACCGGGTGGTCGGTCTCGCTCAGCGAGTCCACGATGGCCGTGGGCGCCGCGATCACGCACAGCGTCAGCACGCACGGCGTGCACGCCATGATCTACAGCGACAACGGTGCCGGCGAGACGGGCATGCAGCTCGACTGCCCGGTCGATGGGCTGTATGCCCGCCTCGGCACCGAACACCGCACCGGCAAGCCGGGCCATCCCCAGGCGCGCGGCATCCTGGAGCGCAGCTGGCGCACACACATGATCCGGTGCGCCCGGCAGTTCGACACCTACCAGGGCAAGGACGTCGACCGCGCCAGCCACCGGCAAGTGACGCTGGAGCTGCAGCGCGAACAGCGTGCCGTCGACCGCGCCCGCAAGACAGGCGACGTCGTGACGCTCAGCCGTCGCGTGCCCAGCTGGCAGCAGTTCATCGCCGCGATTGAGCAGGCGGTGCACGAGTACAACAGCGAGCACCGCCACCGCAGCCTGCCCAAGCACAGCAGCGGCCCTCACGCCGGCCTGCACATGACGCCGAACGAGGCCTGGGAGGCCATGCTGGTGCCCGACCTGGTCATCAAGCCCGACGTCATGGAAGTCCGGGCGCTGTTTATGCCGAGCGCGCTGCGCACGGCCCAGCGCGGTGAGGTCCAGTTCCTCAACCAGGTGTATGCGTCCGACGAGCTGATGCAGGTCGACGGCGAGCGGGTCAGCGTGCGCTACGACGTGCACGACCCATCCCGGGTGTTCGTCTGGACCGTCTCGGGCCAGTTCGTCTGCGAGGCCAAGCTCGACGCCAACAAGTCGGACTTCTTCCCGAAGTCCGCCGTCGAGGCCGCCCGCGAGAAGCGCGTGCGCGGCATGGTCAAGCGCGCACAGCAGCGCATGGACACCGCCTTGCGCGAGCTCGGACCCACCGTGCCGGAAGGCGGGGCCGCCTACCTGGCCCAGGCCGACATGGCGCCCGCCGCGTCGCTGCCCCTGGTCGAGCGGGTGGAGCCCGCGCCGGCAGCGCAAGTCGCCGCCCCTGCTGGCCCGGTCCGCCCCTTCTTTGAAAGCGCCAGCGAGCGCTACGAATGGCTGCTGGCCCACCGCGACCAGTGGATCGATGCCGACGCCAGCTGGCTGGCCACCTACGTGGCCGGCCCGGAATATGAAGCGCTCGCCGAGTACTACGCGGGCCGCGGCCTGTCGTGGGTCGAAGGCGCGCAGGGTTTTAAGACCGCCGGGTGACCGCCCCATCCGGCTTGCACCACCACACCAAGAAGCACACCGCCATGAGAAAAGGTTTTGTCCTGACCGAGAACTTCCGCCGCCTCACCGAGGCGCAGCGCGCCGTCGAAAAGCGCGGTGCCCAGGAGGCTGGCCTGGTCATCATTAAAGGCCCCTTCGGTGTCGGCAAGTCCGAGATCGTCGAGCGCTGGGCCGTCGACAACCGGGCCATCTTCGTGCGCTGCAAGGAGACCTGGACCAAGCGCGCTTTGGTGGACGAGATCGCCGAGCGCATGGGCCTGGACACCCGCGGCCGCAACAGCGAGGTGCAGGCCCGCGTCATCGGCCGCCTGGCGGTGGACATGTCGCCCCTGGTGTTCGACGAGGCGGATTTCTTGGTGCGCGGCACGGGCAGCAAGTCGTCGCCGGCCATGCTGGAGTGCATCCGCGACATCACCGACGTCACCGGCGTGGCGTGCTACCTGGTGGGCATGGAGGCCTTCGGGGACCGCCTGGCCCGTCATGGCCACATCGCCAGCCGCGTCGCTCGGATCGTCGAGTTCCAGCCGCTCAGTCTGGCCGACGTCAAGGCCGCCTGCGAGAAGCTCAGCGAGGTCAAGCTCAAGCCCGAGGTGGTCGAGGCGATCCACGCCCAGAGCAACGGCCGGATGCGCCTGGCGCTCAACGCCATCAGCAACATCGAGCAGCTGGCCGAGGCCAACGGCCTGGCCGAGGTCGGGTCCGAGCACATCAAGGGCCGTCCCCTTTGTGTCGAGTTCAAGTCAGGCGCCGTGCGCCGGGGAGCGGCGCTGTGACCGTGTGGGTATCTGCCACCGTCCTGCAGCTGCTGGCGTCGCGGCAGCTGAACCACGCTGGGGCGCAGTTCACTGCTGACGACCTGGTCGCCTGGCTGGGTGATCGCCTCACCAAGCCCCAGCGGCTGAAGGCCACCAGCCGGCTGTGCCACCTTGCCTTCCTGACCCATGCCGTGCGCGTGTCGCAAGACCAGGCCCGGGCCATTCACATCTACACGGTGACGGCCGATGGCGCCGTGGCCATCACCGAAGCGGGCCGGGGCGCCGTGCTGAAGAGCGGCTGTAAAGGCACGCGCAAGGCCAACACGCTCAAGCCGGACTCGCTGGTGATGCGGCTGTGGGCCCTGGTGCGCCTGCGCACCATCGTCGACAGCGAGTCGGCCGCGCAGACCCTGTGTGACGCGGGCACCGGGAACTTCAAGGTCGCCCAGGCCAACGTGCAGCGGCACCTGCGCCGCTGGGCCGCAGCCGGCGCCCTCACCGAATCAGCGCGCCGCGTGCAGGTCCCGGGCAGCAACACCGGCGCCAAGCGCTACGTGCTGGTCGATGCCTGGAAGGGCTCCACCCATCCGCCGGCCTGGCGCCAGATCGCCCTGCAGCGCGCGGCGGCCGAGGAGCGTTCATGAGCGGCCCGACGTACCAGCAGGAACCGTGGTTCAAGCTGTTCCACGAGGCGGTCAAGCGCTCGACACAGCGCAAGGTGGCGCAGCAGCTGGCCGTGACTGACAGCCTGGTCAACCAGGTGCTCAACGGCACGGGCGAGTACGGCAAGGGCACGGCAAGCACCCGGCGCTTTGCGCAGCGGGTCAACGACGCCTTCGGCAAGTGGGCCTGCCCGTACCTGAGTGATCCGGACGAACCGCGTGAGGTGTCGGCCGAGCAATGCCGGTCCTTCGCGCATCGGGAGGCGCCCACGGGCAGCCCCCGCGACCTGGCGCACTGGCGCGCTTGCCGCACCTGTCCGCAAAAGGAGCACAGCGCCCCGCCCGTGCCGCGCAGCACGGCGTCGCGCCGCCCTGCCCATCGCATCTATCCCGCCAAGTACCGCAAGGAGGTCAAGTGAGCACGCATCATCCCTTTCACGACTTCGAGCCCCCGAATGTGCAGTGGCCTGCCTGGCTCGCCTGGCTTGTGGCGATCGTCGTCGTCATGCTGTTGCTGGCGATGTACGCCCTGGTCCAGTCCGAAGACCACGCCTACGATCGCCGCGTGGAGGTCTCTGCCGATATCGAGTTGGCCGCCGCGCTGGAGGCACAACGGCTGGAGCTGATCGACGAGCTGTCAGGCACTGCCCGCGCTGCCTACAAACAGGGCTGGCAAGAGGCGCTGGCCAGCGTCGAATCCAGCGACCGCGGCGAGGCATTCGCGCACGCCTGCAGCCGGCTCTGGCAAGGAAAGCAGCCGTGAGCGGCTCGCACCTCGGGGAGCTCGCGCTGGAGCTGCTGGCGCTGGTGCACCACGTCGGCGATCGGGAGGGCGTGGACGCCAGGCTGCTGCACACCGTGCTGGGCCGCAGCGACGTCAAGGTGCAGCGGGTGCGCAGCACGCTCTACAACCTGGCCGCGCTGGGATACGTCGAGCGCGCCGCGATGTCCGGGCACTTCCGCATCACGGCCAACTGCAAACCGGTGCCAGCAGGGACGCCCATGCGGCCTGCGCCAGCCGCGGTGCCGCGCGCTACGCCGCGGCTTACGCCGACGACCGCTCTGCCAACACTGCACGGGACGATCACCCGGCGGCATACGCCCAACAGCATCTTTGACGTGGAACGCCTATGAGCAGCGCCCTGTTGGCCGCAATCCTGCTGTGCATCGATGCGCACCAGGGCGAATGGCTGCCCTTCAAGACTCTGCATGACCGCGTCGGCTGCACCGCCGAGAAGGTCCACATGGCGTGCCACGAACTCGTGCGCTCTTGCCATGTGCAGCACGCGACGCGCGACGGCCAGGACTACTACGGCATCGGGGTGGAGGGCAGGCTGCCATGACCACGGCCCGTGTGCTCCACCCCTGTGCTGCCTGCCAGCGGCCTGCCCGCGCCGGCCACCTGATGTGCGGCGGCTGCTGGCACGGCGTGCCCAAACCACTGCAGCTCGACGTCTACCGCACCTGGCGGGCCTTCGAGCGGCGCAAGAACCCCCGCATGGGCCTGGCCAGCCTCGCGGAGTACCGCAAGGCCTGCGATGCGGCGCTGGCCGCCCTCAAACCCACCTCTTCGGAGCAACGATGACCACTGAGAACAACACCCCGGCCGGCGTGCCGGACGGCTACATGAAGAACGGCCAGGGCCACCTGGTGCCGATCGAGCTGGTCGCGCCCATCGACCGCGCCCGCGACGACCTGGTGCGCGAGATGGTCCAAGGCGCCAAGGAGCTGCAGGTGCAGATGGCCGAGTTCAAGCGCAAGTGGTTCGGCGACGTCAACGCCTTCGCGTCTATGA
This sequence comes from uncultured Aquincola sp., assembly GCA_937883885.1. Next base: position 6,817 of record CAKZXL010000212.1, on the reverse strand, counting down.
GCGCCGAGAAGTACGGCGCCAGCCTCGGCGGCAAGAAGGGCAACATCTCGCTGCACAGCTTCGACGGCTCGCTCAAGGTCCAGCTGGCCAGCGCGGACAACATCGTCTTCGACGAGCGCCTGCAGGCCGCCAAGGAACTGGTCGACGCCTGCATCAACGAATGGGCGGAAGGCAGCCGGCCGGAGATCAAGGCCATCGTGCAGAAGGCCTTCGACACCGACAAGGAAGGCAAGCTCAACACGGGCCGGGTCCTGAGCCTGCGCAGCCTCGAGATCAAGGACGAGAAGTGGCGCCAGGCCATGCAGGCCATCAGCGACTCAGTCCAGGTGGTCGGCTCCAAGCAATACATCCGCTTCTACCAGCGGGTGGACGGCACCGACGAGTTCACGGCGATCGTGCTTGACCTGGCCGGGGTCTGACATGGTGGAGGCCGTCGTCTACGACCTGCACGTCCAGGAACCCAAAGAGTGCACGAAGGCCGGCGAACACTGGGTGGTCGCTGGCGTGGTCTGCCCCGCGTTGGGTTTCGAGAAGCCTGTCTTGGTGCTCTTCGACCCGAAGGCGGGGACCTTGGCGGTCCGGGCTGAATGTGGTTGTTCGATCAGCGCCAGCCTGGGTCCCTTGCTGCTCAAACTGTCCCGTCAGCTGGCCCAGGGGCACTGCCCTGACGGCGCGACTGGCGCATTGCACTGACCGGTATGCAGCAGATCGACTATCAGCACGCGGTCGAACACCTCGGCAAGGCCGCCTGCCTGCGGACGGCCATGGCCGATGCCTACCACCTGGTGGAGTCCATTGCGCGGCTTCGCGCTGGCGACATCACGCGCACCGATGCGGTCGCCCTGGCCGTGGCCGACGTGGAGGTGGCCTGCGAGCAGCTGAGGCTGATCGTCGGGTCCGGCCTGGTCGACCTGTACAAGCTCGCCGCCCTCGCGCGGCTCCAAGGGCGGCTGCGTTCGCATGCCGCTCACCGATCCGGAGATCCTGCTCATGAGCAACAACGAAGCGCCTGACTGGCGCGGACCCCATCGGGTGCCCGTGGACGCGCCCAGCGTGGCCGCCGCTGGCGGGCTCACCGCGCAAACGGTCGATTCGATCAAGCACATCGTCGAGTCGGTCACCTTCCCGGGCTACAGCTTCCACGTCGTCAGCCTGATCGACGGCGCCGTGATCTACCTGCAGGCGTCGTTCATGGCGGCCTGCGCCAACACGGGCGCGGTGGAGGAACAGCGCACGCGCAAGTGGCTGCTGTCGCAGCACATGACGGTCAGCGAGGTGGTGCAGACCGCGCTCAAGTGCGTGCTGACCAGCGTGGATCATGAGGCCCGCGAGGCCTTTCGGTGGCGCGGCCAGGCGGTGTTTGGGCCGCACCTGGACGTCTTGCAGACCTGGGCCTTGTGTGCCACCGACCAGCTCGACGCCCGTCCCCCGATGCCCACTCCGGGAGCCGGCGCATGAGCCAAGACACTACCCGTCGGCCCTGGGGTTGGGCCTACGTCCACTCGCCGCTGACCGCATCGGTTTGCATTGGCGAGCGCTGCCCTGCGGACATGCAGGGTCTGCCCAACGTGAAGGCGGTGTTCGTCGAAGCACCGGATGAAGCGGTCGAACAGCCTGCGCTGCGACCACGCGCCGCAGCCGCCGAGGGCCGTATCACCGAAGGTCCGCTGCGCCTGTTTGAGGTCGGGGACACCGTCACACGGCTGTGCCCTGCGGACGCGAAGGGCCAGTCGCTCCTCACCATCGTGGAGGAAGGGGGCAGGCCATTCGCGGCGGTGTTGAACGATGCGGACGCACGACTGTTCGCCGGTGCCAAAGAGCTGTACGACTCCACGCAGTTGCTTCTCTTCCTGGTGACGGCGCTGATGAAGGAGCTGGAAATCGACCCGTCCTCCACGGAGTTCAGCTTCTCGGCGGGTGGTGCTCACTTGGCAAAGGTCAACGCCGGGCAGATGCTCGTGAAGGCACAGAAAGCGATTGCCTTGGTGGAGGGAGAGCAGGAAGCAAAGGGCAATCACAACGCAGCGAGGCCGCAATGCTGAGCAGCTTTGCCAGATGTCTTGGCTGTGCATTGCTCCTGGCCATCATCGCAGGCTGGATCGGCCTCATTGACTTCCGCGTGTGCGTTGCCTTCAAGGGCGGGTGCAGCTGGCAAGTCGAGGAGTTGCCGACGCAGCCGGCGGTGCAGGAGGCGTGATGCCGATCAGGCCTGAAAACCGCCACCGCTATCCGGCCAACTGGCAAGAGATTCGCGCGGCCGTGCTCCAGCATGCTCAGCATCGCTGCGAGTGGCCTGGCTGCGGTATCCGCAACCACGCGGTCGGCGCGTGGCGCCAGTCGATCGGTGGACACCACGTGTGGCATCCGCTCGGTGGCAGCAGCCCATGCGATGCCGCAGGCACCGGCCTGACCTGGCCCACGGGCTTGCCGCTGTCTTACCGAGAGGCGCGTGAGTTCGCAGTGGCCAACGCGCCGATGACGGTGATCGTGCTGACGGTCGCTCACCTGGACCATGTTCCCGAGCACTGCGACCTGGCGAACCTTCGCGCGTGGTGCCAGCGCCATCACCTGGCCTATGACGCCGAACACCACCGCCAGACGGCCTACATGACGCGCCTGGCCGCGCGCAACAACCTGGAGCTCTTTGCCTGATGGCCACCACCAAGAAGCCGCCGCAGCGCCTGTGCTGCGTTTCCATTGACTACCACTCGCTGCTGCTGCCGGCCGACAAGGGCCGCAAGCTCGTCGAGCTGCTCGAAGACGCCGTGCGGGTCCGTCAGCACTTCGACGGCCGCACACCTGTGTTCCTCATCGAGGAGCCGGTCCAGGTCGAGTACCACTCGGTCAAGCCTGACCAGGTGCGCGCAAGGAAGGGCGATGCGGACACGCCGCAGCAGCTGCAGCTTGAGCACAAGCCTGGCTTTGGAGTCCTGCGATGAGAGGCGGCCGCACCGCTCTCAAGCCGCGCGCTACCGCATGGCTGTTCCAGCCGCACCAGGGCAAGCCGAGCGTCTACCTGGAGGAGCACCGCGCGCAGCTGGTGGCCAGCGGCGCCAGCGGTGAGCTCCACGACCTCTTCCTGCACGCGCCGCTGAGCGACGAGGGCATCGCCCGCGGCTTGGCGATCGCCGATGAGGCGATGCTGGAGCTGATCCGGTCGGAATGCATCAAGGGTGACGAGGTCGGCGCGACCTACGGCTTGCCCATGGACCACGAGCGCTACAGCGAGATCTTCGACGCGGTGACCTGGCTGATTGCGCGTGGCCTGATCACCATGCTCGGCGACGACGCGGTGCTGATCACGGCCGACGAGGAGACCGCGCCATGGTGAAGCTCGTGTCGACCTCGACCACTGAGCGGCGTCGATACATCGCCGCCATCCACGCATCGGCCGCCAAGCTAGGCATGGACACGGCCGACAAGAACCCGCAGAGCGACTACCGCTCGATGCTGTCGGCCGTGGGCGGCGCGACCAGCACCACCGACATGGACGACGCTGCTTTAAAGCGCGTGGTGCGGCATTTGCAGCAGACGCTGAACCCCGGCCGCCAGATCAAGCCCGCCGATGGCTGGCACGCGGAGAAGATGCGCCGCGTCTGGGCCGAGCTGGCGGCCCTGGGTGCCCTGCGGGACGCCACCGATCACGGGCTCAACGCCTTTGTGTTCAAGACGACCCAGAAGGCAGCGCCCCGATTCCTGACGTCGGTCGAGGGCAACCGCGTGGTTGAGGCGCTGAAGGCGTGGCGCGACCGCGAGAAGGCCAAGCGCCGGGAGTCGGTGACTCCATGAGCAACGCCGGTGCCCCCGCCGTCGACGTCGAGCTGCTGGAGCCGCTGCTGCGCCGCTTTGTGGCGCTGATCGGGCTGGAGGCGACCATGCGGATCGTCGATGCGCACGGGGGCGCCTGGATTTACATCGCCGAGCAGCCGGCGCCCGACGGTGCGCTGTCGCAGCTGGTCGGGTACGAGGCTGCCCGCGCACTTGCCAAGGAATACGGCCTCGAACGCCTGCGCATCCCCAAGGCCGGCCGGGCGCTGCGCGCCATCCGCGACGCCCGCATCCGGGCCGATCACGCGACGCTGTCGCTGCGCCAGCTGGTCGAGAAGTACCGCTTGGCCGAGCGACGTATCTGCGAGATCCTGGCTGCCGGCGCAGGGCCGGTGGACACCACGGGCGACCTGTTCGACTGAACGAGTGCTGGCGAGTTATCCACAGGCCGCGTGTCCGGCGGTCCTGTTTTCGCACAAAAGGGAGATCCCTCTCGTGCTACGTCCGACTTCCAGCCACTTGCCTCCCACGCCTTAGAAGACTCGGGCGGCGCTAAGCGCATGATTCAGCAAGGAATTTCGAAGTCGGACGTCTTGGAACGTCCGACTTCGAAACGTCCGACTTCGACCCGCTGGACGAACGGCAGGGCGATTTGGCCCAGGGCCTCCCCAAGCGACTGCTGCTAAGAGAGAAAACGGGCTTTAGCGGGCCTCGCCGAACCGGTCCGTGCCAGACCCACTCCGACCGATTTAACGCGCCTCCTGGTGCGTTTTATGGCCTCTACGACCGATTTCGTGCAAAAGCGGTGGGGGTCCCCAGGACGAGGGTAAGTCGTTGATCCAAATGACTTTTCCGTCGTCCAAATTTTGGACCGTCTGTGCAAAACCGATCACCTCCCCACAGGAAGACGTCACCGAGCAGAAGCGCCAGGAACGCCTGCTGATGTTCAACCAGTACGTGGTGGAACACGGCGGCCCCATGCTGTGGCTGGAGACGCAGCACTTCACCGTGGTGTATGCCAACCGTGCGGCGCATGAGCACTTCCGCTGCCAGCCGGGCGCGCTGGCGGGCCGACGGGCGCCGGCCCTGCATGCCGACTGCAGCCTGGAGGCCTATGCCCGGCACGTGGCCGACATGCGCCTGCGCGGCGGCCTCATCTCGTTCGAGACGCAGCACCTGTGCGACGACGGTCAGCTGGTGGACGCCGAGGTCAGCGGCTTCCTGGCCGATGGCGGCGATGGCGAACGGCTGGTGCTGTCGCTCAAGGACGTGAGCGCGCAAAAGCACGCACAGGCCGAACTGCTGCAGGCCAAGGAGCAGGCCGAGGCGGCCACGCGTGTCAAGTCCGAGTTCCTGGCCAACATGAGCCACGAGATCCGCACGCCGATGAACGGCATCATCGGCATGAGCCACCTGGCGCTGCGCAGCGGCCTGCAGCCACCGCAGCTGCAGTACGTGCAGAACATCCAGCGCTCGGCCCAGGTGCTGCTGGGCCTGCTGAACGACATCCTCGACTTCTCCAAGATCGAGGCCGGCAAGCTGCTGGTGGAACAGGTGCCCTTCGACATGGGCGAGGTGCTGCACAACCTGGCCAGCATGGTCGGCCAGCCGGCCGAGGACAAGGGCCTGCGGCTGTCCATCGACGTGCCGCCCGACCTGCCGCTGCGGCTGATGGGCGACCCGCTGCGCCTGACCCAGGTACTGGTGAACCTGGTGAGCAATGCCATCAAGTTCACCAGCCGCGGCGAGGTGGCAGTGGCCGCGACCTGGCGGCCGGCGCCGCCGCCGGGCCAGGCCGTGCTGCTGCAGCTGGAAGTGCGCGACACCGGCCCAGGCATCGACCCTGCACAGCAGCAGCGGCTGTTCCGGCCCTTCGAGCAGGGCGACAGTTCCACCTCGCGCCGCTATGGGGGCACCGGCCTGGGCCTGGCCATCTGCCGCCACCTGGTGGCCTTGATGGGCGGGCGCATCGGCATGGAAAGCACGCCCGGCGTGGGCAGCCGCTTTTTCTTCGAGCTGCCGCTGCAGCGGCAAGCGGCCGAGCAGCCCGCGCCGCTGACCGAGCTGCCGGCCGGCTGGGCCCGTGACCAGCTGCGCGACAAGCGGCTGCTGCTGGCCGAGGACAACCCCATCAACCAGGAGCTGGCGGTGGCCCTGCTGACCGAAGCTGGCGCGCAGGTGACGGTGGCCGCCGATGGCCAGGCCGCGCTGGACCGGCTGGCCGAGCAGCCGTTCGACCTGGTGCTGATGGACTGCCAGATGCCGGTGATGGACGGTTATGCCGCCGCCCGCGCCATCCGCCAGCAGCCGTGCTGGCGCCAGCTGCCCATCATCGCCATGACCGCCAATGCCATGCAGGGCGACCGTGCCCGGGTGCTGGCCGCCGGCATGAACGACCACATCGCCAAACCGCTGGACATCGACACCATGTACGCCACCATCGCCCGCTGGCTGACGCCGGTGACCGAGCCATGATGCGCCGCCGCCGCTTCAACGCGGCGCTGGGCGCCGGCATGCTGCCCGGCCTGGCCGCCGCGCAGCCGGCCGAGCCGCTGCGGCTGCTGATCGGCTTTCCGGCCGGCACCGTGGACCTGGTGGCGCGGCTGCTGGCCGAACGGCTGGCCCCGCTGCTGCAGCGCCCGGTGCTGGTGGACGCGCGGCCCGGCGCCAGCGGGCGCTTCGCGCCGCAGGCCTTGAAGGCCGCCAGGCCCGACGGCCATGCGCTGCTGCTGGTGCCGCATGGGGCCGTCACGCTGTTTCCGCAGGTGTTCCGCCCGCTGGGCTATGACCCGGCCACCGACCTGGTGCCGCTGGCCCAGGTGGCGGTGCTGGAGTTCGTGCTGTGCGTGTCGAACGAGGTGCCGGCCGACGAACTGCGGCAGCTCACGACGTGGTTGCGCCACCAGCCGCACGCCATGGCCTGCGCCACGCCGGGCATCGGCACCGCGCCGCACTTCCTGATGGCGCGTTATGCGGCCCTGGGCGGCGTTCAGCTCACCCACGTGCCCTACAAGTCGCCGGCCGAAGTATTGGCCGCGCTGGTAGGGCG
>CAKZXL010000211.1 GCA_937883885.1 uncultured Aquincola sp. | reverse complement strand
CCTCGCAGGTCTGCTGGTCGACGCCGAAGTTGGCATTGGCCGACAGCGCACTGCCCTGCCCCGTCTCGAAGTACATGACGTTGCGGCCCACGGTGCCGCGGTTCTGCGCCAGCGCAGCGGCCTGCGCCTCGGCCAGCAGCTCCGGCGTGACGCCGAACGACAGGTTGGTTTTTTCGGTGCCCCCGATGGACTGGAACACCAGGTCCACCGGCACGCCGTCTTCGGCCAGCCGCAGCGTGTTGGTCACATGCGTGAGCACGCAGCTCTGGGTGGGAATCTCGAAGCGCTGGATCACCTCGTCCAGCATGCGCAGCATCTCGCCCAGCACCGGCAGGCTGTCGGAAGCGGGGTTGATGCCGATCACCGCATCGCCCGCGCCGTACATCAGCCCGTCCAGCGTCGAGGCGGCCACGCCGCGCAGGTCGTCGGTGGGGTGGTTGGGCTGCAGCCGCACCGCCAGGTGGCCCGGCAGGCCGATGGTGTTGCGAAAGCGCGTGACCACGCGGCACTTGCGCGCCACCGCGATGAGGTCCTGGTTGCGCATCAGCTTGCTCACCGCGGCCACCATCTCGGGCGTCAGCCCGGGTGCCAGCGCGGTGAGCACGTCGGTGCTGGCCTGCTCGCCCAGCAGCCAGTCGCGAAAGCCACCTACCGTGAGGTGCGCCACCGGCGCGAAGGCGGCCGCATCGTGGGTGTCGATGATCAGCCGCGTGATGTTGTCGTCCTCGTAAGGCACCAGCGCCTCCTGCAGGAAGACCTTCAGCGGCAGGTCGGCCAGCACATGGCGCGCGGCCATGCGCTGCTGCGCGGTCTCGGCGGCCACGCCGGCCAGGTGGTCGCCCGAGCGCGCCGGGCTGGCGCAGGCCATCACCTGCTTCAGGTCGTCGAAGCCGTAGACCTGGCCGGCCAGCGTGGTGCGGTAGCTCATCGCGGGGGGTTCCTTAGGCTCAATGGGCGCCCTGCAGCAGTTCGTCCTGCGGGGCCTCCTCCCGCGAGCGGGAGGTGAGGCGGAAGTAAGCGTAGGCGATGGCCATCAACCCCAGGAACACCGCGGTCAGCAGCTGGTTGAACCACACCATCGCACCCAGGCACACCACGCCCAGCACCAGCGCGATGGCCGGGAACAGCGGGTAGAACGGCGCACGGTAGGGCCGGGCCAGCCCCGGCTCGCTGGCGCGCAGCTTGAACAGCGCGGCCATCGAGATGATGTACATGACGATGGCGCCGAACACCGACATGGTCACGATGTTGGCGGTGAGCGACTGGCCGCCGAACTGGATCCACTGGTCGCTGAAGATGGCGGCCACACCCACCACGCCACCAGCCAGCAGCGCGCGGTGCGGTGTCTGGAAGCGCGGCGACAGCGCCGCGAAGGAGCGCGGCAGGTAGCCGGCGCGGGCCAGCGCAAAGATCTGCCGCGAGTAGCCCATGATGATGCCGTGGAAGGACGCCACCAGGCCGAAGAGGCCGATCCACACCATCATGTGCAGCCAGCCGCTGGACTCGCCCACCACCACCTTCATGGCCTGCGGCAAGGGGTCGTTGATGTTGGCGATCTTGCGCCAGTCGCCCACACCGCCGGCCATGATCATCACGCCGAAGGCCAGCACCACCAGGGTGAGGATGCCGGCGATGTAGGCCTTGGGAATGGTGCGCTGCGGGTCGCGCGCTTCTTCGGCCGCCATGGCCGCGCCTTCGATGGCCAGGAAGAACCAGATGGCGAACGGGATGGACGCGAAGATGCCCGCCAGCGCCGCGCCGTTGAACACGTCGGTGCCCGCCCAGCCGTTGGCCACGTAGTTGGCCAGCGACCAGCCGGGGCTGACCACGCCCATGAACACCAGCAGCTCGGCAATGGCCAGCAGCGTGACCACCAGCTCGAACATGGCCGCAATGCCCACGCCCACCCAGTTGAGCGCGATGAACACCACGTAGGCGCCCACCGCGATGTACTTGGGATCTGCACTGGGGAACTGCACGTTGAGGTAGGCGCCGATGGCCAGCGCGATGGCCGGTGGCGCGAACACGAACTCCACCAGCGTGGCAAAGCCGGCGATGAAGCCGCCGGTGGGCCCGAAGGCGCGCCGCGCATACGCGAACGGCCCGCCCGCATGCGGAATGGCGGTGGACAGCTCGGTGAAGCTGAAGATGAAGGTGGTGTACATCGTGGCCACCAGCAGCGTGGCCACCAGGAAGCCGAGCGTGCCGGCGGTGTTCCAGCCGTAGCTCCAGCCGAAGTACTCGCCGGAGATCACCAGCCCGACGCAGATGCCCCAGAGCTGGAAGGGCCCGAGCACCTTCTTGAGGCCCGGCTGGGCGCCGGTGCCAGTGGGGGAAGCAGCCATGTGCATGTCCTTGCAGTAACCCAAGAATGCGGCGGATTGAAGCAAGGCACCCGCGCCCGGCCTATCCAAAAACGGAAAATCCGTCGGCACCGTGGCGGCGTGGCACCGCTCTTGCAAAAGCCGGTGGGTCCACCGCCGCACTGCCCAGGAGAACGCCGCCGTGCCCATGCCCGAAGCGCGCCTTGCCCACCCCGCCCCGCCGGGCCTGGCCGGCCTGCGCTACCAGGCGCTGGCCAGCGACGACGTCGACGAACACGCCGGCCACCTGTCGCGCTGGTCGCAGGAATACGACCAGCTGTCGCCCGGCCGCTTTGCCGGCCGCGTGCGTGAGCTGTGGGCCGACGGGCCGCGGCTGCAGGTGTTCCATGAACACACGCACCAGCAGACCAGCCAGCTGTGCCTGCCGTGGCAGGGTTCGGTGTGGTTCGGCATTCCCGACGGGCGGCACCCCACGCCGGTGCACTTCTGCGGCCGGCTGCAGCCCGCCGAGGGGCCGCGGCCGGTGCTGCGCGCGGGCGGCAATGCCTCGTTCACGCTGCGCACGCCCGAGGACTTCGGCATCTATGGCGTGGTGGTGGACGCCGACTGGCTGGCGCAGCGGCTGGATGCACTGCAGTTGCGCGACGCGGGCGCTCCCGGTGCGGCGCTGCAGGCGCTGCCGGTGCCGCCGGCGGTGCATGCGGCGATGTGCAGCACCATCGAAGCGCTGCTGGCGCTGGGTGCCTGCGGTGCCGACAACCCCCCGCCGGCCGCCTGGCAGGCGCTGCTGGACCGGCTGCTGGCGCTGTTGTGCGGCGCGGGGCAGGCGCCCTCGCCCGCCGCCGCGGCCCAGGCCGACCCTGCGGCCTGTTCGCGGCGCCTGGCCACGGTGATGTCGGCCCGCGCGCTGGTGAGCCAGCCGCTCAATCACACGATGTCGGTGGACGACCTTTGCGCCGAGCTGCACCTCACCCGCCGCACGCTGCAGAACCACTTCCAGGCGGTGGTGGGCGATTCACCGGCGGACTTCTTGAAGGCGGTGCGCATGAACGCCTGCCGGCGCAAGCTGCGCAAAGGCGGCGCGGCCACGGTGCAGGATGTCGCGGCCCAGTGGGGCTTCTTCCACATGGGCCACTTTTCACACGACTACAAGCAGATGTTCGGCGAGCTGCCTTCCCAGACGCTGCGCCGGGCCGACGGTGCGCCGGCCACTGGGTTCAACGGGCGAAGCGTTCCAGGATCGAGCCGATCTCGCCCAGCCCGCCGTCCGCCGGCAGCTGGCCTTGCGGCGTCAGGTGGTCCACGGCCTGCGGCAGCACCTGCGACAGCTGGCTGAGCAGGTCGCCTTGCGACAGGCCGGTCTGCTGCGTCAGGCGGCCCAGCAGGTCGTCACCGAACACCTGGCCCAGCTGAGCGGGTGACACCGGCTGGTTGGCGCCGGTGCCCACCCAGGACGACACCACGTCGCCCAGGCCGCTGCGGGTGAACTGCTCCACCAACGCGCCCAGGCCACCCATCTGGCCGCCTTGCTGGCCCCCCTGTTGACCGATCTGTGACAGCACCAGCGCCACGATGCGCAGCAGGTCGGCCTGGCCGCCAGCGCCCTGGCCGCCGCCCCCCAGCAACCCGCCGAGCACATCGCCCAGCGCACCGCCGCGTCCGCCTGGTGCCTGGTTGTTCATCATGCCGATGGCCATGTCCAGCAGTCCCATGTCGATCTCCTGTGTGGATGGAAAGCGCCGGATTGTGGAAAGCCCGGCCGCGCCCGACCGGCGGACGCGCGCGGCCTGCGCATTAGCGCACGAAGCGGCTTCAGGCTGCGGGGGCGGGCACCACACCGGCAGGCACATCGCCCGCCGGACCCGTGCCCGCCAGCGCCACTGCCGCCAGCGCCACTGCCGCCAGCGCGGCCAGCGGCGCGGTGTCGGCGCGCAGCACGGCGGGCCCCAGCGAGGTGGGCAGAAAGCCCACGCGCTGCGCCGCTTCCACCTCGGCCGGTGACAGGCCCCCCTCCGGCCCGCTGAGCAGCAGCAGCCGCGCCGGTGCCTGCGGCCGCAGGCGCTGGGGCAGCGGAAGCGCCTCGTCGCCAAAGCCCAGCAGCCAGCGGGTGGCATCGGTCAGGTCGGCCGCGGTGGCCTGCTCGGCCAGCCAGGCCGAGAAAGTGATCACCGGCGCCACCCGCGGCACCCGGTTGCGGCCCGACTGCTCGCACGCCGCGACCGCAATGCCCTGCCAGTGCGCCTGCTTGCGCTGCGCCCGCTCGCCCGACAGGCGCAGCACCGATCGCTCGCTCATCAGCGGCTGGATGGCGGCCACGCCCAGCTCCACCGCCTTTTCCACCAGCGTGTCCATGCGGTCGTTGGCCGGCATGGCCAGCGCGATGGTCACCTGCGGGCCGATCTCGCGCTCCACCGCCTCGTGGCTTTGCACTTCCACCTGCACGCTGCTGCGGCCGATCTGCATGACGGCGGCCGTCCACTCGCCGCCCTGGCCGTTGAACAAGGTGATGAGCGCGCCGGGCTGCAGCCGCAGCACCTGCACATGGCGGGCCGCACCGGGCGGCAGATCAAGCGGCTGGCCGGCGGCCAGAGGAGCATCGACGTGGATTCGCGGCATAGGCCCGCGAGTGTGCCTCGGGCGGAGCGCTCAACCCAAGGGCTGGTCGGGCATCGCATCGGCCGGCCAGTAACTCGGCCGGCACAGCCAGTGATCGGCAGCGACCGTGCAGCCCTCCACCAAGGCGACCAGGCGTCGGCCCAACCATTCGGCAGCGGCTGCCAGGTCCTCATAGCGTACGCGGGCCACCGGCGAAGGCAGGTCGATCCGGCCGGAGGACCATGCCTCGTGCACGACCACGGCCAGCTCGTGGCATGGATCTACGCCAGCGTCCAGCAGCGCGTGCATCAAGCCGTTGCCCACCTGCGGATGCTGGACGATGACCGCGCTGGGGCGTGGACGCATTGCCAGCAGACGCACGCCAGCCGCGTACCCATCGCCGGCGCAGCGCTTGGCCGCCAGCATCATCTGCGGCGTGACCGGCAGGCCGCCACCTTGCATGGCCGTGCGGTATCCCAGACACCACGCGTGTGTGGCATGAAGCCACGGATCCAGATGCACGCACGCGATGCGTCGGTGGGCGCCGTCTACCAGCCGGCCCACCGCCAGTTCGGCGGCCCCCCCTTCATCGAGATCGAGCCACGGATAAACGTGCGCGGCCGGCTGCCGGCACCGGCCGACCGCAACAAAGGGCACATGGTGGCGCACGAGCGACTCGATGCGCGCATCCACCGACCCGGTCTGCAGCACGAGCAGCGCATCGAAGTGCCGATCACGCACGATGCGCTCATGCAGCGGCACGCCGCCCCTGCCAGGGCTTGCCAGCATCAGGCAGTCGAGACCGGCGGACTGCAACACCTGCGAGACGGCATCCAACAGCGCTGCCTGGCCGGCATCGCTCAGTGGCCCCAGCGATCTTTCGCACAGCACGCCCACGGCGTCAGACCGGCCGGTGACGTTCTGCCGCGCGAGTCGATGGGCCTCGTAGCCCAGCAGCTGGGCGGCCTGCCGCACCTGTCTGCATGTTTGTTCCGACACAGGACGGCGCCCACTGAGCGCATGGCTGACGGTGGTGGTCGACAGCCCCACGTGCGCTGCCACGGTGCGCAAGGTCACGCGCGACGCCGCCCTGACGTCCCTGGACGCAGAGCCCATCATCGCGCCCCCTGCACCAGCCGCACGGGCCGGGCAAAGCGGCATAGCATCCCGCCAGGAGGGAGACGATGAAACATCAGAAAACCCCCGCCGCCACAAGCGCTGAAGTCGCGCGCCGGGCCGGCGTTTCGAGAACCACGGTGTCCTTCGTGTTGAACAACGCGCGCCACCGGGGCATCAGTGACACCACACGCGAACGGGTCCTGGCGGTGGCCCGCGAAATTGGCTACGTGCCCAACGCCGCGGCCCGGTCTTTGGCGGGCGGCACCTCCGGCACGCTGGCGCTGGTGGTGCCCAAGCTGGAGCACTTGTACGTCGATGCCTTCCTCGCGCAGTTGGTGGCCAGCGTGCGCGAATGCTGCCACCTGCATGGCTTCAAGCTGCTGATCGAATCGACGGATGGCGAGGGCCGGGAACCCGGCCAGTTCCTGCAGCTGGTGCACGGTCGCAGCATCGACGGCGTCATCGTCGCCCACCCCAGGACCACCGAGATGGCACACCTGCAGCGCCTGCGAGACAGCGAGATTCCCCATGTGGTGTTCGGCTGCCACCTGCCCGCCCAGGAGGGCCTGGCCATGATGGGCGACGACACTTGCCAGTCCGCCTGCATCGCTGTCAACCACCTGCTGAACCTCGGTCGCCGCCGCGTGGCGTTGGTCAACTACGCTTCCAACGAATACCACTCCGCAGCCCAGCGTGAAGGCGGCTGGCGCAAGGCGCTGCTCGACCACGGCATCGAGCCGCAGGACGGTTGGTGCATCGCGGCCGACATCACGCCCGAGAGCGGCTACCGGGCCACCCGTGAACTGCTCGCACGGCAGCTGCACCCGGACGCCCTGTTCGCCGGCAACGACACCATCGCCTTCGGCGCCCTGCGTGCGCTGCGCGAGGCGGCGCTGCGCGTTCCGCAGGACGTTGCACTGGTGGGCTACGACGACATCCCGATGGCGCCATTCGCCGACCCCCGCTGACCAGCGTGCATTCCGACCCTGCGGGGCATGGACGCCAGGCCGTGCATTCGCTGCTGTTGCAGTTGCAGAACGGGCGACCGAAGCCGCCGGCGGCCGTGCAGGCGCCCAAGCTGGTGATCCGCGAATCCTGCGGTGCGCGGGCGCCGGAGGCGGGCCAGCCCCGCGGCCGGGCGCAGGCCGGCGGGGCTTGGGCTCACAGCGCGTAGCGCAGCGCCAGGCTGATCGAGCGGCCGGTCTCGGGGCGCAAACGCACCACCGGCTGCCCGTTCAGCACGTCAGGCCCCTCGACCCCTCCCGATGAAGCCACCTTGTCGAACAGGTTGCTCAGATTCACGCTCAACGTCGCGCGCTCGGTCAGCGCGTAGCTGGCAAAGGCGTTGACGATGCTGCGGCCGGACACTTTCGCCGTGTTGAAGCTGTTGTTCCACACATAGCTCTGGCCCACCAGCGAAGCGCCCACCGTGAGGTTGTTGAAGGTGTAGCTGGGCGAAATGGCCCACATCCACTTGGGCACGCCGCCCGGCACCTTGCCCACCGTGCTCTGCCCGGTCGCTTCGCCGACAAGGTCGGTGCGCACCTTCAGGTCGGTGTAGACGAGGTTGGCATTGAGCGCGAAGTTGCCGGTGTTGAGCGCCGACTCGAGTTCCACGCCGTTGGCCTTGGTGCCCACCACGTTCAGCTTGGGACCTACGGTACGCGTCTGGTCATAGTCGTACTCGTCCACCGTGGCCTGGAACAGTGTGGCGAACAGGCCGTAGTTGGCGCCCATCAGCTCCCCACGGGTCTTGACGCCCAGCTCGCGCTGCTTGACCGTCGCAACCGCCTGCGCCTCCAGGCCCTGCGTGAGCGCACCGGTGAGCGGGTTGATGAACGGCGAGAACAGCAAGCGGTCGGCAATCGCCCGCCCGCCCTTGCTCACGCGAACGAAGGCGCTCAAGTCGTTGCTGAAGCGGTAGTTCGCGCCCACCGAATACGAGGTGTAGCCGACGCTGTAGTTGATCGGGCTGCGGCTCTGGCCATCGATCAGGTAGACATTGTTTTCGGCGCCGGTGATCGTGCCGTCGCGGTTGACGTCAAAGCCTCCTGCCACCTTCTGACCGCCCGCATAGCTGCCGCTGGCGCGCATGCGGTCGTGCCGCAGGCTGGCATCGAAGTCCCATGAGCCGACTTCCAGCCCGAGCGCCAGGTAAGGCGCCGTGGTGCTGTAGTGGGCGTCGATGTCGCGTGCGCAGCAGCCGCCCCACTGGTTGTTGTAGCCGGTCAGTCCAGCCGTCGTCAGGGCTGCGCCGGAGGCGTCGTAGACGTCGACGATCGCGCCGTTGCGGCCGACCTCCATCACCCGCTCGCTGATCTGCCACTGCTGCACGATGTCTTGTCTGGACAAGTACAGGCCGGCCTTGGTGTTGAGCTTGCTGCCGGTGAGATCAAATGCCTTGGACAGGCTGAGGTCGTTGGCCCAGTGACCCATGTCGGGCGACTGCTGATGGATGGCGGCGTTGCGCGACAGCAGTCCGGTCTGCAGGTTCTCGGTGGTGACGGTCTGCCCGGCCAGCGGGCCGTTGAAGTACCGCGCCGAGGTGCCGCCCTCGAAACCGCCGAGCAGTCCGCTCAGGGTCTGCGCTCCCCAGAACTGGGTTCTGAACGAGCTTTCGCTGCGACTGAACTTGAACTTGTTGTTCAGGCCCCAGCCGCCCTCAAGCTGGTTGGCAAACTCGATGCCGAAGGCATGGGACTTGACCGAGATGCCATCGGACACGTTGGCCGTGCCGGGCGCGCCGGTGAAGATATCGGCGGTGGGCATGGTCTGGTTGTAGATCGACAGCTGCGAATCGCGCCTGATGTCGAACCCGGCCAGCGGGTGCATGCCCTTGACCGTGGTGCCGCTGAGGTCCGCCCGGGCCGGCATGCTGGTGTAGGTGGGGGCCTTCTCGTCCAGCAGCTTGAACGAGAAGCGGACGTAGCCCTTGTCGCCGTTGAACGACTGGGTCAGGTTGCCCTTGACCTGGTAGCCCTGCAGCGCCCCGGTGTCATTGCGGCGCGGACCTTCGCCGGTTCGGAAATAGCCACCGACGTGGTAGCGCAGCGTCTCATTGATCTTGCCGCCGTAGTCGCCATCGACCCGCGTCTCGTCGTAGTTGACGCCGCGCGTCACGCCGATGGAGCCGCCCTTTTGCTGCCCGGTCTTGCTGATGTAGTTGATCACCGCGCCCGGGGCATGAGAGGCCAGGGTGGCGGCCGAGCCGCCCCGCAACGTCTCGATGCGGTCGACGTTGTTGTCGAAGCGGATGAAGTAATCGTTGTTGCCGAAGTTCATGTCGCCGAACTCGACGACAGGCAGGCCGTCTTCCTGCAGTTGCACGAACTTCGAGCCCCCCGACGATATGGGCAGACCGCGCACCGTGATGTTGGAGTTGCCGCCCGGGCCGGCCGAGCTTTCGGCACGCACGCCGGGAATGAGCTTGAGGATTTCGGCTTCAGAGCGGGCGCCGAAGTTGGTGATCTGCTCGTTGTCGACGTCGGTCACCGACACGGAGCTGCGCATCTTCGACTTCGAGCCGGTGGTGGCCGTGATGACCACGCGGTCCAGACCGACCACGTCGGACTTGGCTGCCGGTGCAGGCGCAGGGCTGGCGGCCTCCGTGCCGGGCGGGGGTGCCGTCTGAGCCTGTGCGGCGCCCGCCAGCAGGGTTGCGAAGGCCGACGATGCCACCAAGGCGGCGATCGTCGTGGGGGCCGGCGGTCGCCGGGGTGTCAGTGGCTTGTTTCTCATGGCTGTTCCTCCAAGGCATGGGTCCGAGGGACCTCGTTCACGTCATCGTTTCCAGCGCACGGCATCGGGTCCCCGGCCCGACAAGGAAACGGCAGGGGGCTTGTTTGACTGAGGCCCGGCGCGCTCACACGGCGCGGGCGGGCAGCACTCGGCCCGGCCCGAGGCAGGGGCCGTGTCGTTCAGGTCAGTGGTATCAGGGCTTGCGGGCGTGGATTTCCCACAGCCGGGCGAGCTCGACCGCCTCGTCGGCACCGCGTACGGCCCTGAAGCTGTCGATGGCGCGCGCCTTGTTGCCGCTTTGCAGGTAGGCCTGCCCGAGGTGCAGTCGCGCCTCGTCCGGGCGTTTCAGGCCGCCCTTGGTCAGGCCGTGCTCCAACAGGGCGATGCCCTTGTCGAGACGGCCCGCCGACACCAGCGCATGGCCGGTGTTGACGAGGGCATCGCCCTGGCGACCGACCTCCTCCACCTGCAGCGCCTTCTCGTCCTCGGCGGCCTGCCGGGTTGCCAGCTCGCGCAGGCGCTGGTGGCGTGACGCCTCCGGCCCCGAGCCCAGCTTGCCGGCGGCATAACCTGCCTCCACCACCCTGAGGGCCTCCGTCGGCAGTCCCGCCTGCAGGGCCAGCTGCGCCATCTCGACGTACTGCTCGGTGTCCTCCAGGGTGTCTGTCGCGCGCCGCAGGCGGTAGACGTCCAGGCGCAGGCGATCGGGAAAGCCGGCTGCGCCTTGCAGGCGCGCCAGCCGATCGCTCCAGTAGGCCTGCTTGGGGTGATAGACAAGGAGCTTTTCCAGCGTGGCCACGTAGCCGGCCTGGTCGTCGAGCTTGCCGTAACTGGCCGCCAGCAGCCTCAACGTGGGCTCATCGACCACCGGGGTGGCCTGCTCCATCGCCTGCACACGCTGCTGTGTGTCGCGCACCACGCCTGCATAGTCGCCGGACAGGTAGTGCGCACTCGTCTTCAGCTCGCGCATCTTGTCGCTGCGTCCACCTTCCTTCAAGTACCGCTCGGCCAGCGCGATGGCCTGCGGATAGTCCTTGCGGCGGTAGGCCAGGCCGGCCATGGACTCCAGCACAGGCAATGTCTCGGCAGCTCCCAACTTGCCGGACGCCAGCACGGCCTCGAATGATCGCGCCGCCGTCGCGTCGTCGCCTGCGCCCAGCGCCGCCCCGGCGCGCATGCGCTCGATCACCATGCGCTCGTGACCCGACAGGTTGCCGACGGCCTCGGCCTCGGCCACGCGGGACAGCGCTTCCCGCGGCTTGCCGGCCCTCAGGAGATCCTGGGCGGCCTGCAGCGGCTTGCCCACTTCCGCGCGCATGGTCTCCGGCGGAGCCGATTGGGCCAGCGCCGATCCGATCGACATGGTCAGGCCGCACAACACAGCGGCCAGCTGCCTGGGCATGTGCATGGTGATTCCCTTCATTGGGCGAACTGCTCGTTGCCGACGATTCCGATCTTCTTGAGCCCCAGCCGCTGGGCCGAGGCCATCACCGCGGCCACCCGCTCATAGCGCACGAGCTTGTGTGGCCGCAGATGCACGTCCGGCTGCACGGGCTGCGCCACCTTTTCGCGCATGTGCGACTCCAGCGCAGCGCGGTCGGGCAAGGCCTCACCGTTCCAGTACACGGTGCCGTCGAAGTCGACGTCCAGTCGCACGACCTCCGGCTCCACCGGTGCGGCGGGCGCCTTGCCGGTGGGCAGGTTGAGGTCAACCGAATGCAGTTGCACCGGGATCGTGATGATCAACATGACCAGCAGGACGAGCATCACGTCGATCAGCGGCGTGGTGTTCATCTCGCCGATCGCCTGCGGGCGTGCCTTTCGGCTTCTTCGTGTGCTGCCGCCCACGGAGGCTGTGTTCCATGCCATCGCTGACTCCTCAAGGCCGCGCAGGCGGCTCGGTGATGAAGGACACCTTGGCCATGCCCGCGCGCTGGGCGGCGAACACCACGCGTCCCACGGCTTCATAGCGGCTGGCGCCGTCGCCGCGGATGTGGAGTTCGGGCTGGGGCAGCTTCACCGACTCCTGCTTGATGCGGTCAAAGAAGGCCGCCGTGTTCGGCAGGTGCAAGTCGTTCCAATAGATCTCGCCGTCGCGGTCGATGGACACGACGATGTTCTCCGGCTTGCTGGTGCGCGGTTGGTTGACCTCGCTGGGCAACTTGACCTTGATGGAGGTCACCGCGACGGGAATCGTGATCAGGAAGATGATCAGCAGGACCAGCATCACGTCGACCAGCGGCGTGGTGTTGATCTCCGAGTTGACCCGCTTGCCTGCGGCGGCGCCGCCGCCCACGCTCATGCCCATGGTCGGCCCCTCAGGCGCGCGTGGGCGCAGGCGCCGCCAGCAACGCGGTGCGCAGACGGGCGCCGAAGGTGTGCACCTGGTGCAGCGCGCTGGTGTTGCGACCGACCAGCCAGTTGTAGCCCAGCACGGCAGGCACGGCCACGGCCAGGCCGATGGCAGTCATGATCAACGCCTCACCCACCGGCCCGGCCACCTTGTCGATGGAGGCCTGACCCGCCACGCCGATGGCCGTGAGCGCGTTCAGAATGCCCCAGACCGTGCCGAACAGTCCGATGAATGGGGAGGTCGAGCCCACGGTGGCCAGGAAGGCCAGGCCCTGCTGCAGCCGGTGTTCCACTTCCTCGCCGGCCTCATCGACGGCGGTCGAGATCCAGGACCCGCGGTCCACACTGGCGAGGATGCCCTCATGCGCCCGGCTGGCATCGAAGGCGGTGTCGGCCACGAATCGGAAGGCCCCCTCCTCGCTGAGCGAAGCCGTGCCCTGCCGAAGGTCGGCGGCCGACCAGAACGGCGCGCCAGCCCCGACCGATGGGGCCTCCCGCAGCAGACGGCGCTGCTCCAGCATCTTGGTGACGATCAGGTACCAGGTACCCAGTGACATCACCATCAGGATGCCCAGGACGCCCTTGGACACCAGGTCGCCGTGCGAGACGATGGCTTGCAGCCCGTACGGGTTGTCGACGACAGCAGCGGCAGGCTCGGCGGTGGCCGTGGCCGCCTTGGCCGTGTCGTCTGCAGCCAGGGCTGCCGGGCCGAAGCCGGCAAACGCCAGGCCGGCAGCCAGCGAAAGGATGGCGGGGATGCGCCGAAGCGCGCGCAGGAGTTCCATGTTTTTGGCCCTCGGAGTGGGTGGGAGAAGTGGTGGCAGAACGGTGCCCGGCGGGCCCCGACTCAGCTCGATCGGTAGGAAAACGGCACCTGGACCGTGACGTCACGACCCGTGCCCTTGCACTTGTATTCACCGACGATGCGCATGCTGGCCTTGGCGAAGATCGGGTGCGAAGCGCTGACGGCCTTGATGTCCCGGATGTCGCCGCTGGCGACCAGCGTGAACTGGATGACGGCACTGCCTTCCTCCAGACCCAGGCGCGTGGCTTCGCGCGGAAATCCGGCGTCGCCCATGACTTGCGCATAGTTCGCGCACACCACCGAGGCCGACACAGGCGGCGCAGGCGCGGCGGGAGGCGGTGCCGGCGGTGCTGCTGCAGGTGCAGGCGGCGCACTGCGCACCGGCTCTGCCGGTGGCGGAGACTCCGCCGCCACCGCGGCAATGGTGGGTTCGTGCGTGGGCGGCGCCTGCACCTGCACTTCAGGCGGCGGCACGTACGCAGGCGGCGGGGGCGTGAACTTGGGCGGCGGCGGCAGCTCGATGACCTTGGGCGGCGGCGGAGGCGGCTTGACCTCTTCGACCAGCACGGTTTCAAGCGGCTCGCTCACCACCTTGGCGAGTTGCTGGCCCAGACCGTTGGCCAGCGCCCAGACCAGCGCCACATGGAACAGCACCGCCACGGCCAGGCCCGCGCTGCGCCAGTGGCTGTTGCTCTGGGGCTTCACGAAACTCACAGCACCACCCCGTCGGTCCTGCAGACGCCCGAGGGCGCGCACGCGTGGCATGGATGAATGGAGGACATCGTTCGGGTCTCCTGAACGGGACGTCGTTACAAGTCAGCGAACAAGCGAATTGCGCATTAGTCAAAGATCATTTTTGTGATTGATGCGTTATCGCGCGATTCAGACATTCCCTGACGCGCGTTAGTAACGCGCGTTGCATGGCGACGTGACGCGTTGGCGGCCCGGGGGCCGTGCTTAGACAGGGAACGTCAAAGACGCAGCAGCGCGGCGCAGACGATGTCGCGCGAGAACTCGGCCGCCACTTCGGCGGTGAAGCGCGGAAAGTCGACGTGCGCCGCATCGTCGGCGCGGTCGGACAGCGTGCGCAGCACGCCGAAGGGCCGGCCGCTGTCGTGGCACACCTGGGCCACGGCAGCGCCTTCCATCTCCACCGCCAGCGCCTCGGGCAGGGCGGCGCGCAGCGCAGCGCTTTCAGCCGAGGTGCTGACGAAGCGGTCGCCGCTGATCACCAGGCCCTGGTGACAACGCACGCGGCCGATGCCGAAGCGCTGCAGCGCCGGATGCGGCTGCGACAGCACCTCGCCGGCCGCGGCCACCAGGGCATCGGCCAGCAAGGGGTCGGCGGCAAAGCGGCTGCGGCCGGTCAGCGGCACCTCGTAGCGCTGGAACAGGGGCGAGGCATCCATGTCGTGCTGCAGCAGCTCGCGCGCCACCACCACGTCGCCCACCTGCGCGTGGTCCGCCAGGCCACCGGCGACACCGGTGAACAGCAGCGCGCGGGCCCCCAACACCTCCAGCGCCAGCGTGGCGGTGGTGGCCGCGGCCACCTTGCCGATGCCGCTGAGCACCAGCAGCACCTCGTGTCCCTGCAGCCGCCCAAGGTGGAAGTCGCGGCCGGCGCGCCGTTGCAGGCTGCGCGCCTGCAGCAAGGCGTCGATGGCGCGCAACTCGTCGTGCAGCGCGCTGACGATGGCGATGGGGGCCAACGCCTGCCGCTCAGTGCGCCGTCGCGGCGGGCGGCTTGTCGCGCAGCTCGCGGCGCAGCACCTTGCCCACCGGCGTCTTGGGCAGCTCGGTGCGGAACTCCACCACCCGCGGCCGCTTGTAGCCGGTGAGGTTGGCTTCGCAGAAGGCGCGCACGTCGTGCTCGGTCAGCGCGGGGTTCTTCTTGACGATGACCACCTTCACCGCCTCGCCGGCCTTGTCGTCGGGCACGCCCACGGCGGCGCACTCGAGCACGCCGTCGAGCTGGGTGAGCACGTCTTCCACCTCGTTGGGGTACACGTTGAAGCCGCTGACCAGGATCATGTCCTTCTTGCGGTCGACGATCTTGAAGAAGCCGCTTTCTTCCAGCACGCCCACGTCGCCGGTGCGGAAGAAGCCGTCGGCCGTCATCACCTTGGCGGTTTCATCGGGCCGCTGCCAGTAGCCGGCCATGACCTGCGGGCCGCGGATCGCGATCTCGCCGGCAGCGCCGGGCGGCACGGGCTGGCCTTCATCGTCCAGCAGCGCAAAGTCGGTGTTGGGCAGCGGCAGGCCGATCGTGCCGGTGAACTGGTGGCTGTCCACCGGGTTGCACGCGGCCACCGGCGAGGTCTCTGACAGGCCATAACCTTCGACGATCGGGCAGCCCGTTTTCTCGAGCCACAGCCTGGCGGTGGCGCTTTGCACCGCCATGCCGCCGCCCACCGAGATCTTCAGGTGGCTCCAGTCGACGGTGTGAAAGTCGGGGTGGTTGGCCAGCGCATTGAACAGCGTGTTGACCGCCGGAAAGCTGTGGAATCGGTGCTTGGCCAGTTCCTTGAGCACCGCCGGCAGATCGCGCGGATTGGGAATCAGCAGGTTGCAGCCGCCCATGCGCATGGACAGCATCATGTTCGTGTTGAAGCCGAAGATGTGATAGAGCGGCAGCGCGCACACGGTGACGATCTGCTCGCCCGGCGGAATCTTCTTGAGCGCCGGCTGGTACCAGGCCTCGCACTGCAGCACGTTGGCCACCAGGTTGCGATGCAGCAGCACCGCGCCCTTGCTGACACCGGTGGTGCCGCCGGTGTACTGCAGCACTGCGATGTCGTCCGGGCCCAGCGCCGGCGCGGTGTAGGCCTTGCGGCGGCCGATGGCCAGCGCCTCACCAAAGCGCACCGCGGTGGGCAGCTCGAAGGGTGGCACCATCTTCTTGACCTGGCGCACCACGTAGTTCACCAGCGCGCCCTTGACCAGGCCCAGCATGTCGCCCATGGCGGCCGTGACCACGTGCCGCACCGGCACCGCATGCGCCACCTGCTGGTACACATGCGCGAAGTTTTCCAGGATGACCAGCACCTTGGCGCCGGCGTCCTTGAGCTGGTGCTCCAGCTCGCGCGGGGTGTACAGCGGGTTGACGTTGACCACCACGAAGCCCGCCCGCAGGATGCCGGCCACCGCCACCGGGTACTGCGGCACGTTGGGCATCATCACCGCCACGCGGTCGCCACGCTCCAGACCCAACGACTGCAGGTAGGCGGCAAAGGCCCGCGAGGCGTCGTCCACCTGGCCGAAGCGGTAGCTGCGGCCCATGAACACATAGGCCGGCAGGTCGCGGTACTTGCGGAAGCTCTCCTCCATCAGCGCCACCAGCGAGGGATACAAGTCGAACTTGACCTCGGGGGGAACGCCGGCGGGATATTGCTTCAGCCAGGTTTTCTGCATCGGGGGGCTCCAAAACGAAGGGGCGATTCTGACGGAGCCTCCCGCGGTGCAGCATCAGGGGATTCGATAGCGCTTTGGTCCGTGGTGTGAAGCCCCTCACTCCACCGCCTTGACCATCTCCTCCACCACCTTCTTGGCGTCGCCGAAGACCATCATCGTCTTGTCCATGTAGAACAGCTCGTTGTCCAGGCCGGCGTAACCCGCGGCCATCGAGCGCTTGTTGACGATCACGGTCTTGGCCTTGTAGGCCTCCAGGATGGGCATGCCGTAGATCGGGCTGCCCTTGGTCAGCGCGGCGGGGTTCACCACGTCGTTGGCGCCCAGGATGATGGCCACGTCGGCCTGGCCGAACTCGCCGTTGATATCCTCCATCTCGAAGACCTGGTCGTACGGCACCTCGGCCTCGGCCAGCAGCACGTTCATGTGGCCCGGCATGCGGCCGGCCACCGGGTGGATGGCGTACTTCACCGTCACGCCCT
>CAKZXL010000210.1 GCA_937883885.1 uncultured Aquincola sp. | reverse complement strand
GGCCTGCACCCAGGCCACCTCGCCCCGCACGCCACGCACCGGCAGCGCGGGCCGGGCGCCCAGGCCGCGCACGTCGAACACATGGTCGAAGCGGCGGCCGTCCAACCGGCCTGGCTCGGCGGTGGTCACCGGCTGCTGCCAATGCCAGCGCACGCCCTGCGCGGTGGCGGCCTCGGCCAGGGCCAGCATCGCCTGCACCGCATGCACCTGGCCTTCACCGGGCAGCAGCCAGGCCAGCGCGGGGCCATGCACCGCGGGCTCCAGTTCGGCCAGTTGCGGCAGGCTCAAGGGTTGCGGGCCGGGCCAGGTGCCTGACCGCGCGAGGCCAGCGGGCGCCTCTTCCACATGGCCGCCGGTGCCCGCCACCGCGGCGCCCCTGGCCGCCAGCACCGACAGCAAGCGCTGCGCACTGCCCGCATCGGCGCGGTGCGCCAGCAGCAGGCTGCCCTGGCGCCGAAAGTCCACTTGTCTAGGCAACCTGGGCAGCCACTCTGCCCACAGGTCCAGGCTGCGCCAGCCGCGCCGGGCAGTGGCCAGGTCGGCGGTTTCCAGCTCGGCGATGGGGCTGAGCATGCCGGCCGCCGTCCAGCCTGCGGCGTGGGGCGGGGTGCGGTCGTCGGGCCCGGCGGCTGGGTCGAACACGTCCACCGCATGCCCGGCCGCCGACAGTCGCCAGGCCAGCAGACGGCCCAACAGTCCGGCGCCGGCAATGCCGATGTGGCGTCCCTTCATCGCAAGCCCCCGGGCCGGATCTTGTGCATGGCCCGCGGTGCATGGCCATGGTTCAAGGGGCCGTTGCCAGCACCGGTCTGAACGTCGGCGCCGTGGCGCAGCGCCTGCTGCACAAAGGCATGCGCGGCGCCCACCGCATCGGCCAGGCCCAGGCCCAGCGCCAGGTGAGCCGCCACGGCCGAGGCCAGCGTGCAGCCGGTGCCATGCAGGTTGCGGCTGTGGATGCGCGCGGCGGTGAAGCGGCGGTGCAGCCCCTCGCGCGACTTCAGCACGTCCACCACCTGCTCGCCGGGCAGGTGCCCGCCCTTCAGCAGTACGGCCTGCGCACCCAGGGCCAGCAGCCCGTCGGCCGCCGCGTCCAGCTCGTCCACCGAGACGATGGCGCGGCCCAGCAGCAAGGCAGCTTCGTCCAGGTTGGGCGTGATCAGCGTGGCCCGCGGCAGCAGTTGCTGCACGATGACCTGCACCGCATCGCGGTCGATCAGCGCGTCGCCACTGGTGGCGATCATCACCGGGTCCAGCACCACCGGCGCCAGCACATGGCGGTCGATGGCCGCGGCCACGCAGCGCACCGTCTCGGCCGCATGCAGCATGCCGATCTTCACCGCGTCGGTGCCGATGTCTTCCAGCACCGCGTCGATCTGCGCGGCCAGCACGGCCACCGGCACCGCATGGATGGCACGCACGCCGCACGTGTTCTGGGCCGTGATGGCGGTGATGGCGCTGGTGCCGAAGCAGCCCAGCGCGACGAAGGTCTTCAGGTCGGCCTGGATGCCGGCGCCGCCACCGCTGTCGGAGCCGGCGATGGTGAGCACCCGCGCATAGCGCGCCATCGCGGCGCCAGCGGGTTCGGGCAGGTCGGTGGTCATCGGCATCCTTCGGCATGCGGGCATGCCGGGGCCGGAAGATGGACCGGCCTGGGGATGTCCGTCAGATGGCCGGCGCTGCTTCCCTCCGCTGGCATGACCCAGTTCAGGTTCAAAGGGTGTTTCTCAGTCGTGCGGCGCACGACACCCCTAGCAAGCCCCGATTATGGCCACAGCGGCCGGTGCGAAGAAATGTGAAGCCCCGCCTACAATCGCGGCCGCCGCAGCCCCCGGGCCGCGGCACTTCGCTGGGGGTGTTGGCCTGCGCAGGCAGGCCGACTGAGACAGTCCCTTTGAACCTGATTGAGGTAATCCTCGCGCAGGGAAGCCGACGGACCGCGGTCCGCCGCACCGCTCACGCCGGTGCCGCACGCCACGCCGCTTTGCACCCTGCCATCGACCTGAGACCACGATGGCTTCCGCTGTTTTCCGCTTTTCGTTCACCACGCTGGCTGCCGCCGCCAGCCTGTCCATGCTGCCTGCCCAGGCCCAGTCCACCGATGCCCAGACCATCGAGGTCACCGGCCGCGTGCTCACCAACGCGCCGGGCATCGGCGGCTTCGGCAACGCGCCGTTGTCCAAGGTGCCGTTCGCGGGCGCCGTGGTCAGCACCACGGCGTTGAAAGACCTCGGCGTTACGCGACTGTCCGACCTGACGCGGCTGGACGCCAGCCTGTCCGACGCCTACAACTCCGAGGGGTACTGGAGCTTTTTGTCGGTGCGCGGCTATGTGCTGGACAACCGCTTCAACTACCGGCGCGACGGCCTGCCCATCAATGCCGAGACCGCCATCGGCCTGGCCAACAAGGAACGCATCGAGGTGCTCAAGGGCACCAGCGGCATCCAGGCCGGCACCAGCGCGCCCGGCGGGCTGGTGAACTTCGTGGTCAAACGGCCTGATGGCAACGTGCGCAGTGCCGGCCTCAGCTGGCGCGAGAACGGCATCGTGGGGG
>CAKZXL010000209.1 GCA_937883885.1 uncultured Aquincola sp. | reverse complement strand
TCGTCGACCAGCACCTGCCCGTCCGCCAGCCGCAGGTTGTAGAGGGCAAAGCGGGCCGGCGCGGTTTCAGGCGCATCGGGCGCCGGCCGCAGCCGCGCCAGCACCTCGTCGATGTCCAACCCGCCGCCCGGCAGACGCGCCAGGCGCAGCACCGGCTGCTCGATGGTCAGCGCCTCCAGCACCGGCGCCCGGCGCCACAGCGAGCTGGCGGCCAGATCGGCGTGCAGGCCGGCGACCTGCAGCTGGGGCGGCCCGCTGCCGTCACCCGGCCCGGCCACCCGCAGGTCGCGCACCGTGAGCGCCAGCGCCCAGGGCGAGAACCGCACCTCGCCCACCTGCACCTGCCGGCCCAGCAACGCAGACAAGCGCTGCGTGGCCTGCGACTGCAGCAAGGGCGGCACCGCCAGCCAGGCCAGCAGCCAGGCCGCGACGAGCACGATGACGCACCCGGCCAGCACGCGCAGCGCGCGGGCACGTCGTGGCTTTGTGGGTGGTTGTTGTTGTGTCTGCAATTCCCTCTCCCTTCAGCGCCCACCGGCTGCGGGGGCGGCATGCTGCCCGCGGCGCGCCCCGGGTGCAAGCCGACCGTGGGGGCGAAGTCACAGGCGAGAATGCCCGGCGTGAACCAACTCCTGAATGCCGCCGGTATTACGCACTGGAAACCTCTGCTCAGCATGCTGCTGATGCCGCCGGTGCCCTTCCTGTTGATGGCGCTGGTCGCCGCCGTCTTGCTGGTGCGCTCACGCAGCCGTCGCGCTCTGGTGGCCTTGTTCGCCGGCCTGCTGCTCACCTGGGGCAGCCTGACGGTGGCGATGGGCGAATGGCTGCACGCGCATGGCATGCCGGACATCCCGGCCTTCAGCCCCCGCCAGGTGGCCCAGCTGCGCGCCGACGTGCAGGCCGGTCGCAAGGTGGCCATCATCGCCCTGGGCGCGGGGCGCGAACGCCTGGCACCTGAATACAACCAGCCCAGCCTGAGGCCGCTGACGATGGAGCGGCTGCGTTATGCCATCTGGCTGTCGCGGCAGACGGGCGCGCCGCTGGGCTACACCGGCGGCATCGGCCACGGCGCGGTGCCGGGCCCCAGCGAGGCCGAGGTGGCCCGCCGCATCGCGCAAGAGGAGTTCGGCCTCACGCTGCGCTGGGCCGAAGACCGCTCACGCGACACGCGCGAGAACGGTCAGCTCACCGTGCCGCTGCTGCGCGCCGACGGCATCGAGCAGGTGGTGATCGTCACCCACGACCTGCACATGCCGCGCGCGCTGCGTGCCTTCCGCGAGGCCGCGGCGGCCCAAGGCACCCTGCTCGAGGTGGTGCCGGCGCCGGCCGGCATCAGCTCACTGTCGGACGACCGCTTCACGCGCTGGTTTCCGTCCGACGCGGGCCAGTTGCTGAACTGGTACTTCTGGCACGAGAAGCTGGGCTGGTGGGCGGGAGCCTGAGGCCCGCAGCAGCGCCCGAAAAAGTCGAAACCCCTTCAGCCTGACGGCCGAAGGGGTTGGGTGGCTGACGCCACCAGTGGAGCTCCGGAGGCATTGAGTCCGGGGCCCCGCCCGTGCAGAGACTGCTCGGTTCATGGTCACCTGCGTGGCAGGCATCCCTAACTTAGATGAGGCGCCGGCCGGCTTCAAGCCGGCAAACCTCATGGCACAGCGCGGGTCAATTGGCTTTTTTGTGCGCGGCCATCACCGTATCGAACAGGCCGTCCACCCGCGCCGTCACCTCGCGCGCCATCGTGATGGGCACGCCCCACTCGCGGCTGGTCTCGCCGGGCCACTTGTTGGTGGCGTCCAGGCCCATCTTGCCGCCCAGGCCGCTGGTGGGAGACGCGAAGTCGAGGTAGTCGATCGGTGTGCTGTCCACCAGCGTTGTGTCGCGCACCGGGTCCATCCGCGTGGTGATAGCCCACACCACTTCCTTCCAGTCGCGGATGTCCACATCGTCGTCGGTCACCACGATGAACTTGGTGTACATGAACTGCCGCAGAAAGCTCCACAGCCCGAACATCACCCGCTTGGCATGGCCCGGATAGCTCTTGCGGATGGAGATGATCGCCATCCGGTAGCTGCAGCCCTCGGGTGGCAGGTAGAAGTCGACGATTTCGGGAAACTGCTTCTGCAGGATGGGCACGAACACCTCGTTCAGCGCCACACCCAGGATGGCCGGCTCGTCGGGCGGTTTGCCGGTGTAGGTGGAGTGGTAGATCGGGTCGCGCCGGTGCGTGATGCGGTCGATGCGGAACACCGGGAACCAGTCCTGCTCGTTGTAGTAGCCGGTGTGGTCGCCGAAGGGGCCTTCCAGCGCATGCAGATAGCCGCCGCGCTCGGCCAGCGGCACACCGGCGTCGCTGGTGCCTTTGAAGCCAGCCGGCGCGGTGGGGATGTGCCCTTCCAGCACGAACTCGGCGGAGGCCGGCGCCTGCAGCATCAGGCCGACTTCGCCCACCCCGGTGTCCGCCAGCTCGGTGCGGCTGCCGCGCAGCAGGCCGGCAAACTGGTACTCCGAGAGGCTGTCGGGCACCGGCGTCACTGCGCCCAGCACCGTGGCGGGGTCGGCGCCCAGTGCGACCACCATCGGAAACGGCTGCCCCGGATTGGCCCGCGCAAAGTCGCGAAAATCCAACGCACCACCTCGGTGCGCCAGCCAGCGCATGATCACCTCGCGGCGTCCGATCACCTGCTGCCGGTAGATGCCCAAGTTCTGGCGGCGCCGGGGCTGTGCCACCGACTGCGGCCCCCGGGTCACCACCAGGCCCCAGGTGATCAGCGGACCGGCATCGCCAGGCCAGCACAGCTGCACCGGGAGCTTCCCAAGATCGACCTCGGCGCCCTCGATCGTGATTTCCTGGCAGGCCGCCCCCCTAACTCGAGTGGGTTTCATGTCCCACAGCGCCTTTGCCATTTGAAACAAACGGCCGGCATCCTTCAGGCCGTGCGGCGGCTCCGGTTCCTTCAAGCTGGCCAGCACGCGACCCACGTCGCGCAGCTCCGACAGGCTGTCGGCGCCCATCCCCATGGCCACCCGTCGCGGCGTTCCAAACAGGTTCGCCAGCACCGGAATGCGGTATTCCGCGGGATTTTCGAACAACAGCGCCGGACCTTCGGCCCGCAGCACACGGTCGGCCAGTGCCGTCATCTCGAGCTTGGGCGAGACCGGATCGCCGATGCGACGCAGCTCGCCGACGGCTTCCAACTGCTTCACAAAGTCACGGAGGTCACGGTACTTCATAACTGAAACGAATGATGAACAGAGCCATTATGGTTGACCGGTTATTTGAAGGCCTACAGAATTCGCCTTGCTGACCCGTTTAAGGGTTTACCCGTAGTCCCTGCCGAGGTACCTGGCAGGACTGGTCAATGACCGCCGAAGGGCGGGAGCCGTCACGAGTCCGGACTCGAAAGCGCGGCAAGTTATCACGGTTGCCTTTGCAGCCCTCGCAGCGCAGCAGCGCGCAGGACGCCGGCAACCGACGAAGGGACAAGATGAATTTGCTTCGCACTGTCCGCGCCGTGAGAACCTCTCTGGGCGTGTTCATCCGCGACGTCGGGCACGGGCTGCTGGAAGTCAGCCACAACACGCTGGCGCTGCTCGGCCTGGCCGTGGTGGCGGCGCTGGTGTTTGCCGGTGGCCGCGCCGATCTGCGCCATCAGGTGGAGCAGGCGGCGTTCGACTGGCTGCAGTCCCGGCACGAAGCGCGTGCCGAGTCCGACGGCAACCTGCTGGTCTCGCTGAGCGAGCCCGATGCCGTTGCGCGCGCCACCGCAGCCGACCCCAAGGGCCTGACGCGCCAGCAGGCGGCCGTGGCCCAGTGGCTGTCGCGCCGCTATCGCGTGGCGCCCGAGCCGGTGAGCCGCCTGGTGCAGGAAGCCTGGCACGTCGGCCAGCGCGCCGGCCTCGACCCGACACTGATCCTGGCCATCGTGGCCATCGAGTCCAGCTTCAACCCGTTCGCGCAAAGCGCGGTGGGCGCCCAGGGCCTGATGCAGGTGATGACCCGCGTGCACGACGACAAATACCAGGCCTTCGGCGGCATCCACGCCGCCTTCGACCCGGTGACCAACCTGCGCGTGGGTGTGCAGGTGCTCAAGGAATGCATCGCCCGCGCCGGCGGCCTGGAGGCCGGCCTGCGCTACTACGTGGGGGCTGCCAACATCACCGACGATGGCGGTTATGCCGGCAAGGTGCTGGCCGAGCAATCCAACCTGCAGCGCGTGGCCAACGGCAAGGGTGTGCCCATCAATGCCCCCATCACCCCGGCCGTGACCGCCACCCGCGAAACACCGGCTGCGCCTGCCGCGGCGCCCGACGCCAAGACGGGCGGCCCGGAGCAGGTGGCCCTGCTCAACTGACCCCTGGCGGGTGCAGGCAGGTGCCTGCGGATACACTCGCGTTCCGCGCGACTGGCGATAGGGCTGCAACAGCCCGAGGTGGATGACCACCGTGGAGCGCGGGCGGCCTGATGGCCGTGTCCGCCGTTCGCCTGGGCAGCCCTGCATCACTGCACCGCCATGTCGCGGCCGCAGCGTCGGGGTCTTCAACTCTGAAGAAGGACTGCCATGTTTGATCGGAACCAATCCACCATCGCCCACATCGACCCCGACCTGTGGGCCGCCATCCAGGCCGAGAACCGCCGCCAGGAAGATCACATCGAGCTGATCGCCTCGGAAAACTACACCTCGCCGGCCGTGATGGCCGCGCAAGGCAGCCAGCTGACCAACAAGTACGCCGAGGGCTACCCCGGCAAGCGCTACTACGGCGGCTGCGAGAACGTCGACGTGGTCGAGCAACTGGCCATCGACCGCGTCAAGCAACTGTTCGGCGCCGAGCATGCGAACGTGCAGCCCAACTCGGGCTCGCAGGCCAACCAGGCCGTGTTCTTCGGCCTGCTGCAGCCGGGCGACACCATCATGGGCATGAGCCTGGCCGAAGGCGGCCACCTGACCCACGGCATGCCGCTGAACATGAGCGGCAAGTGGTTCAAGGTGGTGAGCTATGGGCTGGACGCCAACGAAGCCATCGACTACGACGCGATGGAACGCCTGGCCCATGAGCACAAGCCCAAGCTGATCATCGCCGGTGCCTCGGCCTATGCGCTGCGCATCGATTTCGAACGCTTTGCCAAGGTGGCCAAGGCCGTCGGCGCCTATTTCATGGTGGACATGGCCCACTACGCCGGCCTGATCGCCGCGGGCGTGTACCCCAATCCGGTGCCGCATGCCGACGTGGTGACCTCCACCACCCACAAGAGCCTGCGAGGCCCGCGCGGCGGCATCATCCTGATGAAGGATGCGGTGGCCAAGCAGATCAACAGCGCGATCTTTCCCGGCATCCAGGGCGGCCCGCTGATGCACGTGATCGCCGGCAAGGCCGTGGCCTTCAAGGAAGCGCTGACGCCCGAGTTCAAGACCTACCAGCAACAGGTGGTGAAGAACGCCGCTGCGCTGGCTGAAACCCTGATCGAGCGCGGCCTGCGCATCGTCAGCGGCCGCACCGAGAGCCATGTGATGCTGGTGGACCTGCGCCCCAAGGGCCTGACCGGCAAGGAGGCGGAAGCCATCCTCGGCGCGGCGCACATGACCTGCAACAAGAACGGCATCCCGAACGATCCGCAAAAGCCGATGGTCACCAGCGGCATCCGGCTGGGCAGCCCGGCTTTCACCACCCGCGGCTTCCGCGAGGAGCAGGCCCGCCAGACCGGCCACCTGATTGCCGACGTGCTGGACCGGCCGAACGACGAAGCCGTGCTGCAGCAGGTGCGCGAGAAGGTCGCGGTGCTGACGCGCGAGTTCCCGGTCTACCGCTGACCGGCGCGGACCGGCGGTATGCGTTGCCCTTTCTGCAGCCACGGCGAAACGCAGGTCGTCGAGACCCGTGACTCGGACGAGGGTGACGTCATCCGCCGGCGGCGGCGCTGCCTGGGCTGCGAGAAGCGCTTCACCACCTACGAGCGCCCCGAGATCGCGATGCCGTCCATCGTCAAGAAGGGCGGCGCGCGGGTGGACTTCGACACCGCCAAGCTGCGCGGCTCCATGCTGCTGGCGCTGCGCAAGCGGCCGGTGAGCATGGAGCAGCTTGACGCCGCCATCGAGCGCATCGAGGAAGTGCTGCTGACCAGCGGCGCCAAGGAAATTCCTTCGAACCGGCTGGGCGAGCTGGTGATGCGAGAGCTCAAGAAGATCGACAAGGTGGCCTACGTTCGCTTTGCGTCGGTCTACCGCAGCTTTGAAGATGTCGATGAGTTCAGGCAGCTGATCCGGGACATTTGACCCCGCACGAACGAGGGCCCATCCCACCATGGAGGGATGCGGCGGACGGTTCACCGTCTCAATATCTGCACATCTGATAAAGGTGATGCAAATGACCCCTCGTTCCGTCTGTTTCCCCTCGCGCCGTCAACGCGGCGTTTCCTTGATCGAGACGACCTGCGTGGCCGTCATCCTCTCGGTGCTGCTTGGCCTGGCGCTGCCTTCGTTCCTGGCCAGCCTGCAACGCCACCGGGTGGAAGGCCTGATGAACCAGTTCAAGGCCGACCTGCGCTACGGCTATTCCGAAGCCATCGCGCGCGGTCACACGGTGCATGTCACCTTCGCTCGCACGACGGCCGGCAGTTGCTACGTGATTGCCGCAGCCAAGCCTTGCCCTTGCGACACCACAGGGCTGGCCGCCTGCACCGGCGGCTCCCAGCCTTTGCGGGTGGCCTGGCTGCCGGCCGATTCAGGCATCACGCTGGCCGCCAACGTGCGGCAGATCACCTTCGATGGCCGGCGTAACACCATCACCCCGGCGGCGTCGATCGACATCCGCTCGAACGGGCCTGCGGCCCTGCATGCCATCGTCAACATCGTCGGTCGGGCGCGCGTCTGCAGCCCAGGTGCGGCCATGGCTTCGTATCCCGCCTGCTGAGACCTGAGCCGGATGAACGGTCGGCGCCTGCCGACCGGCGGCAACTGCGCTGTGTGCATTCCTTCACGCCCGCCCAACATAATCATCACCATGGCGCCCTTGCCCCAACGACACGTGCGCGGCTTCACCTTGATCGAGATGCTGGTGGCGATCGTGATCGTCGCCATCCTCACGGCGATCGCGCTTCCCATCTTCACCGATGCGGTGCGGAAGGCGCGACGCGCCGATGCAGTGGCCTTGCTCACGGGCCTGCAGCAGGCCCAGGAACGGTTTCGCGCCAACAACCCGGGCTATGCCACCACCCTGGTGCAACTGGCCGGCACACCGGCCAGCACCACGCACTACCAGGCCTCGATCGACAGCGCCAGTGCCTCGGGCTACACCCTGACCGCCACCGCCAAGAGCGACTCGCCCCAGAACGACGACAGCGACTGCAAGCGGATGTCCTTGAGCATGACGCCGGGTGGCAACGTGGTCCAGTCTGGCGTGAACGATGGCGCCGCGCCCTGCTGGGTGCACTGACCCGATGCAGGCGCACCGTGCCGACCCGCAGTGTGGGCTCACCCTGGTGGAGCTGCTCGTCGCCGTGGCGATCATGGGCATCGTGTTGACCTTGGCCGTGCCCGCGTTCAACGACCTGATCGCGCGTGAGCGTCTGCGCGGCACGCATGCGCAACTGCTGGCCGACCTGAAGTACGCCCGGTCCGAAGCGGTGCAGCGCAACGAGGCCGTGCGCATCGACTTCCGCAGCTCGACGACGATGGTCTGTTACTCCATCTACGCGGTGGCATCCGGCGGCATGTGCAACTGCCTGCTGGGCAGCGAGCAGTGCCTGGCGGGTCCGTACGGCGCCTCATTGCCGCTGCTCAAGCTGGTGCAGTTGCCGCTGTCGCGCGGCGTGGCGCTGAGCACCAATGCGTCCTCGGTGACCGTGGACCCGACCAGGGCGGCCCACTCGCGCGCGTTGACGATCACGCTGACCAGCGCGCGTGGTTCGCAGCTGGTCACCACCGTCAGCGATCGGGGGCTCGTCAGCACCTGCTCGCCCGATGCGTCCATGTCCGGGGTTCCTGCATGCGTCACACCATGAACCGACGGCAGCGTGGCTTGTCGCTGGTCGAACTGATGGTCGGCGTCACCGTCGGCCTGTTCATCGTGGCCGCGGCGGCGATGATGACCACCAGCCAGCTGGGCGACAACCGCAGGCTGATGGTGGAGACGCAGGTGCAGCAGGAGCTGCGGGCCGCGATGGACCTGATCAACCGCGACGTGCGGCGTGCCAGCGGCTGGGACAACGCGGCCGCCAGTGTCTGGCGGCCCAACAACCTGATCGTGTCCAGCAACCCCAATGCCGACCTGCTGTCCGAAAGCAGCGGCACCTCGCTGCGCTACACGTACATCAACAGCGGCTCCGAAACGCCATCGGGTTTTCGATTGAACGAAGAAGCCTTGCAGATGCGCGTGGGCGACGCGTGGCAGACCGTCACCGACGTGCAGACGCTGCGCCTGATCGACCTGACGATGACCCTGCGCGAACAGAGTGTGAGCCTGGCAGGCTACTGCATGAACGGCTGCGCCGTCGGCAGTTGCCCCGCGCTGTTCGTTCGCACGGTGGACGTCAGCCTCACAGCGCAGGCCACCGCCGACCCCAGCGTGCAACGCCGCCTGATAAGCAACATCCGCCTGCCCAACGACAAGGTGACCGGGGCCTGCCTATGAACCGCCAGATGCCGCTGCATCGCCGGCTGCAGCAGCGCGGCGCGGCCACCCTGGTGGTGGTGATGGTGCTGTTTTTCCTGATGCTGCTGGTCTCTGCCTACGCCGGGCGAACGCTGATCTTCGAACAGCGGACCTCGGCCAACCAGTACCGCGCCGCACAGGCATACGAAGCCGCGGCCGGCGGCCTGGAGTGGGCCCTGGCCATGCTCAACAGCGGACAGCGGATCGACGAAGCCTGCGAGCCGACCACCAATCCGCTGGACAACACCTTCCGCGATCGCTACCTGTCGATGGAACTGGACACCGGCAAGGTGAACCCGACCACGCCCAGCAGCGGACTGTTCGCCGCCTGCGTGCATGGCGCTGAAGGCTGGCGCTGCCAATGCCCCATCGGCTCCTCGCCGACCCTCGGGACCAACACCGACGCGGGGGCTACGTTCATGCTGGAGATGCGTCCGCTGTCGGCCTTTGCACCCGCGGGGCCGATCGCGATCACTTCATGGGGCTGCTCCACCAGCAACGACTCGCGCTGCTTTCCGGGCGGCGCCATCAGCAGCGACGCCACCGCCACCCACACGATGCGCGTGGCCCTGGTGTCGGCCCTGCAGCAGCCGCCCACCGCCGCCCTGACCTCGCCAGGCGAGGTGGTCGTGCCCGCAGGCATGACGGTGGTGAACCAGGTGCCGGGCGGCAGTGCAGTGGCCATACGTTCCGGGGCCGACATCAGTGGGCCCGG
>CAKZXL010000208.1 GCA_937883885.1 uncultured Aquincola sp. | reverse complement strand
CCCGCCCGACATCGAGACCCGCCTGCGCTTTGCGCGCGAGCAGGCGCTGCAGCGCGCCCGCGTGGTGCGCCAGGCCGCCCAGGTGGCCGAGCCGGTGGTGGCCATGGGCCACGGCGGCGCCGCCGCGCTGCGCCTGGGCCGCGGCGCGCGCCCCGGTGGCAGCTGGTGGCTGCGGCTGGGCTCGGCGCTGCCCGTGGTGGTGCTGGCCGGCGGCCTGCTGCTGATCCACGACTGGCAAAGCCGATCGCAGATCGAAGCCGCGGCGGACATCGACACCGCGCTGCTCACCGACAGCGTGCCGCCCGATGCCTACAGCGACCCCGGCTTCGCTGAATTCCTGAAGTCGCCGGCCGAATGACGCCCCACGCCACGCCCTGCGGCGGCCTGGCGGCGGCCGCGCGCGGCCTGCTGCTGGCGCTGCTGTGCGCCGCGGGGCTGGCCAGCGCGCAGCCTACGGCCAGCGGCACCAGCTGGAAGCAGCTCACGCCTGCGCAGCGCAGCGCGCTGGCACCGCTGGAGCGCGACTGGTCGGCGCTGGAGCCGCGCCGGCAGGAAAAGTGGCTGGAAATCGCCGCCCGCTTTCCCAACATGCCCGCCGACGAGCGCGCCCGCATGCAGGACCGCATGGCCGAATGGGCCAAGCTCTCGCCCAAGGAGCGTGGCCAGGCACGCGTCAACTTCCAGGAAGCCCGGCAGCTGAGCGCTGAAGAACGCAAGGCCCGCTGGGAGAGCTACCAGGCCCTGCCCGAAGACGAAAAGCGCAAGCTGGCCGAGCGTGCCCGCCCGCCGCGCAACGACCGCGACACGCCGGTCAAGCCGGCTTCGCCCGTCAACCGGGACGGCAGCAAGTCCAACATCGTGCAGCTGCCGGCTGCGCCCACCACGGTGCGGCCGGTGGCGCCCACGGTGGTGCAAACCGGGCCGGGCGCCACCACCACGCTGCTGTCGCGGCCCGCGCCCAAGCCGCCGCTGCACCAGCAGGCCGGCGTGCCCAAGATCGCCGCCACCCCGGCCTTCGTCGATTCCGCCACCCTGCTGCCCAAGCGCGGAGCCCAGGGCGCAGCCGTGGTGCCGCCGGCGCCCGCCAAAAAGCCGTCCGAGCCCCGGGCGGCGGAAGCGCCCGCCAGCCCCGCCGCCTCTGCACCCGAAAGCCCCGAGTCCTGATGTCGGTGGAGCTTCCTTCGCAGGTCGACGTGCCCGGCATCTGGCGCCGGCTGGCCTGTTTCCTTTATGAAGGCGTGCTGCTGTTCGGCGTGGTGATGATCGCCGGCTACCTCTACAGCGCCCTCACCCAGCAACGCAATGCGCTCGAAGGCCGGCATGGCCTGATGGCCTTCCTGTTCCTGGTGCTCACGGTGTACTTCGTCTGGTTCTGGTCGCACGGCGGCCAGACGGTGGCGATGAAGGCCTGGCATGTGCGCGTGCTGCGCACCGACGGCCAGCCGCTGTCGCAAGGCCAGGCGCTGGCCCGCTCGCTGCTGGCCTGGATCTGGTTCCTGCCCGCCACCGCCACCGCGTGGCTGGCCGGTCTGCACAGCCTGGGCGCCATCACGGCGCTGCTGGTGGTGGGTGTGCTCACCTACGCCGCGCTGGCGCGGCTGCACCCCAGGCGCCAGTTCCTGCACGACGCCCTGTGCGGCACCCAGCTGGTGACCTGGCGGCCCGTGCGCCGGCGCCGCGAGGCAGCGGTGTGAACCCGCATGATCGCGGCATGACCGCACCCAACCCGTACAAGGGCCGCACCGGGCTCGACCGCATCGTGCGGGCTGCCGGCCACTCGGCCGACGGCTTGCGCGCCGCCTACACCGGCGAAAGCGCCTTCCGCCAGGAGGTGTGGCTGGCGGTGATCCTGGTGCCGGCCGCCTTCTGGCTGGGGCGCAGCTGGGTCGAGGTGGCGCTGCTGGCCGGCAGCGTGCTGCTGGTGATGGTGGTGGAGCTGCTCAACTCCGCGGTGGAAGCGGTGGTCGACCGCGTTTCGCTGGAGCGGCATGAGCTGTCCAAGCGCGCCAAGGACATCGGCAGCGCGGCGGTGCTGATGGCGTTGCTGCTGTGCGGCGGCATCTGGTGCGGGGCGCTGTGGCACCGCTTCGCAGGAGCTTGACGATGGCCTGGTCGGTGGCGGTGTACTGCGGCTCGCGCATGGGCGATTCGCCCCTTTTTGTGCAGGCGGCCCGGCAGGTGGGTGAACTCATCGCCCGCAGCGGCGGCCGCCTGGTGTACGGCGGCGGCAAGGTGGGCCTGATGGGCGCGGTGGCCGATGCGGCGCTGGGCGCCGGCGGCCCCGTGCTGGGCGTGATTCCGCAGGCGCTGATGGACCGCGAGGTGGGCCACCACGGCATCACCGAGCTGCAGGTGGTGAACACCATGCACGAGCGCAAGCTGGCCATGGCCGAGGCGTCCGACGCCTTCCTGGCTTTGCCCGGCGGCATCGGCACGCTGGAAGAGCTGTACGAGATGTGGTCGTGGCAGCAGCTGGGCTACCACGACAAGCCGGTGGCGCTGCTCAACGTCGATGGCTTCTACGACGCGCTGCTCGATTTCACGCGCACCAGCCACCAGCGCGGCCTGATGTCGCAAGCGCAGTTCGAGGCGCTGATGGTGGACACCGACGCGCCGCGCCTGCTGCAGCGGCTGCAACAGGCCGCCGCCCGCGCTACCGGCCCGGACGACTACACAAGCGCTTAAATAGCGGATTCGTCGGTCTCGCCAGTGCGGATGCGCACCACCTGGTCGATCGGCGAGACGAAGATCTTGCCGTCGCCGATCTTGCCGGTCTTGGCGGCCTTGACGATGGCCTCGATGCAGCGGTCCACGTCGTCGTCCTTGACCACCACTTCCACTTTCACCTTGGGCAGGAAGTCGACCACGTACTCGGCGCCACGGTAGAGCTCGGTGTGGCCCTTCTGGCGGCCGAAGCCCTTGACCTCGACCACGGTCAGGCCCGACACGCCCACTTCGGCCAGCGCCTCCCGCACTTCTTCCAGTTTGAAGGGCTTGATGACGGCGGTGATCTGTTTCATGGCGGGCTCCGAAAATGCGTCAAATTGCATTGATTTAAGCACGGAAGCCCCCGGACCTGGGGGATGCCGCGACAGCGTCCCGGCCTCGCGGCGGGTCACCCGGGCCGGGCCCGGCCACAGGCGATGATCAGGGGGTGAAAGCGCATGACAAGCCCCTGGCCGACCCGGTGATCCGGGTGCACGACGACCCCGCCGCCCTCGATGCCGACGCCTGGAACGCCCTGCTGGCAGCCCAGCCCTCGCCCACGCCCTTCCTGCGGCATGAATACCTGCTGGCCATGCACCGCTCGGGCAGCGCCGTGGCCGCCACCGGCTGGTCGCCGGCCTTCCTGACGGTGGAGCAGGACGGCCAGTTGCGCGGCGCCTGCGCGCTGTACCTCAAGAGCCATTCGTACGGCGAGTACGTCTTCGACTGGGCCTGGGCCGATGCCTACGAGCGCCATGGCCTGGCCTACTACCCCAAGCTGCTGGGCGCGGTGCCGTTCACGCCGGTGCCCGGCACCCGGCTGCTGGCGGCCGACGAAGCCGCCCGCACGCTGCTGGTGCAGGCGATCGGCGCCTTTGCGCGGCAGGCGCAGCTGTCGTCGGCGCACCTGCTGTTCGTGGACGAAGCCGACCGCGCCGCCTTCGAGCGCGCCGGCTGGCTGATGCGCGAGGGCGTGCAGTTCCATTGGACGGCGCCGGCGGGCCAGCCGTGGGGCAGCTTCGAGGATTTCTTGTCCAGCCTGCAGCGCGAAAAGCGCAAGAAGATACAGCAGGAGCGGCGCAAGGTGCAGGAGGCCGGGGTGAGCTTCAGCGTGCACCAGGGCAGCGAGATCGACGAGGGGCTGTGGGACTTCTTCCACCGCTGCTACACCCTCACCTACCGGGCGCACCACTCCAAGCCGTACCTGAAGCGCGCGTTTTTCGCCGAGATGGCGCAGCACCTGCCGCAGCACTGGCTGATGTTCGTGGCCTGGCAGGGCGAAGGCGCGCAGCGCGAGCGCATCGGCGCTTCGTTGATCGCGCTCGACCCTGAGCGCCGGGTGGCCTATGGGCGCTACTG
Source organism: uncultured Aquincola sp. (assembly GCA_937883885.1). The sequence goes on along the minus strand of CAKZXL010000208.1, from coordinate 8,239 downwards.
GGGCAGCACCGAGTACGTGCCCTGCCTGCACTTCGAGGCCTGCTACTACCAGCCGTTGGCCTGGTGCATTGCGCAGGGCTACCGGCGCTTTGAAGGCGGGGCGCAGGGCGAGCACAAGATGGCCCGCGGCCTGCTGCCGGTGAAAACGGCGTCAGCCCACTGGCTGGCCGACCCACGCTTTGCGTCGGCGGTGGCCGACTTCCTGGCGCAGGAAGGCGCCGGCATCGGCGCCTATGTGGACGAGCTGAAGGAGCGCAACCCCTTCAAGCCCGGCGCTGCTTAGGCCTGGGCCTTCTTGTACGCCTCGATGCCCGAGCGGATCTCTTCCTTGGCGGCTTCGGGGCCTTCCCAGCCTTGCACCTTGACCCACTTGCCGGCTTCCAGGTCCTTGTAGTGCTCGAAGAAGTGCTGGATGGCCTTCAGGCGCATCTGGTTGATGTCTTCGGGCTTTTGCCAGTGGGTGTAGATCGGCAGCACCTTGTCGATGGGCACGGCCAGCAGCTTGGCGTCGCCACCGGCCTCGTCTTCCATCTTCAGCACGCCGATGGGGCGGCAGGTGACCACCACGCCGGGCGACAGCGGGAACGGGGTGATGACCAGCACGTCCACCGGGTCGCCGTCGTCCGACAGCGTCTGCGGCACGTAGCCGTAGTTGCACGGGTAGTGCATCGCGGTGGTCATGAAGCGGTCGACGAACAGCGCGCCGCTCTCCTTGTCCACTTCGTACTTGATCGGGTCGGCGTTCATCGGGATCTCGATGATCACGTTGAACTGCTCGGGGGCGTTCTTGCCGGGGCTGACTTTTTCGAGGCTCATGCTGTTTTCTCGAGGGCTTGGAAGGAAGGTGCGCGATTCTATGGGCCGTGTTTTTCGCCGCCCTGACAGCGCCCGGCATCACAAGGAAAACACCATGCAAAGCGTGCATGACCATCCCGTAGCATGGTCCGGCACCGCCAGCCAGCCGCCCCACAAGGCGCGCGTAACAAGACAAGACTGGCACTCGATCCGCACCAAGTGACCCACTGGAAGAGGAGAGAACCGATGTCGAACCCCATGGCGCTGTATGCAGCGCTGGCTTGCGGCCTGGCCGCTGTCGTCTACGGCTTCGTGCAGCGAAGCTGGATCCTGCGGCAGGACGCCGGCAATGCGCGCATGCAGGAAATATCGGCCGCCATCCAGCAGGGTGCGGCGGCCTACCTGGCGCGGCAGTACCGCACCATCGCCATCGTCGGCGTCGTGCTCGCCATCCTGATGGGCGTGTTCCTCGACCTCACCACGGCCATCGGCTTCGTGGTGGGCGCGGTGCTCTCGGGCGCCTGCGGCTTCATCGGCATGAACGTTTCGGTGCGTGCCAACGTGCGCACCGCGCAGGCAGCCACGCGCGGCATCGGCCCGGCACTGGATGTCGCCTTCAAGGGCGGCGCCATCACCGGCATGCTGGTGGTGGGCCTGGGGCTGCTGGGCGTGACGCTGTTCTTCTGGTTCGTGGCCGGCCATGCTTCGGCCACCGACGGCAAGGCGCTGTCGGCCGCGCTCAAGCCGATGCTGGGGCTGGCCTTCGGCTCGTCGCTCATCTCCATCTTCGCGCGGCTGGGCGGCGGCATCTTCACCAAGGGCGCCGACGTGGGCGCCGACCTGGTGGGCAAGGTGGAAGCCGGCATCCCCGAGGACGACCCGCGCAACCCGGCCGTGATCGCCGACAACGTGGGCGACAACGTGGGCGATTGCGCCGGCATGGCGGCCGACCTGTTCGAGACCTATGCGGTGACGCTGATCGCCACCATGGCGCTGGGCGCGCTGATGGTCACCGCGGCCCCGATGGCCGCGGTCTTGTATCCGCTGGTGCTGGGCGGGGTGTCCATCATCGCCTCCATCATGGGCTGCTTGTTCGTCAAGGCCAGCCCGGGCATGAAGAACGTGATGCCGGCGCTGTACAAGGGGCTGATCGTCGCGGGCGTGCTGTCGCTCATCGCCTTCTGGTTCGTCACCGGCGCGGTGATGCCGGCCGATGCGCTGGGCGCCAACACGCACCTGCGCCTGTTCGGCACCTGCGTGGTGGGCCTGCTGCTCACCGCCGTGCTGGTGTGGGTGACCGAGTACTACACCGGCACCCAGTACAAGCCGGTGCAGCACGTGGCCCAGGCCAGCACCACCGGCCATGGCACCAACATCATCGCGGGGCTGGGCGTGTCGATGCGCTCGACCGCCTGGCCGGTGATCTTCGTGTGCATCGCGATCTTGGCGGCCTATGCGATGGCGGGCCTGTACGGCATCGCGGTGGCGGCCACCTCCATGCTCAGCATGGCCGGCATCGTGGTGGCGCTCGATGCCTACGGCCCCATCACCGACAACGCCGGCGGCATTGCCGAGATGAGCGAGCTGCCCGACAGCGTGCGCGCCGTCACCGACCCGCTGGACGCGGTGGGCAACACCACCAAGGCCGTGACCAAGGGCTATGCCATCGGCTCGGCCGGCCTGGCGGCGCTGGTGCTGTTCGCCGACTACACCCACGCGCTGGAAGCACGCGGCCTGCAGGTCAGCTTCGACCTGAGCAACCACATGGTGATCGTGGGCCTGTTCATCGGCGGGCTGATTCCCTACCTGTTCGGCGCGATGGCGATGGAAGCCGTGGGCCGCGCCGCCGGCAGCGTGGTGGTGGAGGTGCGCCGCCAGTTCAAGGAGATCCCCGGCATCATGGAAGGCACCGGCAAACCGCAATACGGCCAGGCGGTGGACATGCTGACCAGCGCCGCCATCAAGGAGATGGTGGTGCCCAGCCTGCTGCCGGTGGTGGTGCCCATCGTGGTGGGCCTGCTGCTGGGGCCGGCGGCACTGGGCGGGCTGCTGATGGGCACCATCGTCACGGGCCTGTTCGTGGCCATCAGCATGTGCACCGGCGGCGGCGCCTGGGACAACGCCAAGAAGTACATCGAAGACGGCCACCACGGTGGCAAGGGCAGCGAGGCGCACAAAGCCGCCGTCACCGGCGACACCGTGGGCGACCCCTACAAGGACACGGCCGGCCCGGCCGTCAATCCCCTCATCAAGATCATCAACATCGTGGCGCTGCTGATCGTGCCGCTGATCCCGCCCGGCGCGATGGGGTGACGGCTTCCTAGAATGGGGCGATGCAGTACACCCAGCCGCGCGACCTCCTCATCACCTTCCTGCTCGCGGCCATCCCCGCGCTGATCTTCCTGGTCGACGTGCAGACCCCCCTCGGTTATGCCGAGTGGGCGCTGTACATGATCCCGATGGCGCTGACGCTGCTGCAGCAGCGGCTGTGGGTGCCGCTGGTGCAGGCCGCGGTGTCCACGGTGCTCATCATCGTGGGCTACTTCTATTCGGGCGGCAACGTCTCGGCCACCGGGTTCGCCCACGTCAACCGCGGCATCGGCATCGTCGCGGTGTGGACCATCGCCTTCACCGTGCTGCAGGCGCTCAAGACGCGGCGCCAGGTGGCTGACGTGCTGTGGCAGCAGCAGGGCGAAAGCGCGGTGGCCCAGGCACTGCTGGGCGAGCTGACGCCCGAGCAGATCGGCCAGAAGGCGATGCGCGCGCTGTGCGAGTTCACGCATGCGCCGGTGGGCGTGCTCTACCGGCTGGAAGGCAACACCCTGCTGCGCTGCGGCGGCCATGGCTTCGACGCGGCGGCCACCCCCGACCGCTGGCAATTGCCCGACGGCCTGCTGGGCGAAGTGGCCACCAGCGGCGAGCTGCGCCACCTGCAGGACGTGCCGGCCGGCCACCTGCCCATCACCAGCGGCCTGGGCCGCAGCCCCTCCGCCCAGCTGCTGATCGCGCCTTTGCGCGCAGAAGGCCAGGTGTGCGGCGTGGTGGAAATCGGCTTCACGGCCAGCGCCGCCCAGCTGGGCGAAGCGCGCATGGCCCGCAAGCGCGCGCTGCTGCGCGAAGTGGGCGAATCGGTGGGCGTGGCCATGCGCAGTGCGCTGTACCGCGAGCGCCTGCTCACGCTGCTGGAAGAAACCCAGCGCCAGAGCGAAGAGCTGCAGGCCCAGCAGGAAGAGCTGCGCGTGGCCAATGAAGAGCTGGAAGAGCAAAGCCGCGTGCTGACCGAATCGCAGGCGCGGCTGGAAGCCCAGCAGGTGGAGCTGGAGCACACCAACCTGGAACTGTCAGAACAGAAGTCCTCGCTGGAGCGGCAGAAGCAGCACCTGGTGCAGGCGCAGTCGTCGCTGCGCATCCAGGCCGACCAGCTCAAGGAAGCCAGCCGCTACAAGTCGGAGTTCCTGGCCAACATGTCGCACGAGCTGCGCACGCCGCTCAACAGCGCGCTGATCCTCTCGCGCCTGCTGGCCGACAACCGCGAAGGCACGCTGACGGCCGACCAGGTGAAGTACGCGCAGACCATCCATGCCGCCAACAACGACCTGCTGGCGCTGATCAACGACGTGCTGGACCTGTCCAAGATCGAGGCGGGCAAGGCCGACCTGTCACTGGCGCCGCTGCGCATGGACGAGCTGCTGGAGCGGCTGCGCACCACCTTCGAGCCGCTGGCGATGCAAAAGGGCGTCAAGCTCCAGGTGGTGGCCGAGCATGGCCTGCCCGCCCGCCTGCACACCGACGGGCTGCGCCTGCAGCAGGTGCTGAAGAACCTGATGGCCAATGCGCTGAAGTTCACCGAGCGCGGCCAGGTGACGCTGCGGGCGATGCCGGTGGCCGCAGCCGAAGGGGTCGAGGCTGGCGATGCCGGCCGCGTGGCCTTCGCGGTGCAGGACACCGGCATCGGCATTCCGAAGTCGCAGCAGGAGGTGATCTTCGAGGCCTTCCGCCAGGCCGATGGCAGCACCAGCCGGCGCTTCGGCGGTACCGGGCTGGGCCTGTCGATCTCACGCGAGCTGGCGCGCCGCCTGGGCGGCGACATCGCGGTGGAGAGCGAACCCGGCGTGGGCAGCACCTTCACGCTGGAAGTGCCGGTGATGCTGAGCGAAGAGGCCGCCGCGCAGGAGGCGCAGGCCGCGCCCGCGCCGGCGCCCACGGCCCCGCGCGCGATGCCCGATGCCCGCCCCGCACCGGCGCCCTCACCCGCCCCCTCGCCGGTGCCGGCTGCGGCGCACACCGCGGCCCCGACCCCGCCCCCGGCCCCGGCCACGCCGCGCACCAGCACGCCGCGCCGCCACAGCGGCCGCCTGGTGCTGGCGGTGGAAGACGACCCGACCTTTGCCAAGGTGCTGTGCGAGCTGGCCACCGACCTGGGCTTCGACTGCGAGACCGCCGCCACCGGCGAAGAGGCGCTGCAGATGGCCCGCGAGCTGCGGCCCAACGGCATCCTGCTGGACGTGGGCCTGCCCGACCAGTCGGGGCTGACGGTGCTGGAGCGCCTCAAGCGCGACCCCGACACCCGCCACATCCCGGTGCATGTGGTCTCGGCCCATCCGCACGTGCAGACGGCGCGTGAACTGGGCGCGGTGGGCTACCTGCAAAAGCCGGTGGACCGCGAAGGCCTGGCCGGCGCGCTGGACGCCCTTCAGAAACGAATGCAACAGCAGGTACGTCGGTTGCTGATCGTTGAGGATGATGAAGGTTTGCGCAGCCACCTGGAGCTGCTGCTGGGGGGCGAAGGGGTGGAGATCACTGCGGTGGGAACGATTGCCGGTGCGCTGGCGCAGCTCGGCCGCGCCACCTTCGACTGCATGGTGATGGACTTGGCGCTGCCGGACGGCAGCGGTTACGACCTGCTGGAACGGATTGCGGCAACCGAGGACTACGCGTTTCCGCCCGTCATCGTCTACACCGGGCGTGAACTCAGCCGCGACGAAGAGCAGCGGCTGCGCAAGCATTCGCGCTCCATCATCGTCAAGGGGGCGCGTTCGCCCGAACGCCTGCTCGATGAGGTGACCCTGTTCCTGCACAGCGTCGAAGCCACGCTGCCGGCCAACCAGCGCCAGCTGCTGCGCCAGGCCCGCCAGCGCGACGCGGTGCTGGACGGCCGCCGCATCCTGCTGGCCGAGGACGACGTGCGCAATATCTTTGCGCTGTCCAGCGTGTTCGAGCCCCTGGGCGCCAAGCTCATCATCGCCCGCAACGGCAAGGAAGCGCTGCACAAGCTGGAGACCGAAGGCGCCCAGATCGACCTGGTGCTGATGGACATCATGATGCCGGAGATGGACGGCCTGACCGCGCTGGGCCACATCCGCGCGCGGGCCGAATGGGCCAGCCTGCCGGTGATCGCGCTCACCGCCAAGGCCATGGCCGACGACCGTGAACGCTGCCTGGCCGCCGGCGCCAACGACTACATCGCCAAGCCGATCGACGTCGACAAGCTGGTGTCGCTGTGCCGCGTGTGGATGCCCAAGTGAACGCAGTGCACGAGCCAGCCGAGTCGCCGCGGGCGATGCAGGACGAACAGCTGTTCGACCTGGAGATCCGCCTGCTGCTCGATGCCGTGTACCAGCGCTGGCAGCACGACTTCCGCGACTATGCGGTGAGTTCGCTGCGCCGGCGCATGCGCCAGGCGATGACGCATTTCGGCTGCGAGAACCTCTCGCAGCTGCAGGGCCGTGTGCTGCACGAGCCCGACGTGTTCGCGCAGATGCTGCAGTTCTTCACCGTGCAGGTCAGCGAGATGTTCCGCGACCCCAGCTACTTCCGCGCGCTGCGCGAGCAGGTGCTGCCGGTGCTGCGCACCTACCCGTCGCTCAAGATCTGGGTGGCCGGCTGCAGCCACGGCGAGGAGGTGTGGTCGCTGGCGATCCTGCTGGCCGAAGAAGGCCTGCTGGGCCGCACCATCCTTTACGCCACCGACATCAATGCCAGCGCGCTGCAGCGGGCCGAATCGGGCGTCTATCCACTCGACCGGGTGGCCGGCTTCAGCCGCAACTACCTGGCCGCCGGCGGCCGCGGCTCGCTGTCCGACCACTACACCAGCGCCTATGGCGGCGTGGCCTTCGACCGGCGGCTGAAGCAGCAGATCGTGTTCGCCGACCACAGCCTGGCCACCGACAGCGTGTTTTCCGAAGTGCATTTCGTCTCCTGCCGCAACGTGCTCATCTACTTCAACCGCGCGCTGCAGGACCGCGCGCTGGGCCTGTTCAAGGAATCGCTGGTGCGCCGCGGCTTCCTGGGCCTGGGCCTGCGCGAGACGGTGCAGTTCAGCGGCCATGCGGCCGACTTCGAGCCCTTCGTGCCCGATCAGCGCATCTACCGCAAGGCATGAGCAGCGACACCCTTCCCTTCCGCCCCGAGGCCGTCGTGATCGGCGCCTCGGCCGGTGGCGTGCAGGCGCTGCAGCTGCTGCTGGGCGCGCTGCCGGCCAGCTTTCCGGCCGTGGTGGCCGTGGTGCTGCACCTGCCGCCCGACCGCCCCAGCGGCCTGGCCGCGCTGCTGGCCGCCGGCTGCGCGCTGCCGGTGGAAGAAGCCATCGACAAGCAGCCGCTGCGCCCCGGCAGCGTGGTGGTGGCGCCGCCCGACTACCACCTGCTGGTGGAGCCCGACCGCCGGGTGGCGCTGTCGGTGGACGAGCCGCTGCTGTATTCGCGCCCCGCGATCGACCCGCTGTTCGAAAGCGCGGCGCTGGCCTATGGCCGCGGGCTGCTGGGCATCGTGCTCACCGGTGCCAGCCGTGACGGCAGCGCCGGCCTGGCCGCGGTGCGGCGCCAGGGCGGCCAGGCCTGGGTGGAGTCGCCTTCCACCGCCATCGTCTCCACCATGCCGGCGGCCGCGCTGGCCCACGCGGGCGCCGACCTGGTCGCGCCCCTTCCCGAACTTGGCGCCCGGCTGGGCGCACTGGCCCACGCATGATCACCACGCCGCTCACCCCTTCCTGTGACGACGTCAGCCTGCTGGTGGTCGACGACGTGCAGCAGAACCTGGTGGCCATGCAGGCGCTGCTGGCACGCCCGGGCGTCAAGGTGCTGACCGCCCGCAGCGGGCCCGAGGCGCTGGAGCTGCTGCTCACCCAGGACATCGCGCTGGCGCTGCTCGACGTGCAGATGCCCGACATGGACGGCTTCGAGCTGGCCGAGCTGATGCGCGGCGCCGAACGCACCCGCGGCGTGCCCATCATCTTTTTGACGGCGGCGCCGCGCGACGGCCAGCGCCTCTTCCGCGGCTACGAAGCCGGCGCGGTCGACTTCCTCTACAAGCCGGTGGACCCCGAGGTGCTGCAAAGCAAGGTGGCGGTGTTCGTCGAGCTGTTCCAGCAGCGGCGCGCGCTGGCGCAGACGGTGGGCGAGCTGCAGCGGGTGATCGCGCTCAACGAGGCGATGGTGGCGGTGCT
>CAKZXL010000207.1 GCA_937883885.1 uncultured Aquincola sp. | reverse complement strand
GGCCACATCCCGCCTGCCGAGGCTGAGGCAAACTACTATCGGCATCTCGCCGAGCAGGTCGCCATCGCGGCCTGACTTAAACCAACTGGCCTCCACGAAACCCGGGCCGGTTCAAAGGTTGGGGTTCGACCAAGCCAAGCCGCGTGATGGATCTGCCAAGGAAACTCGTTTGGCTTTCATGCACCAAGCATATGAGTTTCGCATGGAGCTGCAAAGCCGTGTGACCAGTGCCACGGCTGCCGCCAGATGCCTACTTGCTGACACTGAGCAGCAAAAGCGGACACTTTTGCAGACGACCGCGCCAGGCCCAATAGTTACGGAATGACAAAGCATGCTGCGCGGCTTGAGAGGTAGTCGCCGTAGCGCTCACCCTTCACCGGGCCGGTGTCTGGACCGGTAGAAGGCATGCAGGCTCTTGGCTCTTATCGCTCGCCCTATGCGTTCGGGCTTGTCGTCACTGTTGTGTATAGCAGGGAGCCGAAGCCGCGGGTGTGTTTGGTTTTCTGGTCGGCTGGTGGATACTGCCCGTATGGCCAAGCTTCAGTTCGCATACCCGGTTTCTCTGCTCAACGGCCACGACGGCCTTGTACACATCAGCTGCCGCGATCTGCCTGAGTTCACTCTGTGCCTGCCTTCAGAGATGGACGTGGTGCGAATATTGGACGCAGCTGAAATCGTTCTGGACTCCGTGGTTGACCAGTACATCCACCAAGGTAGGCCTCTGCCCCATCCTTCACATCGAGAGCTAGGTGAGTACCTTTTGGCCCCCTCTCCCTCAATGATCGTAAAGGCTGCCAAGCACCAACCTGAACCGCCAGAGTGCGAGCGCTAGCTTGGGTGCCGTGTGCTTCAAGCTAGGCGGATCGTCGCCTTGCAAGGCTGCGGTCCTGGATAAGTTGGGCGGGCTCCTCTTCTTCTACAGCCTGCTTTGCTTCGGCCACCAGTTCGCCTGCATCGTCGGCTCCCTTCATTCGTTCACCTGAATCGGCCAGCGCTTGCGCTGTCTCCGCCCTCCCCTGAGCGCCGTTGCCTCTTGGAGGCTCATGTCTCGGCCGCCTGCTTGGCCTGCCGTTCTACCTGAACCGCCTTCGCTTGGGCCGCTTGCAGTTGTCAGAGCCGTCAACATCCCGGTGCGCCTGGCGTGATTCTGGCGCCCCAAGCCCCAGCCCCTGGCACATCTAGCGCGTCGCGAGCTACCAGCCGCCTTGCACCGACCGCGCTAAGCGGTTGTGATGAACCGTTTTGGCTGTGAGGCATATCTATTGCTGGCCAGTCGGCCGGCCCTCACAGTTCCCCATGAACAAACCAGTTCCTCCATCCCAACCTGCGCCCGCGGTGGTCCCGGTGATCGCAGAGTCCGTTGTCGTCCAACGCCAAGTGGAGACGGCTGGCCAGTTACGCGTACGCATCCGGGCGACGACCGTTACGGAGCAGGTGCCGCTCGAACAGGTGGTGCAGCAAGCGCACGTTGAGCGGGTGGCCGTGGGGCGGCCCTGTGCAGAGCGTGAACCAGCTCGCTATGAATCCGACGTGCTGGTCGTTCCGGTGTATGAGGAAGTGGTCACCATCTCCCGCCAGCTCGTCCTCAAGGAAGAGCTGCGGGTGCGGCTCATGAACACCACGTCTTCCACCGTCCAGGCCGTGGACGTGCGCCGTGAGGAAGCGATCGTGGAACGTTTGCAGCCCGATGGGTCTTGGGTCGAAGTCAAAGACGACCAGGGCAACAGCGAAACGCCCTGAGGCAAATGCGCAACGCGGGGAGGTCGCCTTGGGAGCGCGGCTTGCCTGTAAAGCAGGTCTTTTTCCACTGCAACGCTAAAGATGAAACCCAAGACTGTTCAAGAACTCTTCATCCACGAACTCTCGGACACCTACAACGCCGAGAAGCAGATGACGCGGTCGCTGCCGAAGATGGCGCGCGCTTCCACCGCACCCGATCTTGCTGCAGCCTTCGAGCAACACCTGGAAGAAACCCGCGGTCAGGTCGAGCGCATTGACAAGATCGTGGAACTGACGGGCTTCAAGCTCAAGCGCCTGAAGTGCGCAGCCATGGAAGGTCTCATCGAGGAAAGCCAGGACCTCATCGACGAGATCGACAAAGGCCCTCTGCTCGACATCGCTCTCATGGGCGCAGCGCAGAAGGCCGAGCATTACGAGATCGCCAGCTACACCACGCTGGTGATGCTCGCCGGCAAGCTGGGCCTCACCGAGGCCGCCAGCCTGCTGGAGGAGACCTTGGCCGAAGAAAAGGCTACTGACGAGAAGCTGGGGCTGCTGGCGCAATCGGCCGCCATGGACGACGCCATCGAAGACGAAGTAGCCGACGCCAAAGCTTGACGATTGTCTGAGGTCTGGGTGGCCTGGGCTGCCTTCATCAGGCTGACTGCAGCCAGTCAGCAGTCAGCCTGCAGGTGCTGGCATCGCCACACCTGCACCTTCTCCCCTCCCCCTGTCTGCGACGGCTGCTTCCCTCTCAGGAACATGCCATTCCGGTCCAACCGCAAGATCTCGGGGTCCAAGAGCGGGCACAGCAGATCCTGTCCATTGGCCGGGCCCGCCAAGGCAACCACTCGGGCCGTCTTGCGAGGGTAGCCCGTGCGCCCATCCATCAGGTAATCGATGGACAGCACCCCTACAACGCCCAGCCGTGGCGCACGGGTGTTGACAGCGCCTTCACTTCCCAACTGGAGGACGGACCAGGTCAAGTTCGGTGGCTTTCAACTGTTCGAGAGTATCTTGTGCAGCCTGCGAGAGGGACGCCACGCCGTCGTCGCCAGCGGAGACTAAGACCAAAGCTGCCAACACCCCGCACACCAGGGTCCACCCGGACAGTCGCAGTCCGTCCGACTCTCCAGGTGCCAGCGGGCCTTGACCTGGTGCACGGCAAGAACATCGACGCTCCATGGAAAACCTCCGACGGGCTCAAGCAGTTTGCGCGCCTGCAGTGCTCGTCGCGCGGCGATACACGGTTTACACGCGCTTACCACCATGGGAACTGTGCTTGCTCCCTACAGGGTCACCCACTATTGCTGAGGAGCTGACCATGACCCGTACGATTGTAGGCGTGTTTGACCACGCTGAAAAAGCCAATGCCGCGCTCAATGACCTCACCACAGCCGGCATCCGTCGCGAGCAAATCACCTTGTCCGACGCCGCGCGGACGGGGGACTCTGCAGCGCAGGACCAAGACGATGGAATGCTGGCAGGCGTGCGCAGCTTCTTCGGCAACCTGTTTGGCGACGACGACCGCGATGCCGCCCACTACAGCCAAGCCATGCGGCTGGGATGGACCGTCGTGAAGGTGGAGGCTGACGATGCACAAGCCGAGGCTGCTGTGCAGGCGCTGGAGCGATCCGGCGCCGTCGATCTGGAAGAAAAAGCGTCGGAGTGGCGTGCCACCGGGTGGTCCGACCCAGCTGCACAGGGGCAGAGCATCGACCAAGACGCCGACGCCGTACTCCCGGTGGTCCAAGAGACGCTGGAGGTGGGTAAGCGGGAAGTTGCAACTGGCGGGGTGCGGGTGTATTCGCGGCTCGTTGAAACGCCGGTGTCGGAGAGCGTCGAGCTGCGAAGCGAACATGCCGAGGTGCATCGCCGCCCCGTCGATCGCCCCGTGACCGCTGAAGACTTAGATTCGCTGGGCGACCGCACCATTGTGGTCCGCGAAACAGCCGAGAAGGCCGTGGTGTCCAAGACAGCGCGGGTGGTCGAAGAAGTCTCTGTGGGCAAGACCGTCGAACACCACACCCAGCAGATCAACGAGACGCTGCGGAGCACCGAGGTTGAGGTGGAGCGCTTGCCGGCCACCGCGCCCACGGCCACAGCCGACTCGTTGTACCACGACCACTTCAAGACGACGTTTGCCGCCACGGGCGGCACCTACGAGGAGTACGCCCCGGCCTATGCCTACGGCGCGGGCCTGCGCGGCGACACCCGGTTTGCAGGGCGCGACTGGTCAACCATCGAGCCGGAGGTACGGAGCGACTGGGAACAAAGGCACCCCGGCAGCGCTTGGGAACGCTTCAAGGACGCAGTGCAGCACGCCTGGCATAAGGCGACGCATTGAGCGTCAGAAGCTGCCTCGGCAGCTCCATCGCTGCCAAGGCTACCCTTGCTTGATCACCGCGAGTCTTTCGCTGACTAGGTTTAGTGTCCTCACCCCTTAGGAGAGTCATCACCAGCCGCTCTGTCCCTGCCGGACTGGGCGAGCTGTGCGGTGGCGCGCTGCTCCCCCCGATCCAGCGATGCGTCCGCTACCTTCGCTTTGGCTGCTTGCAGGTCCTGCAAGGCGTCAGCATCCGCGATACGTGTCGCGTGATGCCGGCGCCCGACGATCATGCCAACCAGGCCACTCAGGATCACCCAAGGCGTTATGGAGAAACCAACCACTGTGTCGTGCTGACGAAAACACCAAGGCAACCCAGCAGAAAGAGCGCCCACCAGGTCCGGCAGTAGCGAAGATCTCGTTGAGCCGGGTGGTTTCGCAGTTCATTAGGAGTCATGCTTGTCTCGCTCCGCCGATGTCAACTCGGCTTGAAGGAGCTTACGCTTTTGGCATCTGGACAAGCAGTCCGGCATGCCGGCTTGAAAGCGCAGACAAGGCTCACTTGTAACGGCGACCGGATGCGCTAAAAACGTTCTGTGGTGCATCCAAGCCGACACTTCTTCAGCCGGCATCTGTCGGGCGATCGAGCAGGCCTGCAAGCTGTCACAGCCCAGCCGCTCGGGCGGGACCTGCTGGCCATGCGTCTCTCTAAGCCCTCGCCCGCCACCTCCATCTCAGCGCATGGGACCCGCGACGAACGATGCCAGCAAGAACGCCCCCGCCAACGCCAGGACGATGATCACAAATAGGCCTGCACCCCACTCCCACCGCGGCACCTGGTCGTACTTTATGCCGCCAGAGTTTTGCAGCACCCAAGTCCCCACTGCTGCCTGTCAAGCAGCACAACGGCAGGCAGCTACAGCAGCGCCGGCTGGTTGGGAGCATTCTTCGTCCCAGCATCGCCGGGAAGGAGTGACGGCTGATCGGGGCCCGCGTTGTAGACGTCCGCACCGGGCAACTGCAGCGCGGCCGTGGCCTCCTCGGTCGTGCCCTGCAACCACACTTCGAAGGCGGATGGCGCCAACGGCACCACCGCTCGCTTGTCCTGCAGTGTCGCCTCCCTGGTGAGGTCTGGCCGATGCATTCTGCTCAGCAGCGGGTGATGATCGGCGTTGAGCGTGATCATCGTGAAGCTCTCGACCACCTCGCCTGTTTCCTTGTCGGTCCAGGTGTTCCACAGGCCCGCCATTCCCCAGGGTTGGCCATCAGCACGCCGAAAGCGCCACCACTGATTCTTGCCGGTCTCCCAGTTGGGCTCGACGTATGACCACGCGGGGATGATGCAGCGCTGGCCCCGCTTCCACGGGTCGCGGAAGGTCGGCTTCTCGGCGATGGTCTCCATGCGCGCGTTGTTCGTCAGGATGGGCCCACCGCGGCCTGGCTTGCGCGGCGGCACGGGAGACTTTGCGAACCACCCGATAAGGCCCCACTGTCCCAGCACCTCTTCCAGCTGGCCACTCTCTCGTGCCAGCCTGATAAACGCGCCTCGGCCGAAAGGGCCGATGTCGCGCGGAAACAGGGGGTTGCCGACATGGCCGCGCGGTGGCTCATCGAGGCCGAACGCGTCGCGGTAGAAGGCCAGCTCCACGGCACGGGCCGGGTGATAGCGGTTGCACATAGCCCATCCTACTAGTGGCGGTGGACAACTGACCCCCTGTCCGGCGACAGCAATGGGGATGCTCAAACCGAGAGGAACAGCTTGGCGAGCAAATAGGACCCCACGAAGAACAGGGTGAACGAGCCGGTGGCGACGACGATCGAAGCCCAGTTGAAGAAGGTCCCGACAGTGTTGAGCCTCGATGGCTTGTGCGTGCGGAGATGCTCCCGCAAACCGCCAGCGTAGGCAAACTGCGATAGGTAGCGAAGCCCAGTCGCCACTCCGGCGCACCCCAGGCCGATCATGAACATGAACCACGCGACGCCCATGGGAGCAACGGATGAACCGCCCCGGCTATGAACTGACCCCCAGAAGTTGGACGGTTGGACGCTAGGCGTTCACGGCCCGCAGCCGGTACTGCACCGGGCTCAACCCGTTGAGCTTGAGCCTGAT
>CAKZXL010000206.1 GCA_937883885.1 uncultured Aquincola sp. | reverse complement strand
CAACTCATTCACCGACTTGGCCGGCGATGAGGGCCCGACGGCCAACACCATGGGCACGCTGGCGATGAGGCCGACGGGCGTGAAGTCCTTGATCGAGTCGTACGGCAGCTTGGGATACAGCGAGGGCGCGGCCAGGTGGTTGACTGGCGAGGCGATGCCCAGCGTGTAGCCGTCCGGCGCCGACTTGGCCACCGCATCCAGGCCCAGCGTGCCGCTGGCGCCGGCCTTGTTTTCCACGATCACCGGCTGGCCCAGTTCCCTGGCCAGCTCCGGCGCCAGGATGCGCGCGCTCAGGTCCACGTTGCCGCCCGGCGGAAACGGCACGATGAGCTTGATGGGCTTGTTCGGATAGCCGGCCTGCGCATGAAGCGCGAGCGGCAGTGCGGCCAGCGGCAGCGCCGCGAACGCCAGCACCAGGCGTCGGTTGAGGGTCATCTTGTCTCCGTGACAGCAGCAGGCGCCCGTTCATCGCGAACGCCCGGTATGCGGCGCAGTATTGGGCCGCCAACGCCCGCGGTCCAATCGATGTTTTCTGCCGATTCATCGATGGCACTTGGCCAATGCCGCCGGCATCGAGGCCAGAGGTCTCGCAACGGCCGCTTGACCCGGCCGCCCGCACGGCGCAGTGTCGGGGCCTTGTTGTCCACACCACCCCCTGCGATGACCCAACGCCCTGAGCTTCCACCCTGGCTGGCCGCCGCCCGTGAGCACTGGACCTGGCGCGGCGGCAAGCGCCCCGCCTTTGCCACCGAACCCGGGCCCGGCCAGGAATCGGTGTGGGACTACCCGCGCCCACCGGCGCTGGTGCCCGATGCGCGCGAGGTGACCATCCATTGGCAGGGCCTGCCGGTGGCCCGCACGCAGCGCGCCATCCGGCTGCTGGAAACCTCGCACCCGCCCAGCTTCTACATTCCCTGGGCCGATGTGGACCGCCGCCTGCTGCAGCGGACCGAAGGCAGCTCGTTCTGTGAATGGAAGGGCCCGGCCCAGTACTGGAGCCTGGTGCACGAAGGCCGGCACCTGGACCGCATCGCGTGGAGCTACCCGCAGCCGCTGGCCGGCGCCGAGGCCATCGCCGACTGCGTGGCCTTCTACGCCGAAGGCCTGGACTGCCGCGTCGGCGGCCAGCCGGTGACACCGCAGCCCGGCGGCTTTTACGGCGGCTGGGTGACGCCGGAGCTGGTGGGGCCGTTCAAGGGCGGGCCGGGGTCGACGGGCTGGTAGGCCGCCAGGCCGGTTCAGGCCTGGCGAACCGCGCCGATGAGCACACCGGCCAGCACCAGGCCCAGCGCCATCAATTGCACGGGGGCCAGCGCTTCGCCCAGCACGACGGCGGCGCCGATGACCGCGACCACCGGCAGCCAGGCGGTGGACAGCGCGGCCTGCGTGGCCGTGGCCCGGCGGGCGCCCGCATACCAGAGCCAGAAGCCGATGACGGTGGGCACCCAGGCATACCAGGCGATCGCGGCCAGCGCCGCCCACTGGCCTGACGGATCCGCCGCCACACCCGCACGCGGCAAGCCCACCGCCCAGGCCAGGGCAGCGGCCGGCAGCGACAGCAGCAGGCCGCCGGCAGACATCAACGTGGCCATGGCCAGCGGTTCCACGGGGATGCGCAGGCGGCGCTGCCCCAGGATGAAGATGACTTCACAAGCCACCGCCGCAGTCACCAGCCCGATGCCCAGGCCGCGGTGCGGCAACTGCCCGCCCTGGACCGCGCCACCGCCTGTCGACAGCAGCAGCACCCCGGCGGTGGCCAGCGCAATGCCCAGCAGCGCGGCCATGCCAGGTCGCTCACCCAGGATCACGATCGCAAACAAGGCTGCCATGGCGGGCAGCGTGCCGGTGACCACGCCGGCATCGGCCGCGCTGGCCATGGAGGTGCCAGCAATCAGCAGCGCCGTGTAGCCCACGCTGCCCGATGCAGCCTGCACCAGCAGAATCCACGCATCGCGCCGGCCAGGTCGGGGCCAGGCCGGGCGAAAGATCACGCACAGCAGCAGCAGCGCCGGCAAGGCCATCAGGTGCCGCAAGGCGGTGGCTGCGAACGGCTCGATCTGCACGCCGATGAGCTTGCTGGCCACCACCGAGGTGCCCACCGTGGCCATCGCGGTGCCGCACAGCACAGCACCCCACACAGACGCGCGGGCCTCTGGTGGGGAAGAAGAGGGAAGGCTGGAGGTCGACATGCCCGCAGGATGTCGCCTGTGCCACCGCCGATCTAGAACGTTATTGCGCCTGCAGGCAGCGGCGGCCTGCCGCCTTGCGCCACGCCCCGGGTGTGTAGCCGAATTGCCGGGTGAAGACACGCGTCAGGTGGCTCTGGTCGCTGAAGCCGCAGGCCAGCGCGGTGTCGGCCAGCGTCCAGCCGGCGGCCATGCGATCACGCGCCCGCTGCAGCCGCCACTGCAGCCACCAGGCCATGGGCGGCAAGCCGTGCCGGCGGCCGAATTGCCGCACCAGCGTGTACCGGCTGGTGCCCGCCAACGCTGCCAGTTCATCCAGCGTCGGCGCATGCGCCAGGTCGTCGGCCAGGCGTTCAGCCACCCGGGCCAGGTGGGCTTCGTCGGGCCTGGCGGATCGCGCTGCCGGGGTGGGTTCAAAGCTGCGACCGACGGCCAGCAGCAGCTTCTCCTCCAGCAATGCCGGGTCGGACGCTGCAAAGGCCCCGTCCAGCGTTGCGCGCAGCGCTGCTGCATCGATGACGGGCGCATGCCACTCCAGGCTGGCCGCCTGCGCCACGCCGAGCAGGCGGGCCATGGCAGCCGGTTCGAGGTGGAACATGCGCCAGCGCCGACCAGCATCGCCGATGGGTATGCCGTCATGCACCTCGCCCGGGTTGTGGGTGATGCACTGACCCGCCAAAGCCTCGACCATGCCGCGGCCGCTGGCCGACTTCTGCGCCCCGCGGTCGATCAGGCCCAGGCCGTACTGCCCATGCCAGTGGCGGGGAAAACTGCGTGCGCTGTCGGTCGTGGTGACGAACACGCCCGACAGGGCCGTGGCGGCAACGCTGCTGAGATGAGTCAAGGATCTCTGCATGACATGCGTTTCAAATGACCGATGTGACAATCGTCCCATGACGGTCAAAGTTGCATCATCCCCCTCCTTGCTGCGCCAACGCGGCCAGGCCGGGGCGGGTCGTGTCGGCATGGTCGAGCTGTTCTTCGACCTGGTGTTCGTGTTCGCGGTCACGCAGCTGTCGCATACCTTGCTCGCCGACCTGACGGCGCGTTCGGCCGTCCAGGTCGGCCTGTTGCTGCTGGGCGTCTGGTGGGTGTGGATCTACACCTCCTGGGTGACCAACTGGCTCGATCCCGAGCGGGTACCGGTGCGCGCCTGCCTCTTCGTGCTGATGCTGGCGGGCCTGGTGATGTCCGCTTCCTTGCCGAAGGCATTTGCCGACCAGGGGCTGGCCTTCGCGGCGGCTTACGTCTTCATGCAGATCGGGCGCACGCTCTTCGTCCTGTGGGCGGTGCGCGGCGAACGTCAGGCGATGATCCGCAACTTCCAGCGCATCCTCGTCTGGCTCATGCTGTCAGCCGGGTTCTGGGTGGTCGGCGCACTGGTGCAAGGCGATGCGCGCCTGGCATTATGGGCTGCGGCGCTGGCCATTGAGTTCGTCTCGCCCGCGCTGTTCTTCTTCGTGCCGGGCCTGGGCCGTTCAACCCTGGCCGACTGGGACGTCGATGGCGGCCACCTGGCCGAACGCTGCGCCTTGTTCATCATCATCGCGCTGGGCGAGTCGCTGCTCGTCAGCGGTGCCACCTTCGCCGGCGCCCCCTGGACCGCGGCCACGGCCACGGCCTTCGTAGCGGCTTTCATCAGCGCGGTGGCCATGTGGTGGCTCTATTTCGACAAGGCGGAGCACGCCGGTGTGCACCGCATCACCAGCGCTGCCGATCCCGGCCGCCATGCGCGGGTGGCCTACACCTATCTGCATCTGCCCATCGTGGCAGGCATCATCGTCAGCGCCGTGGCCGACGAACTGGTGCTCGCGCACCCTGACCACGCCAGTGGCGCCGGCATCATGGTGATGCTGGGCGGACCGGCGCTGTATCTCATCGGCGTCGGCGCATTCAAGTGGGTCTCCAACGACCGCCCGCGGCCGCCGCTGTCGCATCTCGTCGGGCTGGCACTGCTGGGGGCCCTGGCACTGCCGGCGTTCGCCCACCTGCTGTCCGCACTGGCGATTGGCGGTCTTGCCTGCGCAGTGCTGGTGATCGTGGCTGTGTGGGAGCATGCGTCGCTGCGGGCCCATCCCCACGGCGCGCCGGCCAGCGGGCACTGACCCCAGCAGCGCGAGGTGATCCATCGCCAGGCGCGGCGGGCATGGGCGGTGCCGCTGGCCCCGTGGCGCTGGACGGCCGCTACGCCCCGGTGGCTGACGAAGCAGTTGCAGCGGCTGGCGCTTCGCCTTCCTCCCCATGCCGGTCCGGCTCGGTGGTTTGCAGGATCTCGTCCAGCACCGAGGTGGCGTAATGCCCGGCCGGCAAGCTGAAGCCGATCACCAGCTGATCGGCCTGCGGCCAGTGCCATGACATGTCGGCCGGGCAGGACACCAGCGCGCGGCGCTCCTGTTCCAGGCCGGCGTGCTCCATGCCGTCGCACAAGGCGGCATGGCGTTCGGCCACGCCGGTTTCCAGCGCCTGCGCCTGGTCGGTGGTGCTCACGCGGCCACGGCCCCACAGCGGGCCCGTGGGCCGGCCGGCCGGGTCCAGCACGTCGCCGGGCAGCGTGTGGCCCCACAGCCCTTGCTGGATGCGCAGCGCCAGCACTTCATTGAAGACGAAGGAGCGCACCGCCGACAGGTACAGGCCCTTCTTCTTCGGGTTGCGCACGCGGATCTCTCGCGCCAGCATCGCCCGCCCCTGCTCCACGTTGCCCCCGTCGAAGCCGAAGCGCTGCGCGCCGAAGTAGTTGGGCACGCCCTGCGTGGCCACGGCCTGCAGGTTGGCCTCGATCGCGGCCCGATCACCGGCCACCTCGCGCAGCGTGATGACGAAGCGATTGCCCTGCAGATCACCCGGCCGCAGCTTCTTCACATGCCGGCTCTGGCCCAGCACCTTGAACTCCGGGTGCTGCAACGCCAGCAGGTCGGGCGCCTCGCCCTTGGGCAGGTACAGGCTGAACCACTGGCGCGCCACCGCATACCGGTCCTTCAGCCCCGCATAGCCCACGTCACGTTCCTGCACCCCGGCCGCCGCCGCCAGCTGCTGAGCCACGAAGCCGGTGTTGGCCCCGTTCTTTTCCACCTCCACCCATACATGCTCCCCCTCGCCGCCCGGCAGCTGCAAAGGCAGCTCGGTGACCACGAAGTCTTCGTTGAAGCGCTTGAGCACGGCGCTGGCGCCGCTGGGGGGATAAGCGTGGGGCCAGGTGGGCAGGGAGGTAGAGGGCGGCTGGGTCATGGAAAGGCGCGCGGGCGCAAGACAGGGCTGTCTAGACAAGCTGGGGCGGGGGGTGGGGATTGTCGCTTGAGGGCTTGGGGGGATCGACCGCTGGGTTGCGGCTGCTGTCGGCCACAACCGGTCGCGGGCAATGGGCGGCTTTGGCCTCTGGCGCCCGGGCGGCTCATGGACATGATGATGCAAATGCGCTAAATTCGTGTCGCAAATGAACGCAGCAACGGAGCTCCTCATGCCCTCGACCTCCGCTTCCCCGCTGCACGACCTCTGGTCTATTGTCCTGTCCAAGGTCGGCGGTGCCTCCATCGAGCACGGCGACAAGCCTGGTCGGCCTGCGCGCGTCCACCGCAAGTCTGCTGTCGAGATCGTCACGATCCCTGACCACCTGTCGGCCAAGCAAGCCTACGTCATCGTCAAGTTGGGCATCCCTAGCCGCAGCCTGGAGCCGCTGAGCGACCACTTGGGCATCGGCAAGGGCGCGGCCGCGGGTGTTTTGGGAATGGACCGCGCCACGGCCAACCGCAAGGTGGCCAAGGACGACGTGCTTCCAACCTACGCGGCCGAAAGCATGCTGCGCCTGCTCGAGCTAGACGCGATGGCACGCGACACCTTCGAGACGGATGAAGAAGCGGCTGCGTGGCTGCGCCAGCCACACCCCATGCTTGACGGGGAGACGCCGCTGGACTGCGCCAAGTCTGGCTTTGGCGCCGAACGCGTCAAGGACATCCTCAACGCCGTCAAGTACGGTGGCGTGGTTTGACCACGGTCTACCGCATCGGCTACTGCGACACGCCGGCCCCAGCGCTCACCGTCCTGCTCATGAGTCTGGGCTATGGCTCGACACAGGGCAACGGGCGCTGGCACACCAAAGGGCCCAACCAGGTCGTCTACTGTGGCTCGAGCCGGGCCCTGTGCCAGCTCGAAAAGCGCGTGCACGCCAACGGCGCCAACCCCAAGAACCAGGCGCTCATGCGGCTCGAGATTCCTGCCGCCACATCCCTGATCGAGGTCGAGACACTGGGCCTGCCCGCTGACTGGCGCAACGACGAGACGACCACACAGACCATCGGCAATTCCTGGGTTGCCTCGGGCGCGAGCCTGGGGCTATGGGTGCCGTCTTTCATCGAGCCCAACGAGCGGAACCTGCTGCTCAACCCCGCGCACCCGGCGTACGCCACCATCACCCTCCACATCGAGCGCCACCCCTTCAGGTTCGACCCTCGGCTGTTCATCGCGTCAGCGCCCGCAGCGCCTGGCGGCACTTCGCCCTGAAGCGCCGACCTCCAGTCGCCACCGACGCCTTGCCCAAGACATTCAGCGGAATCTTGAGGTAGCTGACGCCGTCGTCCTCCGCGGGTGGCAGATGGCCGGCGCGGATGTTGACCTGGATGGACGGCAGGATGAGGGTGGGCACCTCCAGCAGCGCATCGCGGGCCGTTCGCATCTTCACGAAGGCCTCCTCGCCCACGCCGTCGCGCACGTGGATGTTGCTGGCGCGCTGCTCGGCGACGGTGGTTTCCCACGCGGCTGGTCGCCCCTGGGGCGGGTAGTCGTGGCAGACGAACATCCGGGTCTCGGGCGGCAGCGCCAGGAGGCGCCGCATCGAGCGGTACAGGGTGTGCGCATCGCCTCCGGGAAAGTCGGCGCGCGCCGTGCCGACGTCGGGCATGAACAGCGTGTCGCCCACGAAGACGGCACCGTCGACGGCATAGGCCATGTCTGCCGGCGTGTGGCCCGGCACCAGCAGCGCCTTGGCCGGCACCTCGCCGATCCTGAAGACCTCCTCATCGTGAAAGAGGTGGTCGAACTGCGCGCCGTCGGGCAGGAAGTTGCGCTCCAGGTTGTACAGCTTCTTGAAGGTGGCCTGGACTT
>CAKZXL010000205.1 GCA_937883885.1 uncultured Aquincola sp. | reverse complement strand
TGGCGCGTGCCAATGTGCGGCTCAATGGCCTGGACGACAGCGGCTGCCAGTTCGTCGATGCCGACGTCAACAAGTACCTGCGTGAGCTGAAGGCCGGCGGCCAGCGCTTCGACGCCATCGTGCTCGACCCGCCGAAGTTCGCGCCCAACGCCGCCGCCGCCGAGCGCGCGGCCCGCGCCTACAAGGACATCAACCGCCTGGCGCTGGAGCTGCTGGCGCCGGGTGGCCTGCTGTTCACCTTCTCGTGCTCGGGCGGCATCAGCGCCGACCTGTTTCACAAGATCGTGGCCGGTGCCGGCATGGACGCGGGCGTCAACGGCCTGCTGCTGGACCGCCTGTCGGGCGCCTGCGACCACCCGACCACCATCGAGTTTCCGGAGGGTGAGTACCTGAAGGGGCTGGTGATCTTGAAGAGCTAAACGGGGATAGCGGTTGAGAACTTCGCCCGCTCCACGCTGAAAAAGCTCTTGACGTTGCGCACGTTGGCGTCCTGGGTGAACAGGCGCTCCACCAACAGGTTATAGGCCGCCATGTCGGCCACGCCGACGATGAGCACGAAGTCGGGACCGGCCGACACGCGGTAGCACTGCTGCACGCCCGCATCGGCCACCGCCCGCTGCTGGAAGGCCAGCAGGTGCTCCGCGCCCTGGCGGTCCAGCGTCACTTCGACCACCGCGGTGAGCTGCGGGCCCAGCTTGTCGGGCGCCAGCAGCGCCACGCGGCGCGTGATGTAACCCTCGTCCACCAGCCGCTTGACGCGCCGCAGGCAGGTGGCCGGCGACACGTGTGCGGCGGCGGCCAGGTCCTGATTGCTGCGGGCAGCGTCGTCCTGCAGCAACGCCAGCAGGCGGCGGTCGGTGTCGTCGAGGTCGGGCATGGTGTGCGGGGCGCTTCAATTTCGAGCCGCATATGCAAGAAAATTGCAGCGCACATTCGTTTGGCGATTCTCCATCGAATATGCACAGACTCTGCAAGAAAATTGCGGTGCACGCCACCTAGCATTCAGCCTCTCACGGATCTTCAAGAGGTTTGAACCATGTGTGGCATCGTCGGCGCCGTCAGCACCCGCAACATCGTCCCCATCCTGGTGGAGGGCCTGCGCCGGCTGGAATACCGCGGCTATGACTCCTGCGGTCTGGCGGTGCATCAAGACGGGCAACTGCGCCGCGCCCGCAGCACCGCCCGGGTGGCCGAATTGCAGGCCCAGGTCGACCAGGACGCCATCAGCGCCGGCACCGGCATCGCCCACACCCGCTGGGCCACCCACGGTGCACCGGCGGTGCACAACGCGCACCCGCACTTTTCGGGCAACCGTGTGGCCCTGGTGCACAACGGCATCATCGAGAACCACGACGAGCTGCGCGCCGAACTCATCGCCAAGGGCTTCGAGTTCACCAGCCAGACCGACACCGAGGTCATCGCCCACCTGGTGAACCACCTGTACGACGGCGACCTGTTCGAGACGGTGCAGCAGGCCGTCCGGCGACTGCGCGGCGCCTACGCCATTGCCGTGTTCTGCCGCGACGAGCCGCACCGCGTGGTGGGCGCGCGTGAAGGCTCGCCGCTGGTGCTGGGCCGGGGCGAGGGCGAAAACTTCCTGGCCAGCGACGCGATGGCCCTGGCCGGCGTGACCGACCAGATCGTGTATCTGGAAGAGGGCGACGTGG
>CAKZXL010000204.1 GCA_937883885.1 uncultured Aquincola sp. | reverse complement strand
GACTCGTCCAGGCGCATTGCCGACATCATCGGCACCATCGACGGCATCGCTTTCCAGACCAACATCCTGGCGCTCAATGCCGCGGTGGAAGCCGCGCGTGCCGGTGAACAAGGCCGTGGCTTTGCGGTGGTGGCCGGCGAGGTGCGTGGCCTGGCCAAGCGCAGCGCGGAAGCCGCGCGCGAGATCCGCGAACTCATCCAGTCCAGCGTGGAACGTGTGGCCGCCGGCACCGTCAAGGCCGACCGGGCCGGCGCCACGATGCAGCAGATCGTCGACGCGATCCGCCGTGTCAGCGACATCGTGGGCGAGATCAGCGTGGCCAGCCGCGAGCAAAGCGGCGGCGTGGTGCAGGTGGGCCAGGCCGTCTCGCAGATGGACGAGACCACCCAGCAGAACGCCGCGCTCGTGGAAGAGAGCGCGGCGGCTGCAGAACGATTGAGCCAGCAGGCCCGACAGCTGGCGCAGTCGGTGGCCGGCTTCAAGGTGTAGCCGGCCCCTCCCGGGGCCGGCGCGTGCGTCAGAACGCCACGTTCAGCTGGGCCTTGACGCCCGTCTGGCCGCCGTCGCCCAGCGCGGCGTCGATGGCGGCACCGGCCGTCACCGCATCGCTCAGGCGGACGCTGCCGGCCAGGCCCACCACCGCCTGCGTGCGCTTGCGGCTCTCGTAGGTCACCGGGAACTGCACCGTGGTGTCGATGCCCAGCCGCGCGCCCTGCGTGCGGTTGCCTTCACCCAGCACCGTGCGCAGCGCGGCGTCGGCGGTGACGGTGGTCGCCTTGCCGCCCACCGCGCTCTTCCACTCGAACATGCTGCCCACGGTGGCCGTGGTGCGGCGGGTGCGGTAGTCGTCCATCACCAGGCGGTGGCTGGAGCCGGTCTCGGCAAAGCCGTCGACGTCGAAGCTGCCCCAGTCCACGCTCAGGTACGGCCGTGCCGTCACTTCGCGGCCCTGGAAGGCCTCGTACACCAAGCCGAAGTTGGCCGTGGTGCCGCCGCCGTCGGTGTCGCCGCGGGCTTCGCCCACCACCGCCGCGCGCTTCAGGTCGTAGCGGTAGCTGCCGTGGCCGATGCCGCCCAGCACCGTCAGGCGCTCGCCCAGGTTGCCCTTGGCATACAGGCGGAAGGCTTCGCCCTTGACGTCGCCGCTGCCGTACTCGCCGTCCAGGCTGCCATGGCTGGAGACCAGCGCGGCACCCAGGGCGAACGAAGGCGTCAGCTGCCAGTCGCCACCCAGCACGAACTCGCTGCGGCGCAGCTTGGCGTCGTCGCCCGGCTTGGCGCTGTCGCTCTGCACTGCGGCATAGAAGCCGCCGCGCTGCAGCGGGCGCAGGCCGAACTCGGCACCGGCGCGTTGCACCAGCAGGCGGGACAACGTGGTCGATGCGGTGAAGCCGTAATCGGCCATCGCGCCGTAGAACTCGGGCACCAGCTTGCGCACACCGTTGGCGGTGGTCAGCACCTCGGCCGCGTTGGCGCCCAGCGCCTTGGCGGTGTCGATCTGCTGCGCCCCCACCTGCGCCGTGGCCGCGCCGAACAAGGCGCCAACGGCCGCACGTTGCGAGTCGGTGGCGCCCAGTTCGGTGATCTGGCTGCCCGCGCGGTTCAGGCCGGTGGCCAGGGCGCGGCCGGTGGCCACGTCCAGCACCACGGCGGCACTGTCGGCGGCGGTGCCGCTGCCGGCCACGCCGTCGGCGTCGTACTGCACCTGGCCGAAGGCACCGTTGATGCGCTTGCCGTTGCCGTTGGCATCGGCGATCACCTGGTACACCTGCCCCAGCTTCGGCTCCACGCCGTTCCAGGGCATGAACACCAGGCGGCTGCCGGCGGCGGCCGTCACGGTGCCGCCCACGCGCACCTGGTCATGCTCGGTGCCCGGGGTGGTGCCGGCCAGTTCCAGGTCCAGCGTGCCCGATTCGGTGTAGTTGCCCAGGATGGTCACGGTGCCCGGCGAGAAGCCCGGCGCCAGCTGGCCCTGGTTGGCGAAGTCACCGGTGAAGGTGAGCGCACCCGCCACCTTGGCGCCGTTGGCATTGGCAAAGTGGCTGGCTTCCACCGTGCCGCGGCCGCTCAGGGTCTGGTACTGGAAGGTCGCGCTGTCGGCGATGCGCAGCGTGCTGCCGGATTCCACCGTGGCATTGCCGGTGCTCAGGGCCGAGCCCGCGGCCATGCTCAAGGAGCTGCCGCCGCTCAGGTCCAGCGCCTGCGTCTGCACCGAGCTGGCACCCGTAAGGCTGAGCGCACCGCCGTTGGCCGACAGCGAGCTGCCGCCCGAGCTGGTCAGCGTGCCGGTGAAGGTGCCGCCGTTGGTCACCACCAGGTGGTAGGCCTGCATGTCGACGCTGCCCGCGCCGGCCAGCGTGCGCACCGTCTGGTCGCCGTTGCCCAGCAGCAACTTGCCTTCCACCGTCAACGCCGCCTGGCGCGACAGGCGATCGACACCGCCCAGGGTCAGCAGGCTGTCGGCCAGCACGTTGACCACCGCCGCATCGCTGGTGGCGTTGAGCAGCACCTTGCCCTGCGTGATGAGCGTGCCCGCACCCAGGTTGGCGTTGATCACGCTGCCATCGTTCAGCGAATAGGTATCGGCCGTCAGCTTGCCGGCGCCGTTGACGGTGCCGCTGTTGACGAAGGCACCCACCCGGTTGTCGGCCCGCACGTCCAGCGTGCCGTCGTTGCCCAGCGTGGCGTTGGCGGCCAGCGCACTGCCGGCCACGGCCAGGCTGGCGCCGCGCGAGACCTGCACGCTGCTGGCGGCGGTCTGGCCCGTCACCTCCAGCGCACCGGCCTGCACGTTCAGCGCGCCGGTGTGGCTGCTGTTGCCGGCCAGCACCAGGGTGCCGGCGCCGCGCTTGTTCAGCGTGCCCGCGCCTTCGATGGCACCGGCATAGCTGGCATTGCCGCTTTGCGTGAGCATCAGGCTGTCGGCCGCGGTGCCCAGCACCAGGCGGCCGCTGGCATCGCCCACCAGCGCACCGGTGGTGATGCTGCGTTGGCCCAGCACGTGCCAGGTGCCACTGTTGCCCACCGCAGCCGCCGTCACGTCGGCCGACTGGTTCAGCGTGCCGCCGGCCAGGTTGGCCACATTGCCGGCGCTGGCGAGCGCGGCGTTGACGAAGGCGCTGCCGCCTTCGGCATTGGCCAGCGAGGCCACGGTGTGCGCCGCGTTGATCTCCAGCGTGCCGCTGTTGGACACGGCGCCGATGGTGTCGGCGGTGTTGGCCTTGAAGGCCGCGCCCGCATCCACCACCACCGCGCCAGTGTCCGCCAGCGTGCCGCCGGCCACCGTCTGCAGCGTGCCGGCGCGCACCACGGTGCCGCCGGTGTGGGTGTTGGCGCCGCTGATGGACAGCGTGCCCGCACCCGCCTTGGCCAGGCTGCCCTGGCCGCTGAACACGCCGTCGAAGCTGGAGTCGCCCGACTGATCCACCACCAGCTGCGCGCTGGCCTGGGTCATGTCGAAGTTGCCGCTGCCGGTGAGTGCCGCGGTGGTGATGCGGCGCTCGCCTTCCACCGACCATTGGCCGTTGTTGACCACCGAGTCGGCCGTGACCGCGCCGCTGGTGTTGACCACGGCCTGGTTGACCAGGCTGCCCGCCTGCAGGTGGCCGCTGTTGTTCAGCGTGCCGGTGTTCACCACCGAGGCCACGCGGATGTCGCCCCGCACGTCGAAGGTGCCGGCATTGCTCACCTGCGCGGTGGTGGCCAGCGCGTTGCTGCCCACGCCCATGGCCGCACCCTGCGCCACCTGCACGGTGCCGCTGGCGATGCTGCCGGTCACGTCCACGCTGCCGGCCTGCACCGTCAGCGCGCCGGTCAGGCCGCTGGTGCCGGCCAGCACCAGCAGGCCGGCGCCGGTCTTGTCCAGCGCGCCCGTGCCTTCGATGGCACCGGCGTACACCGAGTTGTCGGACTGCGCCAGCGTCAGCCGCGCGTCGACGTTGATGCGGCCGGTGGCTTCGCCGATCAGGCCGCGGGTGCTGATGCTGCGGTCACCGTTGACGTTCAAGGTACCGCTGTTGGCCACCACGTCGGCGCTGATGTCGGCCGACTGGTTGATCGTGCCGCCGGCCTGGTTGTCCAGGCTGCCGGTGCTGGTGAGCACGGTGCGCTGCTGCAGCGTGCCGCCGTCGGCGTTGGTCAGCGAGGCCACGGTGTGCGAAGCGTTCAGCTCCACGGTGCCGCGGTTGGTCACCGCGCCCACGGTGTCGGCCGTGCCCGCGACGAAGCGCGCGCCGGCAGCCACGGTGATGGCGCCGGTGTCGGCCAGCGTGCCGCCCGCGCTGGTGTCCAGCGTGCCGGCCTGCACCGTGGTGCCGCCGGTGTGGGTGCTGGCGCCGCTGAGCGACAGCGTGCTGTTGCCGGCCTTGACCAGCGCACCCGCGCCTTGCACCGTGCCGTCGAACTGCGAGTCGCTGCCCAGGTTGAGCGTGAGGCGGCTGCCTTCCTGCGCCAGCACGAAGCTGCCGTTGCCGGCCACGGTGGGCGTGGTCAGGCTGCGGTCGCCGTCCACGGCCCAGGTGCCGTTGTTGAGCACGGCGCCGGCCTGCACGGCTTCCAGCTGGTTCAGCGTGGCACCGGCTTCGTTGCTGATGCTGCCGGCCACCGTGGTGGCGCCCAGCAGGTTGAGCGCCGCGTTGGCGCGGTTGGCCACGTTGCCCAGCGTGTTGGCGCCGGCCATCGAGCTGACGCCGCGGTTGTCCACCGTGGCGGCTTCAAAGGCACCGGCCGTGACCAGCTGGCCGCCGGCCGCCACGTTCAGGCTGGTGGCCTTTTCGGCACCGGCCAGCACCAGCGTGCCGCCGTTGACCGCGATGCTGCCGCCGCTGCTGCGCAGGGCGCGGCCCGGGGCGCTGCCGTCGTCGGCCAGCGTGCTCACCACGCCGCTGTTGACGGTGATGGCGCTCAGCTCGTTCTGCGCCGTCAGGTACAGCGTGCCGTCGTAGCCGGCGCTTCCCACCCGCAGCGAGCCGTTGGTCAGCTTGCCGTTGAAATAGGCCGCGTCGCGCACCGCGGCGGCGTCCACCACCTGCTGGCTGTCGTACACCACCACGTTGCCGGTCTGCCCGGACAGGTTGATGTCGTTCTTGAAGAACACCGAGCCCAGGCCGTACTCGGAGCCGAACACCAGCGTCGAGTTGGTGGACAGGTAGTTGCTGCCCCACTGCAGCGTTTGCGCCGCATTGCCCGCGGTGCGGCCCATCTCCACGGTGATGCCCGCGGTGGTGCCGGCCGCAAAGCCGCCCGCACCGCTCCAGACGAACTGGCCGGGCACGGTGGCACCGGCGCGCTGGATCACGTTCTCGCCCAGCAGCAGCACGCCGGCATTGGCATGCGGTGAGAGCGAACCGATCTGGCCCTGGCCGTTGAACACCACCGAGCTGGCCGCATGGATGCCCTGGCCCAGCACGGTTTCCACCGTGCCGCCTTCGAGGATGGTCTTGCCCGAATAGGTGTTCTGGCCGGCCAGCTGCACCAGGCCGCCACCGGCGATGCGCAGGTTGGCGCCCGCGCCCGCGGCGGCACTGCCGCTGCCGATGCTGGCCGCGCTGTCG
Organism: uncultured Aquincola sp.; assembly: GCA_937883885.1. Next base: position 18,582 of record CAKZXL010000204.1, on the reverse strand, counting down.
TCGGCGATCTGGCCTTCGATGCGGATGGTCTTGCCCGCGCCCGGGGCCAGCGTCACGTCCGAGCCCTTCATCATGAAGATGTCGGAGCCGGCCGCCTGGCCCGATGCGCCGCCGTTGTTGCTGGAGCCCGCCAGCGTGGTGTTGTCGCTGAAGAGCGCATTGCCGGTGATGCGCAGCGTGCCGCCATTGCGCACGAAGATCGCGCCGCCATAGCCCGAGCCGCCGCCGCCGTACAGGCCGTCGCCGTCGCTGCCCACGCCGCCGCCGAAGCCGGCCACGCCGCCCGCGCCGCCGCCGCCGTCGATGGCATTGCCGGTGCTGCCGCCGTTGCCGCCGGCACCGCCCGAGCCACCGCCCGCGCCGAAGCCGCCTGCACCGCCGCTGCCGCCGTCGCCGCCCGCGCCACCGTCAGTGCCCGACAGCGCGCCGTTGCCGCCCGCGCCGCCGTTGCCGCCGGCGCCACCGCCGTAGAAGGTGCTGCCGTTGCCGCCACGGCCACCGGCACCGCCGTCACCGCCACGGCCGGCCAGGCCCTGGCCGAGGTCGATGCCCCACAGCACCAGGTTGGCGATGGACACGCCCAGGTCCACATAGGCCACGCCGGCCGCGATCACGTGCGCGGCCGACAGCACCGCATTGGGCGGGAAGGTGGCCAGCGCACCGGCGGCAGCCGCCGTGTCGGCCACCGCCGTCTTGGTGGCGTTCAGCATCGCGAAGGTCAGGCCGTAGTTGAACGGCGCGCCCGCGCTGCCGCTGCCGCCATTGCCGCCGCGGCCACCCACGCCGCCGGTGGCGCCCGAATTGGCATTGCCGCCGTTGGTGCCGCTGCGGCCTTCGCCGTCGGTGATCCACACCACGCTGCTGCGCGCATTGGTGCCGTTGCCGCCATTGCGGCCGGTGGCGCCGGTGGTGCCGATGCTGTTCATCGAGCCACCGGTGCTGAAGGCCGAGCTGGCCAGGAAGCCGGTGACCGGCGCGCTGGGCGCGGCGCTCAGCGTCACGGTGTTGCCGTTGATCGAGACGATGCGGGTGCCGTCGGGGATGCCGTCGCCTTCCAGGTTCATGCCCACCTGCAGGCCGCTGGCACTCTTGAGCACCAGCGTGGTGCCGGTCTGGGCCAGGATGCTCTTGGTGCTCAGTTCGTCGGGGATGGCGGTGAGGTTGCTGCTCAGCGTGAGCTTGCCCGTCTGCGCATCCACCGCGGTGATGGTGGTGCCGGCCGGAATGCCGGTGCCCGAGATGGCCGTGCCCACGGTGAAGCGGCTGTCGGCCATGGCCAGCTGGATCTGGTTGCCACCCACGGTGCCAATCGGCAGGCTGCCGGTGAAGCTCAAGCCGGTGATGGCCTGCGACAGCGTGACCACGTCGCCCTGGATGTCCACCACCTGGGTGCCCGCGGGCACACCGTCGCCGCTCAGCGTCATGCCCACGGCCAGACCCAGGCCGGTGGCCGACATCTTCAGCTGGTTGGGCAGCAGGCTGGTCGGCTTCGTGAACTGCGAAGCCTGGAAGCTGGTGACGTTGACCAGGCTCAGCTGCGCACCGGCGCCGGCCTGCGTGGTGCCGTTGCTCAGGGTGATGGAGGTCACCGCGTTGTTGGCGTCGCGGGTGACGGCGGTGATGGTGGTGCCATCGGCGATGCCTGCGCCCACCACCGTCATGCCGGTGGCGATGTCGGAGTTGGCCAGGCCCGCGAAGTTGGCGCTGCTGATGGTGGTGGCGCCCAGACCGTAGTTGGCGCTGCCCAGCGTCTTGATCGCATCGTTGGAGATCGCGACGCTGTCCTTGAAGGTGACGGTGGTGCCCGAGACCGTGTCGATGACGCCGGTGGAGCCGCCCACCGACACCTGGCCATCGGCCTTGAGCAGCGGGTTGGCCGAGCCCAGCGTGACGCCCGTGACCTTGAGCTGCCCGCCCACGCTGACGATGGTGGGCTTGACCTGGAAGGCGGTGACCGAGGTGACGTCGGCCGTCTTTTCCACCAGCGACAACGTGGCGCCGCTGATGTTCACGTCGGGCGTGCTGCCGCCCTCGCCGCCCTTGACCGCATTGCGCTGGAACGACACGTTGTCCAGCGACAGTGAAGCGCCCGAGTTGACGAAGAACACGCCGCCCAGGCCCGCGCCGCCGCCGCTGCCGGCGCCGCCCTGGGTGTAGAAGTTGGTGAAGATCGCGTTGCTGTTGGGCAGGCTGCAGTTGGCGCCCGTCACCATCACGTTGCAGCCGGTGCCGCCGTGCCCATCGACCAGGGCCACCTGGCCATGCGCGGCGACACCGCCGGCCGCCAGCACCACGGCTGCCACCGCCTTGCTGCTGGAAGACTTGCCCCGACCCGGGCAGTGTTCTGCCACGGCCAACCAACATCCACGGGCTTCATTCCAGACGACGCGGAAGACGTGATTCAACGAAGAGTGCACCTGCTGTACCTACCAAACTAAAAAGGTGCGGCAGCGTAGGCAGCCCGGTGGCAGTCAAAAACTCGCAATACGGCGAGTAATTCGTCACATGTAACGTCAGGCCTCGTCAGTTGGCAAGCCTGGCGCCGCAGCGCGCGCCGACAGCGCGCGTGCGGCCTCGGTCAGCACCGGCGTGATGGCGGCCCAGCCCACGGCCAGCACCGCCAGCGCCATCGGCCGGTCGGGCAAGGTGCCGGCGCCCAGCGCCACCGCGCTGGCATACGACAGCGGCCCGCCCACGGCCCCCAGCGCCGCCGCCAGCAGCGGCCGGCCATGCAGCCAGGCCATCGGCTGGCGAACCAGCACCGCGAACAGCGCCCACAGCGCCAGGATCCAGCCCGGCGCCCAGCCGGCCAGCGGTCCCGGCGCGGCGTAGACCACGACCTGCAGCCGCAGCAGCAGCGTGTCCCAGGCCAGGCCGACGACCAGCGCCAGCAGCAGCAGCGCGGCGTCGGCGCGGCGCCGGTCGCTCACGAGGAAGTTCAGCGCCACCACCCCGGCAGCGATGGCGATGCCCCCGCCCGGCTGGCCCCGGGCCGCCCCCAGGACGCAAGCGAACCAGGCGGCCTGGGTGAGCGCGAGCTGGGCGAAGGGCAGGAGACGGCGGGGCCAGGGACGCGAAGGTGGGGACATGGGGGGATGATCTGGCCGCCTGGATGAGCCAGGGCTTGTCGGGCCCGGACGATACCGCGCCATCGGCGCGCCGGCCGAGTGGGATCCGAGGCGAGCCGGGACAGGCCGGCGGTGCCCGGCGTGTCATGAAACGGTCACCACCCGGGGCGATAGTGCGGGGCAACTCATGAGTTGTTCCGCCATGAAGCGACCCGCTTCCCACTGCGGGCGCCACATCGGCGCATGAACCGCGCTGTTCCCACCCAAGCCGTGCCCGAATTCCATACCGTCGCTGCGCTGATCGAGGCGCGTGCGCTGGTCATGCATTTCCAGCCCATCGTGTCGCTGGCCGATGGTCAGCTGCATGGGCATGAGGCGCTGGTGCGGCCCACCGCCGGGCCCTGGCCCCACCCCGACGCCCTCTTTGCCGCCGCCCGCAGCGAAGGCGTCAGCATCGAGCTGGAACTGGCCTGCCTGCGCGCCGCGCTGGTGAGCTGGAGCCGCCAGCGGCCGGCGGGCAAGCTCTTCGTCAACCTCAGCGCGGCAGCCCTCACGCAACTGCTGGAGTTGCAAGACCCGCAGCGGCTGATGGAGGTGGTGCGCAGCCGCGGCGTCACGCCCAGTGCGCTGGTCATCGAGATCACCGAGCATGAGCATGTGCGCGACGTGGAACGGCTGCAGCATGCGGTGCTGTGGCTGCGCCGCCATGGCGTGGGCATTGCGCTCGACGACTTCGGCGATGGCCGCTCCAGCCTGCGGCTGTGGTCGGAGCTCAAGCCCGAGATCGTCAAGATCGACAAGTACTTCACCCGCGAGGTGGCCCGCAACGGCGACAAGCTGCAGACGCTGCGCGCGCTGATGCACATCGCCGAGACCTTTGGCTCGGCCCTGGTGGCCGAGGGCATCGAGACCGACGAAGACCTGCGCGTGGTGCGCGACCTGGGCATCGGCCTCGGCCAGGGCTACGGCCTGGGGCGGCCGCAGGCCGCGCTGGCGCAGGCGCCGCTGCCCGGCGCGCTGGCCGTGCTCACCAGCCGCGAAGTGGCGGTGCTGCCGCAGCGCCGGCGCGCCGCCAACCATGGCGGCCTGACCGCGGCCAAGCTGTGCCGGCCGCTGCCGCCGGTGTCGTCGGCCATCACCCACGACGAGGTGTTCGCGCGCTTCCAGGCCGACCCCGCGCTGCATGCCATCGCGGTGGTGGAAGACGAACGGCCGGTGGCGCTGCTCAACCGCCAGCAGTTCATCCATGCCTATGCGCAGCCCTACTTCCGCGAGCTGTATGCGCGCCGGCCGGCCACCATGCACGGCAACACCAGCCCGCTGTGCGTGGACATCCACACCGGCATTGCCGAACTCACCTCGGTGCTCACCTCGGCCGACCAGCGCTACCTGACCGAGGGCTTCATCGTGACCGAAGGCGGGCGCTACCGCGGCCTGGGCACCGGCGACCAGCTGGTGCGGGCGGTGACCGAAGCGCGCATCGAGGCCGCGCGCCATGCCAACCCGCTGACCTTCCTGCCCGGCAACATCCCGATCAGCGACCACATCGACCGCCTGCTGGACGGCGGCTGCGAATTCGCGGCCTGCTATGCCGACCTGAACCACTTCAAGCCTTTCAACGACCAGTACGGCTACTGGCGCGGCGACGAGATGATCCGCATGGTGGCGCAGGTGATCACCGCCCATGCCGACCCGCAGCGCGACTTCGTCGGCCACGTGGGCGGCGACGACTTCATCGTGGTGTTCCAGAGCGCCGACTGGCTGCAGCGCTGCGAGGCCATCGTGGCCGAGTTCAACCTGCGCGCCCGCGACCTCTTCGACGCCGAAGCCCTGGCCGCCGGCGGCCTGCACGCCGAAGACCGCCACGGCGTGATGCGTTTCCACCCCTGCACCACGCTGTGCATCGGCGCTGTGCCCGTGCAGCCCGGCGACTACCGCCGCAGCGACGGCGTGGCCAACGCCGCCGCCGCCGCCAAGCGCGCGGCCAAGCACGAGGGGCATGGGGTGCAGGTGTTGGGCGCCCAGCGCGCGGGCTAGCCGGCCCAGGCCGACGCAGCGGCCGCGGCTCTGCGTCGCGCCGGCCTGCAACGCCCGACGCTTAAGATGCCCGCCGCACAGGCGGAGACGTTGCCATGGCCGAGTTCCTGATCCGAGACGATGCGGCTTCGGCCGGTTATGCGGTACGTACCGGGCCCTTGCCCCGCACGCGCGAAGAGAGCTACATGCCCTGGGCGCTGACGCCCGACGGACGCGTGGTGTACGCGCAGTTCAAGGTGAGCAGCAGCTACGACTGGCGCAAGCCGCCGGGCAAGGCCGGGCTGCGGCACTACGGTGCCACCGAAGGCCGCCAGCGGCGCGCGCTGTGCCAGTCCAGGCTGGGCATGATCGCGCTCAACCACCTGGGCCTGAGCGAGCGCGGCGTGGCCAAGGTGTCGGCCGGCATCCGCCAGTTCCTGACGGACACCGCGCAGCGCGACGACAGCATCCGTGCCGACTATCAGGCCAGCGTCGGCAAGTACGCCTACGGTCTGAGCTACATGTCCTTCGGCCGCTTTTCCGACAAGGTGCCCAGCGGCAGCATGGCGCAGGCCAAGGTGTGGTGGGACGCGATCGACGCGCTGACGCAGGGCAAGCCGCTGGCCGGGCTGATGAACATCCACGACAACGTGCCCAGCAAGCTGCTGGCCAAGTACGAGCCCAACGGTTCGCTCATCAAGGTCTACCGCAAGTGGACCGAGCTGTTCCGCGCCGAAGCCCCGGGCGAGCTGTTCCACGACGACGACCCGCAGAGCGCCGAGAACCGCAAGCACGGCAAGACCGACTTCGCGCCGGGCCGCGGTCGCCTGGGCGGCATCAAGGCCACGCCCAGCAAGGAAGGCGGCATGCTGCCCGCCGGCAGCGCCTCGATCGGGCTCGTGCAGGAGCACAAGCGCGGCGTCGACATGTACCAGCGCAAGGCGCCCGCCTACGACCGGCGTGCGCGCGATGCGCAGACGGTGCGCACCAAGTTCTCGGCCATCAGCTACTGGCGCGACCTGGACACCCGGCGCGAGCTGTTCGGCGCGGGGCCCTCAGGCACCACCGGCACCCTGCTGGCTTCGGCCATGACCTTCGGCAACCTGGGCGGCGAAGACCTCAAGCAGTACTGCCTGGCCATCATCGGCTACCTGGTGGGCGGCGGCTGCCACAGCCTGCATGAGTCGTTGACGGTGATGGGCTACCACCCCGACCTGGAATACCACTCGTCGTCGATGCTGGGCCGCACCGGCCAGGACACCAGCCTGCGCAGCGACGCCGGCAGCTTCCCGATCCTGCCGCAGAGCTTCCTCAGCTCGCACCTGTTTCCGGCCTGGCGCGACGAGTTCTACGACATCACGGTGCTGGGCGGCGTGCACTGGATGCTGGATTGACCGCCGCGCCCGCGGCGACCCGCATCAAGCCTGGATGAAGGCCAGCAGGTCGGCGTTGATCACCTCGGCATTGACGGTGAGCATGCCGTGTGAAAAGCCGGGGTAGGTCTTGAGCGTGCCGTTCTTCAGCAGCTTGACCGACAGCCGCGCCGAGTTGTCGATCGGCACGATCTGGTCGTCCTCGCCATGCATCACCAGCGTAGGCACCGAGATGGCCTTCAGGTCTTCGGTCTGGTCGGTTTCCGAGAAGGCCTTGATGCCGTCGTAATGGGCCTTGGCGCTGCCCATCATGCCCTGGCGCCACCAGTTGCGGACCACGCCTTCATGCACCTGGGCGCCCGGGCGGTTGAAGCCGTAGAACGGGCCGGCGGCCACGTCTAAAAACATCTGCGCGCGGTTGCCGGCCACGCCCGCGCGAAAGCCGTCGAACACCTCCATCGGCAGTCCACCCGGGTACGCCGCGGTCTTGAGCATGATGGGCGGCACGGCCGACACCAGCACCGCCTTGGCCACGCGGCCGGCAGGCTCGCCATGGCGGGCCACGTAGCGCGCCACTTCGCCACCGCCGGTGGAGTGGCCGATGTGCACCGCGTTGCGCAGGTCCAGATGCTCGGCCACCGCGAAGGCATCGGCCGCGTAGTGGTCCATGTCATGGCCCTCGGGCACCTGGGCACTGCGGCCATGGCCGCGGCGGTCGTGCGCCACGACGCGGAAGCCGCGCTGCACGAAGAACAGCATCTGCGTGTCCCAGTCGTCGGAAGACAGCGGCCAGCCGTGGTGGAACATGATGGGCTGGGCGCTCTTCGGGCCCCAGTCCTTGAAGAAGATCTCGGTGCCGTCCGGTGTGGTGATGGTGCCCATGCGGGTCTCCTGGCAGTGCCGCGCGTGCGGCGATGGGGGTTGAGCCCGTGCAGCGTAAGCAGGCGCCGCCGATGGCGCATCGGGCTTGAGGGCGATTCGCCCCTAGCCCATTCGGCAGAGGCCGCATGACAAGCGTTTTGCCCTTGCTGCCATGTGCTGTATCCAAATGCACAACGCCGGTGCACGGCGCAGCGCGCTTTACATCGAAACCTTACGGGTTTACACAGGCTTTGCATTCAACAGGTGCATGGATAGAGTGAATTTGCACCCTAGAGGTGCAACCACAACAGCGGTGCCGCCCACCGGGCCCACCCAGCCAGGAGACAGGTTCATGCCCTACGCCCATCGCGCCACCCGCGGCGCGCTTGCCTGCATTGCCACCCTGCTGATGACGGCCTGCGCCGCGCCCCCGATGGGGGGCAAGCAGGTGGTGGCCAGCCCGGATGCACCGGCCGCCATCGGCCCCTACTCGCAGGCCATCAAGCATGGCAACACGCTGTACCTGGCGGGGCAGATCCCGATCGACCCCAAGACCAACCAGCTGAACACCGGCTCCATCGAAGACCAGACGCGTCTGGTGCTGGACAACCTGAAGGCGGTGCTGGCCGCCAACGGCATGACGCTGGACGACGTGGTGCTGACCCACGTGTTCATGAAGGACCTGAACGACTTCGCGAAGATGAATGCCGTCTACGCGACCTACTTCAAGGACAAGCCGCCCGCCCGCGCCACGGTGCAGGTGGCTCGCCTGCCGCGCGACGTCGCGGTGGAGATCTCCGCGGTGGCGGCGCGCTAGCCGCAGGCCCCCGCGCACCGGGCCCGCCACGCGGCGCGGCCCACCGTTTTTTCTGACTTGCTGACCGAGCGTTCCCACGCGTCGGGCGCCGCTTTGCGCCCGTTTCTCTCCATGCAGTACGGAAGGAAGCCTCATGTCAGAGCATCACGATCCGCTCACGCACGCCCTGCAGCCCGAAGCCGGGCGGCGGCAGTTCTTCAAGCTGGTGGGCGCGGGCGCCGGCACGCTGGCCGCGGGCAGCTTGCCGCTGGTCAGCCCGCAGGCCTTTGCGGCCACCACCAACCATGTGATGGGCGAGCCGCAACCGGCCTTTGCGCTCGACCCCGCCATCCTGTACATGAACGTGGGCACCACCGGTTCCACGCCCATCCACCTGCTCAAGGCCTTCGACGACTACAACCGCGAGGTGGCGCGCAACCCGCGCGAGACGCTGGGCGGCACCACGCCGATGCGCGAGGCCATCGCCCCGGGCTTCGGCTGCGAGACCGAAGAGCTGGTGATGACCTACAACACCACCGACGGGATGAACAAGATCCTGGCCGGGGTGGAGCTGAACGCCGGCGACGAGATCATCACCACCAACCATGAGCACCCGGGCGGCAACGGCCCGATGAACCTGCTGGCCTGGCGCAAGGGCGTGGTGATCAAGCGGGTGGAGCTGCCGGTGGGCAACAACCAGACCGCGCAGGACTACGTGAACCTGTTCGCCGCGGCCATCACGGCCAGGACCAAGGCCTTCGTGTTCTCGGCGCCCACGTACCTGACGGGCACCATGCTGCCCTACAAGCGGCTGGCGATGCTGGCCCAGCAGAACAACATCATGACCATCGTCGACGGCGCGCACGCCACCGGCATGTTCAACATCAAGTTCCACGAGACGGGCATCGACTTCTGGGGCTGCTCGGGCCACAAGTGGCAATGCGGGCCGGGGGGCACCGGCATCCTCTACATCCGCAACCGGGTCAGCAGCTTCAACCCGCGGCCGCTGTTCAACTTCTGGCCCACCAACACCAACAACACCGCGCTCACCGGGCCGCGCACCACGGCCAATGCGGCCAGCTACCAGATCGGCTCCAAGGTGCAGAGCATCGGCAACCCCAACTACCCGATGCTCAAGGTGCTGAGCGAGTGCTGCACCTACTGGGACCAGATCGGCCGCGCCGCCATCGAGGCGCACGACCTGGCGCTGTCGGCCTACCTCAAGCAGAAGATCGCGCAGGTGTGGGGCACGGCCAAGCTGTACTCGCCGATGAACGACCCCGAGCTGGTGTCGGCGCTGACCTCGTTCAACCCCTTCCATGGCCCTTCGCTGGCGCTGGCCGCGGGCACCTCAGCGGCCACCGCCGAATCGGCGCAGTCCAGCACCTTCGTCGAGCGCATGCGCACGCAGTACGGCATCGTCATCCGCAACACCGCGGTGCCGGTGCCCGGCTCCACCGCTGCCCACCACCCGCTGCGCATCTCCACCCACCTCTTCCATTCCACGCAGGACGTGGACCGGCTGGTGGCCTCGATGCGCGAGCTGACCAAGCTGATGCTGGCCGGCCGCTGAAGCGCGCCACGCCCCCACACCCCACAGGCAGGAGACACACCATGAACTGCAAGCCTTCCATGCTGGCGCTGGCCGCCGCCTTGCTGCTGGCCGGCCCCGCGGCGCTGGCCGCCACGCTGGATTACAGCGGCACCACCGTTGGCGGTGCCACCTTCAACCGACCGGTGGAAACGCTGGACTATGTGCCGATGGCGGACATGGACACGTACAGCGCGTTCGAGTTCACCGTCGGCAGCACCGGCTTCTACAGCTTCCTCAGCACCGCGGAGGGCGGCTGGGACAACTTCCTGGTCTTGTACGCCCCGACCTTCAACCCCGGCATGCCGCTGACCGGCGCGCTGGTCGCCAACGACGACCTGGGCGGCACCACCATCGGCCAGTCGGGCTTTTCCTGGGGGCTGACGGCGGGCGTGCGCTACACGCTGGTGACCACCGGCGTGGCAGCCAGCGGCCTGTTCGACAACAGCATCAACGGCCCGGGCAGCATCGCAGCCGTGCCCGAGCCTTCGACCTACCTGATGCTGGCCTTCGGCCTGGCGGCCATCGGCTACCTGCGGCGGCGGCGCTGAGCCTGCAGCGCACGCAGCGCCGCGCAGGCGGCCAGCAGGCCGAGGCCGGCATCGGTGCCCATGCCACCGCCACCACTGCCACCACTGCCACCACCGCCGGTGTCCGGCGTGGGCGTGGGCGTGGGGGTCGGCGTGGGTTGAGGCTGGCTGGCACCGCCAGACGGCGGCACCGGCAGGCCCAGCTTCTGCGCGCAGGTGCGCAGGCGGGTGTCGTCCAGCGTGGGCGCGCTGCGGGCCGGCGCTGCGTAGCTGCGCGGCGCGGCGGCAAACACCAGGGCTTGGTCGGCGTCCAGCACACCGGCGCCGCAGGTGCTGGTGGTGCAGGTGCAGCGGCCCGGCAGCGTGCTGCTGCAGCTGCCCAGCAGCGGCACCTGCACATGCGGGCGGGCGCTGCGGGTCAGGCCGTCGGTCAGCTCGGCCACGGTCAATGCGGGGTTCACCGCCAGCATCAGCGCCGCGGTGCCACCCACCACCGGGCCGGCGAAGCTGCTGCCTGAAGCGGCCACGTAGCCGGCCGCGCCAACCGTCGTTTCGCCCAGGTTGCCGGTGGAGACGATGCCGGCATCGGCCAGCTCTTCGTCGCAGGTGTTGCCCGCGGCCATGTCGCCGCCCGGCGTGGCCAGCGCCACCTGCGGGCCGAAGTTGGCGTAGTTGGCCTTGTAGCCCTCGCGGTTGAGCGAGGTCACCGCAAAGGCGCCGGTGCAGCTGGCCGGCCGCGCCACGCCGCTGCGCAGGTTGCCGGCCGCGGCAATCACCAGCGCACCGGCGGCGCGCACCTCGGCCAGCGCGTCGGTGTACAGGCGCGCCACGCGGGCCACCTCGGCATTGGTGCTGGCCAGGTCGCAGGCCTCGGGCGCGCCATAGCCCAGCAAGATGATGCGGGCGGGGTTGGCATTGGCCGGCACCCCAGCCACCGGCAGGCCGGCGGCCCAGCGCAGGCCGTCGATGATGTCGGCCACCGCCGCGCCGCACTTGCCCGCCACCCGCACCGGCAGGAAGCGGCCGTTCCAGTTGGCCGCGGCCACGCCTTCAACGTTGTTGCTCACCGCCGCCACCTGCCCAGCGATCACAGTGCCGTGCCAGCTGGAAAACGGCGCATCGGGGCAGCCGCTGAAAGCCGTGGGGTTGGCCAGCCGCTCGGCGGTGGTGATGGCATCGCCGGGGTCGGTGGGGTCGTTGTCGCGGCCGTTGCCGTCGCCGGCATACACCGCATCGCTCACGAAGTCGTAGCCGGGCAGCCGGCGCGCATCCAGCTCGGGGTGGGCGGTGATGCCCGAGTCGAGCACGGCTACCACCGGGCCGCTGCCCGAGACAGGCGCGCCGGTGGAGCGGTCCCAGGCCTTGATCAGGCCGGCGGCGCCGGTGTTGCCGGCGGCCACCGCCTGCAGCCACCACTGCTGGCCGAAGCGGGCGTCGGACGGCATCACGTCCATGCGCTGCTCGCGCGCGGCACGCGGCGCGGTGGGTGTGTCGGCCGGGGCCGCAGCAGCCACGAACAAGGGCAGGCCGGCCAGCAGCAGCGGCAGGGCCAAGCGGCGAAGCCGGCGGGCATGAGGGGAATGGTCTGAATGGCGCATGCGGCCAATCTACGCAGCGCGTTTGCCGCGGCCGTGAATCAGGCGGCCGGCGCATGGGCCGTTCGGACCATGCCATCCGCCGCCACGACCCCCCGTCCTCGGGATGCCCCTTAGTCCATCCGGCGCATCACGCACGACGGCCGGTCATGTTCGGCGAACAAACTGCAACGTTTCGACACTCGCGCTCCACATGCATTACATGGACGACTCGGTGCTCCTGACGCCGCGCCACGCCGAATCCCTCGTGCGCGCCATCGAAACATCGGCGCAGGTGCGAAGACGCTACCAGTTCTTCGTCTGGTTGCAGACCCAGCTGCATGCGCTGCTGCCACACACGGTGGCCGCCTGCGGCGCCTACCACCGCGGCCGCCGCGAGCTGGCCTTCGAGGTCTTTCAAAGCACCATGCTGCCCGATCCCGTGCTGCACCTGCTGGCCGATGCCCGATCGCCGCTGATGCTGGGCCTGGTGGGCCGCTGGATGGAAGCCCGTGGCCGCGCGGTGGTGGTGGACCTGAACGATCCCGGGCTGCCGCTGGCCGCCGGCCCGGCGCTGGGCGCGGTCATCGTGCATGGCGTCTCACGCCCGCAGCGGCCGGCCGAGCTGGAAAGCTTCTTCGTCTTTGCGCAGCCCGGCCAGCCCATCGGCCCCGAGCGGGTGCTGCACCTGGAGCTGCTGCTGCCCCACCTGCATGCCACCTTCCTGCGGGTGCAGGCCACCGAGCAGGAGATGAACAACCAGCCGCCGCCGACCCAGTCGCGCCCCGGGCAGGTGGCCACCGTGACCGAGCGGGAACGCCAGATCCTGGGCTGGGTGCGCGAAGGCAAGAGCAACCAGCAGATTGGTGAGCTGCTGGGCATCAGCCCGCTGACGGTCAAGAACCACATCCAGAAGATCCTGCGCAAGCTGGGCGCCAGCAACCGCGCACAGGCCGTGGCCCTGGCCATCACGCGCAACGTGCTGCTGCGCGCCGAACTGCCGCCGATCGAATGATCCGGACGGCTCATTGGCAAGTCGCCAACGCTCTTCGATGATTCACGAGCGAGCGCCATAGTGGTGCTTGCCCGCTCTTTGCCGCCCGGCAAGCAGCCCCGCCCGATGCCTCCGCCGCAACGCAGTCCGTTCTCACGGACCCGCCGATGCCAGCGGTCGACCTTTAGGCGGCGACACCCGCAACGGCCCTTCGGGGCCTGCGTGCGGTGCCGCTGCCCTGGTTGCGGCCACTGACCATCCATACGTTCCCTAAGGAGGATTCCATGAAACTGAAGAAACTCGCGGCCGCCCTCGGCCTGGCCATCGCGCTGCCCAGCGCCTTCGCGTCGATCGCCACCTACGACGACGCCGAGCTGTTCATGCTGGTGTGGAACGAAAACGGCAGCTACGCGCTGGACACCGGCGTCACGCTGAACGACCTGCAAACCAACGCCCCGGGCACGAGCTTCTCGCGCTCGGTGCTGGGTGGCGAATGGACCAAGTTCCTGAACGCCAACCCCAACAACTCGGCCACCCGTTGGGGCCTGGTGGCCACCGACACCGATGGCTTCGGTGAACCCGGCGACTACCGCCTGCTCGTCACGTCGAAGGACAACCTGACCCCGAAGACGGACAGCATCACCGTCAACGCCATCGGCCCCAACGCCGGCACCTACGCCGGTGAGATCAACCAGACCGGCACCCACACGCTGGACAACGCCGTCAACGGTGACAGCTACAACCCCAAGGGCACCCCGGCCTTCTACAAGGACGAGAACCTGTTCGGCCCCCCGGGCCTGTTCATCGACAACGGCCTCGGCGCCACCGCCAACGTGTGGGTGCTGACCGTGGTTGATTACGACCCGTATGCCCCGGCCCTGGCCACCAAGCTGGCCGGCACGGCCACCTTCGACGGCAGCACGCTGAGCTACACCGTGGCCGCCGTGCCGGAACCCGGCACCTACGCCCTGATGCTGGCCGGCCTGGCCGGCGTGGCCGCCCTGGCCCGTCGTCGCCGCGGCTGATCGCGCACGCTGCGGCGCAAGGCCGCAGCCCCCGTTCTTTCCCCCACCGGTTCCACCGGCCGGGCCCTGATGGGCCTGGCTCGGCGGAGCCCTGTCCGCCCGTGCCAAGAGGAGAGTATTCATGAACCGTCTGCACACCATCGCCGCGGCCGCCCTGCTGGCCGCCATCGGCTCCGCCCACGCCCTGACGCCTGCCGAAGTGGACGCCGCTCGCGCCAACGGCTCGCTGAAGGAAGTGAACGTCGCCGGTGCCTCGGCCCTGCGCCTGTCCTTCGCCGCCTATGCCGGCGAAATCCTGAACAACATGCACCGCTACCAGAACGACGCGGCGGGCAACAACCACCGCGCCTACGCCGGCGTGCTCAACCAGGCCGTCGGTGCCTGGGGTGCCGGCACCCCGGTCATCATCTACAAGCGTGACCAGGGCGGCTCGGGCCAGGGCGTGAACCCGGTGGCCACTGCCACCGCGATCGACCACATGGTGGTCAGCAGCGCCAGCTGCACCGCCGGTGCCGGCACCGTGGCTGCGCCTTACCTGTGCGGCGGCATCGAGAAGCGCGTGTCCGACGCCGGCCTGTCCGACGTGGAACCCGCCCTGCTGCAAAAGAGCGTGAACCTGCCCACCGGCACGCCCGCGCTGACCGCCGAGCAGCTGAACGGCCTGGACGTGGCGCCGCTGGTGCAAGGCATCTTCGGCGTGGCCGTGAACAAGAAGGCCTACCGCGCGCTGCAGATGGCCCAGGGCATCATCCCCGTGGGCGGCCAGATGATCGACGTGCCGGCCGACCAGAACACCTGGACCGCCGCCACGCTGGCCACCATCCCCTCGTTGCCCACCGAGTTCGTGCGCGCCGCGCTGTCGGGCTCGCTCAGCGGCGGTGCCGGCAACGCGGTCAACAAGCGCGGCTGGAACATCGTGATCCCGACCAGCGTCGACCCGAACGTGATGACCAAGACGCTTAACATCGTCCGTCGCACCGAAGGCTCGGGCACGCAGGCCGCCTCCAACGTGTTCTTCCTGAACAACGGCAGCAGCGACGCAGGCGCCCTGACGCCGCTGAACGTGGCGGGCAGTGCTGGCAACCCGACGGTGGTGCACCGTGTCACGGGCGCCGGCGTGGTGGTGCAGGAAGGCGCCGGCACCGGCAACGTGGAAGATGGCCTGGGCAAGGTCTCGGCCAGCGACACCATCAACAGCGTGGAAGAAGCCGCCGACGGTGACGGCATTGCCTACGGCCTGGGCGTGCTGGGCCGCGAGAACAACCCGCTGCGCGACGGTGGCGACAAGGGCTACCGCTTCGTCAAGCTGGACGGCGCGGCCCCGGTGCGCACCCTGGCCAAGGCCGGCGACTATCCGTTCGTGTTCGAAGCCACGATGCAGTGGAACAAGAGCGTGGTGCCGGCCGGCAGCGAAAAGGCCGCCTTCCTGAGCGCGCTGCGCAGCAACCTGGGCAAGCCCTCGTCGCTGGCCGCGACGGACTCCAACACGCAGCAAGGCGTGATGTCGCCGCCGTCCACCTACACCGGCGCCTACGTCGACGCCACGGGTGACGCCGCGCTGTTCGGCTCGCGCGTCTCCCGCCTGGCCAACAACAGCGCCTCGCCGCTGCGCATCGTCAAGTAAGACCCTCGCCCTGCGGGGCGTGCCGGGGTTCTGCCATGCAGAACCCCGGCCTTTGCATTTCACGAAGGCCATCCCCATGCCGCGCTCACACACCGCCCCTCGCGCCACCCAGGCGCTGCGCCAACGCCTGCTGGCCGCTGCCGTGCTGGCGGCCACCACCGTTCCGGCACTCGCCTCGATCGGCCTGCCGCAGGACGGCGACGGCTTTCCCGCCGAATTGGTGCTGACCATCTGGGACCCGGTGGCCAAGGCTTCATACACCTACGACACCGGCGTGGCCATGGCCAGCTTCCTGGACGTGGCGCAGACCGATGCCGGCTACCAGCGCTTCTGGACCCTGGACCCGGCCAACGACCGCGCGCTGGCCAGGTTCGTGCAGCCTGGCACCGCCAAGGAGCGGCTGCTGTGGTTCGTGGCCGGCGTGAGCGTGACCGGCTTCGGCACCGATCCGGGCGACGTGAGCGTGGTGACCACGCTGCGCGCCACCACCATCCAGGGTCAGACGAGCCAGGCCTACAGCCAGCTTTTGGCCCGGCCCAGCATGGAGTACATGGCCGATGCGCAATCGTCCATGGCGGTGTATTTCAGCGATTTGAACAACGACGCCAGCAACGCCCTCAACTTCCACGGCGCGCGTGGCCCCGGTGCGCGGCCCGACAACTTCGCCTACAACGGCAGCAGCTACACCGTCGAAGGCCAGCAAGGCTATGTGGACGGGCCCACCCAACCCTGGCGCATGAGCGCCGCGGCCGGCATCGACCTCACCAACCCGGTGGGCCGCTCGTCCTGGTTCTACCACCTGCAGAGCCAGGCCGACACCGCGGAAATCACCGCCCCCGTCATCGTTGACGAGTTCGACAACCTGACCAACGACGGCTACTGGGGTCTGGACATCCTCGACGGGCGCTACATCCTCAGCTACTCCCTCTTCACCACCGGCCCCAGCGCGGCGCAGCGGGCCTTCGCCGCCAGCGTGGGCCGCACCGAGCTCAATGGCGGCTTTCGCGTCACCGCGCTGGCCGGCGTGGCCGCGCTGGCCACCGAAGGCCGGGCCACCATCGCCAGCCGGCCGGTGAGCCTGGGCGCCGTGACGCTGGACGCCGTGACGGCCCCGGTGCCCGAGCCTGCCAGCGTGGCCTTGATGGCCGTGGGCGCCGCTGCCGTGGCCGCCGCCGCGGCACGCCGCCGAACCCGCGCATAAGCCGTTCGGCCCATGCCGAAGGGGGGGCGGGTCATGCCCCCTCAACCCCCGCTTCAGACACTGCTTCGGTGAGACTCCTGCACGCCCTTTCCGCTTCGCGCACCTGCGCGGCCGCCCTGCTGCTGGCCGGCTTGGCCCTGCCCGCAGCGGCCCAGCCCGCCCCAGCCGCCGCCCCCGAGCCCGCGCCGCGCTTTGCCATCCTCGAGTTCGAGGTGGAGGGCAACACGGTGCTGCCCGTCACCACCCTCGAGAAGGCGGTGATGCCCTTCATGGGCGAATCGCGCGAGCTGGCCGATGTGGTCAAGGCCGGCGAGGCGCTGGAGCGTGCCTATCAGCAGGCCGGCTACCTGACCGTGTTCGTCGACGTGCCCGAACAGCGGGTCGATGGCGGCGTGGTGCGGCTGCGTGTGACCGAAGGCCGGGTGGACCGGCTGCGCGTGACCGGCTCGCGCTACTACAGCCAGGGCATGATCCGCGAGCGCGTGCCCGCGCTGGCCGAGGGCCAGGTGCCCAACTTCAATGCGGTGCAGCAGCAGGTGGCCCAGCTGCAGCGGCCCGAGCGACAGCTGCAGCCGGTGCTGCGGCCCGGCCGCGACCCCGGCACCGTGGAAGCCGAGCTGAAGGTGGCCGACCAGCTGCCGCTGTCGGGCAACGTGGAACTGACCAACCGGCATGCCGCAGGCACCACCTCGGCCCGGCTGTCGGCCACGCTGCGCTACGACAACCTGTTCCAGCGCGACCATGGTCTGTCGCTCACCGCCATCACGGCGCCGCAGGAGCCCAGCGAATCGAAGGTGCTGGTGGCCAACTACACGGTGCCGCTGTCGGCCGCCGACACGCTGGTGGGCTACCTGGTGGTGTCCGACAGCCTGCTGGAGCCGGTGGGCGCGGTGTCGGTGCTGGGCAAGGGCACCACGCTGGGCCTTCGATGGCTGCGCAGCTTTGCCAGCGCCACCGGCTACCACAGCCTGGTGCTGGGGGCCGACTACAAGCGGCTGGACCAGCGCACCGACATCGCCGACCTCAACGCCGTGACCAACCCGCTGCGTTATGTGCCGATGCAGCTGGGCTACAACGGCCAGTGGGGCAGCGACTGGGGCCAGACCAGCGTCAACACCAGCTTCAACTTCGGCGTGAAGGCGTTGCTGATGCGCAGCATCGCCTGCACGTCGGACGGCAACGTCGGCGCCATCGACCAGTTCCAGTGCAGCCGCAACGGCGCCGATGGTGGCTTTGCCTACTGGCGTGGCGACGTGCGCCACAGCCTGCCGCTGGCCGGCGGCCTGCTCAGCGGCCGGCTGGGCTGGCAACTGGCCAGCCAGCCGCTGGTCTCGGGCGAGCAGTACAGCCTGGGCGGTGCCGAGACGGTGCGCGGCTACCTGGAAGCCGAAGTCGCAGGCGACCATGCGCTGCTGGGCAGCCTGGAATGGCGCAGCCCCAACCTCCTGGGCAGCACCAGCGCCGAAGGCAAGCCCCTGCCCAGCGCGCACGAGATCGCGCTGCTGGCCTTTCTGGACGCGGCCCGAGCCACCACCATCGATCCCTTCCCCGGCCAGCCCGGCCGGGTGCCGCTGCTGGGCAGCGGTCTGGGCCTGCGGCTGAAGCTGGCCACCACCACGCAGGCCGAGCTCGATGTGGCCTGGCCCCACAAGCGCACCACCGCCACGCCCGACGGCGGCGCCCGGCTGCATGTGCGGCTGCTGACGCAGTTCTGAGCCCGCACCGCGCCTTCCCCTCCACGCTTTCCATCTGCTGCACCCCATGGCCCGCCACCTGTCACGCCGCCGCCTGTCTGCCCACCTGAGCCCGCTGGCCGCGGCCCTGGTGGCCGTGTGGCCGCTGCAGTCGGTGCTGGCGCAGCCGGCGCCTACCGCGCTGCCCAGCCCGGCCGCGCAATGGGTGCAGCGCTACACCGGCAGCGTGGCGCCG
>CAKZXL010000203.1 GCA_937883885.1 uncultured Aquincola sp. | reverse complement strand
CGCCTCGATCTCGGCCACGAAGGCCGCTTCTTGGCGGGTGCGGGCGCAGTACAGCAGCTCCACCGGCCGGCCGATGGCCACCAGCCGCTGCAGCATGCACCAGATGGGCGTGATGCCGATGCCGCCGGCCACCAGCACCGAGCGCGGCGCCTGCTCATGCAGCTGGAAGTTGTTGCGCGGCGCCGAGATGGGCAGCGTCTTGCCCACGCGCAACTGCTCGTGCACGTAGCGCGAGCCGCCGCGGCTCTTGCGGTCGTTCAGGATGCCGACCACGTAGCGCTGGCGGTCGCTGGACGGGTTGCACAGCGAGTAGCTGCGCACCAGGCCGTTGGGCAGGTGCAGGTCGATGTGGGCGCCGGCCTCGAAGGGCGGAAAGTCCACGTCCGGCGTGGCCGGGCGCAGCTCGACGCTGATGATGCCGTCGGCCTCATGGCGCATCGTGTGGACCAGGGCGTTCAGGGTCGGGGAAGACATGGCAGCAGGCTCGCAGGGGCGAAAGGTTCGTTCAGGTGGCCGTGTGGCCCAGGCTCGCAGCCGGGGCCGCCAGCCGCAGGTCGGCGTCCAGCCGGGCCAGGCCGTCCACTTCCACCTTCAGTTCGGGCTGCACCAGCGCGGCCACGCCCACCAGGGTGGACGCAGGGAAAGGCGCGCCGGGCAGCACATCGACAAAGAAGTCGCGCCGCGCGCGGCCCACGGCCTCGCGGTCGGCGATGTCGGTCAGGTAGACGGTGAGCTTGAGCAGGTTGTGCACGCCGCCGCCGGCCGCTTCCAGCAGCGCCTGCAGCTGGCGCAGGCACACCAGCGTCTGCTGGTAGGCGTCCAGCGGCGTGCCGGCCGCAGCCGCCTGCTGCGCGGCGGCGCCGGCCGTCTGGCCGGACAGGATCACCTCCGCGCCCAGCACCAGCGCGGGCGACCAGGTGGCTTGCGGCGGCAGCGGCGCGGCCGGGTTGACCACGCAGCGCGGGGCGACGGACAGCATGCTCAAGCCTTGGCCGTCTGGTCGGCCTTGGCCGCCAGCTGCGCCTGGGCCAGGCCCTTCAGGTGCCGGCGCAACCGCACGATGCCCAGGTCGTGCTGGTACAGCTGCTCATGCTGGTTGGCATCGGGCTCCATGTTCTCGATCAGCACCCGGTCCTGCTCCAGCACATGCCAGTGGCGCGCTTCCAGCCGGTTCTTGTACAGAAAGCGCCAGGTGTCGCGCTGCCAGCCCGGCGGCAGCTTGCGCACGCGCCAGTGGAAGGCGCAAGACAGCGTGGGGCTGATCGGCGTGTAGCTGCCGATGATGATGAAGTTGCCGCCGGGGCCGCCAGTCTTCGGGTAAGGGATCTCCAGCCGCATCCAGTGGATGCCGGTATCGGCCCACTCGGTCCAGTCGAAGTTGACGTTGCGCTGGCCTTCCTTCTCGAACACGAAACCGGTGTCGGTGGGGCGGATGCCGAACTTGGCGGTGGCATCCCCCTCGGCCATCGAGTGCGATTGCTTGTGCAGGAAGGTCCCGTGCATCGGGTCCATCACGTTGTCCAGCACGTAGCGGTAGTCGCCCTTCCATTCGGCATAACAAAGGAAAGAGGCGTACTGGCTGTCGTCGGTCAGCTGCTCGGGCAGCTGCAGCGGCGGCGGCGTATCCACCGGCTCGCTGCTGTTGTAGAGGAACACCGCGCCCGCGGCCTCACGCACATGGAACCAGCGCGTGGCCTGGCTGCCTTCGAGCTTGCAGCCGGGGCTGCCGGGCACCTTGGTCACCACGCCGTCGCAGCGCACTTCCACGCCGTGGTACGGGCAGGCGATGCGGTCGCCCAGCACCACGCCCTGCGACAGCGGCGCGCCGCGGTGGGGGCAGCGGTCTTCCAGCGCATGCAGCACGCCTTGCGTGTCGCGCCAGAACACCAGCTTGCGGCCCAGCCGGCGCAGCGACACCGGCCGCTCTTTGATGAAGCCGCTGGGGCAGATGGGGTACCAGAGGTCCTTGAGGCCGACTTGCAGCAACTGGTCGACCGGATCGGCGGCAACGGCGATGGGGATGTTCATGGGGCTTCCTCGGGGTGGCGGCCGGCGGCTTCAGGCGGCCAGGCGGGCGATCTCGGCGCGGTAGTTCTCTTCGGTCCAGGCCTGGCCGCTGGGCGTGGCCAGGTGGCTGCGGTTCAGGTGCTCCACCAGGCCGGCCAGGTCGTGCACGCCGGCGGCAAAGGCCCGCTCGATCGCGTCGCCGAGCAGGTCTTCGTACGGGGTGGGCGGGCGCTGGCGCGCCTGGTGCGGATCGAGGTAGCGGTCGGTCGGTTGCATCGTCGGCCTCCTGGCGGAAGGGGATGGTGGGTGTGGGCGCGGCAGCTACTGCCCGCCGTTGCGCACGCGTTCGCGGATGCGTTCGCGCACGGGAACAAAGTCGTAGGTGGGATAACACTCGGTGGTGAACACGCCCCAGGCGCGGCGCTCCAGTTCCACGTTCAGCAGCGGCAG
Organism: uncultured Aquincola sp.; assembly: GCA_937883885.1. The sequence continues at coordinate 15,866 of CAKZXL010000203.1, read as the reverse complement.
CTTGTCGGGCGGCAGCTCCAGCGTCAGCACCTGGCCCAGGCCCATGGCGACGGTCCACGAGACCACGCGCACGCCTTCGGGCGGAAACTGCTCCCACCAGTCAGCCGCCTTCATGCGCTGCTGCACGTCGTCCAGCGTCAGGCCGGGGTGGTGCTTGAGCAGCACCGTCAGCAGCAAGGTGTTGGGTTCGCTCATGGTGCTCGGCTCACTCGGCCACGATGTTGCGCGCCTTGATGATGCGGGCCCAGGTGGCCGTCTCGGCGCGGATGTGGGCGGCGAAGTCGGCGGGCTTCATCGTGGCGTCGGACAGGCCCTGGGCCTGCAGCTTGTCGCGCGTGGCGGGCTCGGCCAGCACGGCGGCGGCATCGCGCGCCAGCTGCTCCACCACAGCGGGCGGTGTGCCGGCCGGCGCCAGCAGGCCGTACCAGGAGGTGACCTGCACGCCCGCAATGCCCTGCTCGGCCAGCGTGGGAATGTCGGGCGCCACCGGGCTGCGCGCCGCATCGGTGATGCCCAGGGCCACCAGCTTGCCGTCCTTGATGAAGGGCAGCGTGGCGGGCAGGTTGCTGAACATCAGCGGCACCACGCCGCCCAGCACGTCGTTCAAGGCCGGGCCGGTGCCCTTGTAGGGCACATGGGTGATGTCCACCTCGGCCTGCTGCTTGAACAGCTCGCCGGCCAGGTGCAGGCCGCTGCCCACGCCCGGCGAGGCGTAGAACAGCGTGGCCGGCTTGGCCTTAGCCAGCGCCACCAGCTCCTTGGCGCTGCGCAGCTTGAGCGCGGGGCTGGCCACCAGCACGTTGGGCGCCTTGGCCAGCATGGTGATGGGCACGAAGTCCTTCTCGATGCTGAACGGGAAGTTCGGCATCAAGGTGGGGTTGATGGTGAGGTTGCCCGCAGGCACCACCAGCAGCGTGTGGCCGTCGCCCTTGGCGCGCTTGACGCGGTCGATGCCCAGGTTGCCGGCAGCGCCGGCCACGTTGTCCACCACCACCGTCTGGCCGTAACGCTTGCCCAGGCCATCGGCCAGGATGCGCGACAGTACGTCCACCGGCCCGCCGGGCGGGAACGGCGCGACGATGGTGAAGCGGCCTTCGGCCAGCTGCTTTTCAGCGGCCGACTTGTCGGCCGCCGGCTGCGCATGGGCAGGCATCAGGGCCGACAGCGCCAGCAGGCCAGCGGCGGCCAGGCACAGGCGGCGCAGTTTGGCGGTCACGGGCTTCACTTCTTCTCCGTCAGGAACTTGCCGCTGGGCGCTTCGGCATTCTTCTGCCGGCGGGTATGGCCGTCCAGGCCGCCGTCCACCGCCCATTCCGCGAACACGGTGGGGCCGGGCTCGAACTCGCGCGGCTGCCAGTCGGCGGTCAGCTGGTCTTCGTCGGCGTAGTACTCGATCAGGCCGCCGGCCGGGTTCTTGAAGTACCAGAAGTAAGCCGACGAGATGGGGTGGCGGCCCGGGCCCAGCTGGGTGTCCCAGCCGCAGCGCGAGAAGTGCAGGCCGCCGCCGAACACCTCGTGGATGTCGCGCACCGCAAAGGCCACGTGGTTGAGCCCGCGCTTGCGCGAAGGCAGCTGCAGCAGGAACAGGTCGTGGTGGCCGCCCTCCGGCGCGCAGCGCAGGAAGGCGCCACGGCCCGGGTAGCTGTCGGAAGCGACGAAGCCCAGCTTGTCGCGGTAGAAGGCGCTGGTGGTGGGCACGTCGCTGGCGAAGAACACCACATGGCCCACCTCGATGGGCGTGGCCCGCTCATAGATGGGGCTGGCGCGGTTGATGCGCAGCTTGTCGTTCCAGGTGTTGCTGGGGCCGCAGTCCACTTGCACCGCATGCTTGCGGCTGCGCTGCAGGCGCAGCGCCAGGCCGTTGGGGTCGGTGCAGCCGATGCGGCGCCCGCCTTCCACCTCGCCATCCACGAAGCCGGGCTGGTCGGCGATGGCGGCGGCATAGCGGTCCAGGTCGGCATCGCTTTGCACGCCCCACACCACTTCCACCAGCGTGTTGCCTTCTTCGGTGCCGGCGGGCAGGCCGGGCAGGCCCAGCCGGGCCACCACCACGCGGCAGCCGTTCAGGCACTCGAACACCAGCTGGTCGTTCGACTCGGCCGTCAGCGTCAGCCCCCAGTCGATGAAGAAGCGCTTGCTGGTGGGCAGGTCGTCTGCCGCGTAGGTGATCTGGTCGATGCCAAGCACGCTCATTGCAATTTCCTTGTATTCCCAAGCGGCCACCGCGGATCCGGCTTTGCCGGGCCGCCAGTGGCGCCCCCTGGAGGGGGTGCGCCGAAGGCGCTGCGGGGGTGGTCCATCAATCTGCCCAACGCAGCGGTTGTTCGTTCGTGCCCCAGTACAGGCTCTTCTGCTCCATGTACTGGAAGATGCCTTCGCGGCCCTTCTCGCGGCCCAGGCCGCTGTCGCGCCAGCCGCCGAAGGGCGTGGAGATGCTGAATTGCTTGTAGGTGTTGATCCACACCGTGCCCGCCTGCACCGCGCGCCCCAGGCGCCAGGCGCGCTTGAAGTCGCGGCTCCACACGCCGGCCGCCAAGGCATAGAGGCTGTCGTTGGCCTGTGCGATCAAGTCGGCTTCGGACTCAAAAGGCATCGCCACCAGCACCGGGCCGAAGATCTCTTCCTGCGCGGTGCGGGCGCGGTTGTCCAACCCCTCCAGGATGGTGGGCGTGTAGAAGTAGCCCGACTCCATCGCCTGGCCGTGCGGCCGCACGCCGCCGGTGCGGATGCGCCCGCCTTCGCTCACGCCCAGCGCCACATAGCGCTCGATGCCTTCACGGTGGCGCGCGGTGATCAGCGGGCCCATCTGGGTGCGCTCGTCGGCCGGGTCGCCCACGCGCAGCGCGGCGGCGCGCTCGGTCAGCCGCGTCAAGAATTCGTCGTAGATGCTGCGCGCCACGAAAAGCCGCGAGCCGGCGATGCACGACTCACCCGAGCTGCTGAAGATGCCGTACAGCACGCCATTGACCGCATGGTCCAGGTCGGCGTCTTCCAGCACCATGGTGGGCGACTTGCCACCCAGCTCCAGCGACACCGGCATCATCTTGTCGGCCGCGATGTGCGCGATGTGCTTGCCGGTGGTGGTACCGCCGGTGAAGGACACGCGCTTGACCAGCGGGTGCTGGGTGATGGCATCGCCGATCACCGAGCCCTTGCCCGGCAGCACGCTGACGATGCCGCGCGGCACGCCGGCTTCTTCGCACAGGCGGGCCAGCTCCAGCGCCATCAGCGGCGTGACCTCGGCCGGCTTGAGCACCACCGCATTGCCCGCGGCCAGCGCGGGCGCCAGCTTCTGCGCCTCGCTGGCAATCGGCGAGTTCCACGGCGTGATGGCGGCCACCACGCCCATGGGCTCATGCACGCTCATGGTGACGAACGGCCCGCGCGAAGGCGTGATGGTTTCTTCCAGCGTTTCACAGGCCGCGGCAAAGAACTGGAAGGTGCCTGCGGCGCTGGCCACCAGCGCGCGTGTTTCGCTGATCGGCTTGCCGTTGTCCAGCCGCTGCTGCTGGGCCAGTCGCTCGGCGTTCTCGCGGATCAGCTGCGCCACGCGGTAGAGCACCGAAGCCCGCTCATGCGGCAGCTTCTGCGCCCAGCCGCCGGTCAGGAAGGCGCGGTGGGCGCCGGCAATCGCCTCTTCCACATCGGCCAGGCTGGCCGCGCGCAGGCGGGCGATGGGCTCGCCGGTGGCGGGGTACAGGCTTTCGTACTCCTCGCCACCGCCCAGCCGCCATTCGCCGGCCACGTTGATCTTCAGCAGTTCCAGTTGCGCCATCACGTCTCTCGCAGTCGGTTCACACGCTCAGCGGCAGCAGGTGCTGGCGCACGGCCCGCACCGCGCTGTACACCGTCAGCGCCGAGGTCTTGGGGTTGGCCGCCAGCGGCCGGTTGCGCATGGTCAGCTCGAAGCGACCGAAGGCGCCTTCGGCTTCCACCTGGTGCACGTTTTCGCTGACGCCGGGGTCGGCGATCAACCGCACCGTGGTGCGGTCCAGACCCAGGCCGGCCAGCGACACGGTGGCGGCCACGTTGGCGTTCTTGGGGTACAGCTGCGCGGCTTGGCGGGCGCTGCCTTCGAAGATCACGGTGGGCTCGGTCAGCGCGTCCAGCTCTCGGCCCTCTTCGGCCGGCGTGCCCTGCCAGGCGCGCGGCGGCTTGCGGCCCGTGTAGCGCACCTGTTCCAGCCCACCGATGCGTGCAGCCGCCAGCGCATCGATGGCGCCGATGGCCCCGGCGATCAGCTGCACCTGGGCGCCGCCTTCACGCGCGGCCTGCTCCAGCGCCTCGGCCAGGCCGGGCGCCGACAAGGCGCCGACCGAGGCCACGATGCAGCGCACGCCGCGGCGCAGCGCGGGCAGCACATGCGCTTCGATGGCCGCATGACCGGCGGCTTCCAGCACCAGGTCGATGCCGGCTTCGGGCACCGCTTCGGCCACCACCGCGCCGGGCGCCAGCTGAGCGGCCACCGCGCGGGCACCGGCCAGCGAAGGCCCAGGCCCCACGATGGCGGCCACCTGCAGGCCGGCGTCGGCCCGCAGCAGTTCGAGCACCGCGGTGCCGATGGCGCCGCAGCCGACGAGGGCAAGCTTCAACGCAGCCATCGCCCGTCAGGCCTTGCCCAGTGCAGGAATCTGCTGCACGGTGTTGGTCGGCGGGCCGGCGAAGGCGCTCTTGAAGGCGCCGATGCTCAGCATGTCGATCTCCAGCAGGAAGGGGCCTTGCCGGTCCACCGCCTGCGCCAGCAGCGCGGGCAGCTGGGCCAGGTCGCTGCACTTGGCATGCGGCAGCGCCAGCGAGGCGCACAGCTGCGCATAGTCGGGCGTGTGCAGGTCCACATAGCAGCGGCGGCCGCCGTACTGCGCGTCCTGGATGTTCTTGATGACGCCATAGCCCTGGTCGTTCATCAGCACCACCACCAGGTTGCAACGCTCCTGCACCATGGTGGCCAGCTCACCCAGGTTGAGGATGAAGCCGCCATCGCCGGCCAGGCAGAAGGTCTTGCGGCCCGAGCCGGTGGCCTCGGCCCCGATGGCCGCGCCGATGGCCATGGGCATGCCCTGGCCGATGCCGCCGCCGGTGGCATGCACGCCCGCGGTGGGCTCGAAGATGCGCAGCTCGCGGTTGCCCCAGGTGCTGTTGGACACGGTCACGTCGCGCACCCAGTTGAACTGGCGGCCGGCGATCTTCTGCAGCTCATTCACCAAGGTGGCGTAGGGCCCCAGGCCGTCGTGCAGCGTGGCGACCACCTGCTGGTGCACCGCCTTCAGGTCGCTCAGCAAGGCGGCGTCGGCACGCCAGCCGCGGGCTTCCAGCCGGTCGGCCAGGCCTTGCAGCGCCAGCGCGCTGTCGCCGCACACGAAGGCGTCGGTGGCATAGCAGCGGCCTTCGGCGGCCGGGTCGGCATCCACCCGCAGCAGCGGGCGCGGCAGCTTGAGTTCGTACTTCAGCGTCTCGTTGCCACGCAGGCGCGAGCCCACCACCAGCATCGCGTCGCAGCTTTGATAGAAGGCTTCCACCGGCTTGTGGATGTTGTAGGCGCCCAGCGAGCCGGCATCGTCCTCGGCCACGATGCCGCGGCCCTGCACGCTGGTGACCACACCAAAGCCCAGCGCCTGCAAGCGCTTGACGGCCGCGCCGGCATGGCGGGCACCACCACCCAGCCACAGCAGCGGGCGGCGGGCGGCAGCCAGGCGGTCGGCCAGGGCGTCCAGCGCCGCGGCGCTGGGCACCGGTGCGGCCACCGGCAGCGGGCTCAGGTCGGCCGGCATCGGGATCACGGCGGACTGGATGTCGATCGGGATCTCCAGGCTCACCGGGCCGGTGGGCGCGGTCAGCGCGCATTGCACCGCCTGCTTCAGCGTGCCCAGCGCGGTCTCGACGCTGCGCACGCGGAAGGCGGCCTTGGACACGGCCTTGAGCATGGTCAGCTGGTCGGGCGCTTCATGGATGTACGACATGCCCTTGTCCAGGTAGGGCGTCTCGATCTGGCCGGTGATGTGCAGCAGCGGCGAGCCCGCGGTCAAGGCTTCCACCAGGCTGCCGGCGATGTTGCCGGCCGCCGGCCCGGTGCTGGTGAGGCACACGCCCAGGCTGCCGGTAGACCGCGCATAGGCATCAGCCATGTTGCCCGCGCCCGCCTCGCCGCGCGCGGGCACGAAGCGCACCGCACCGCGCTGGGCGAAGGCGTCCAGGATGGGCATGTTGTGGATGGAGATGACGCCGAAGGCGGTCTTGACGCCGCACTGTTCCAGGAAGGCGGCGACGACGGCGCCGACGGTCACGGGGGTGTTGGTCTCAGGCATGGCGCGAATGGCCTCCGGAAATGTCGATGTGGCCGCCAGTGGTGTACGAAGCCAGCGGTGAGGCCAGGAAGATGATGGCGCGGGCCGCCTCGATGGGCTGGCCCAGCCGGCCCAGCGGAATGTGCTTGGTCTTGGCGAGCTGGGCGCTCCAGGTGGCCCAGTCCTGGCCCTTGTCTTCGCGCGCGTCGAAGCGGCGGCGCCATTGGCCCGACTCCACAAGGCCGATGAGGATGCCGTTGACCCGCACGCCTTGCGGCGCGAATTCGGTGGCCATCGACCGCACCAGATTCAACAGGCCCGCGCGCGCGGCCGAGGTGGCCACCATGTGCGGCTCGGGCTGGCGGGCCAGCAGCGAATTGGCGCAGGTCACCGATGCATCGCCCCACACCTGGCGCTGCTGCACCAGCTGCGGCAAAAAGGCCCGGGTGGGATGGATGACCGAGAAGAACTTGAGGTGCAGCTCCTGCGTCCAGGCTTCGTCGGGCGTGTCGGCGAAGGTGGACACGCGGCCCTGCCCGGCGTTGTTGATCAGCATGGCCGCCGGGCCCAGCGCGGCCTGGCTGGCCTCGGCAAAGGCCTGCACGGCAGCCTTGTCCAGCACGTCGCAGGTTTGTGCATGCAGCCGGGCCTGCGGGTGGCGCTCGCGCAGGCCGGCCACGGCCGCATCCAGCCGCTGGGCATCACGGCCGCACACGGCCACGGCCGCGCCGCAGGACAGCAGCAGGTCGGCGGTGGCCAGGCCGATGCCGGACGACCCGCCGGTGACCACGGCCACGCGGCCGGCCAGCGCATCGGGGGCGAAGAAGGTGTTGTTCATGGCGTGCATCAAGTGGGCTTGCCGCCACGCAGCGGCACCACGTTGCGGCTGGCGGAGGCGGGCGCGTAGTTCAGCAGCGCCGACAGCTCCTGCGCCGCCTCGCGCACGCGGCGCACCATGTCTTCCATGCGGCCACTGTCGATGTGGGCCGAGGTGATGGTGGCGCCCAGTGCGGCCACCACGCGGCCGCTGTGGTCGCGCACCGGGGCCGCGATGGTGGAGATGTTGGATTCGAAGAAGCCTTCGCCCTGCACATGGCCACGCTCGCGGTCGGCCTGCACCAGGTTGAACAGCTCGATCACCGTGCGCGGCGTGCTGGGCGAAAAGATCTCCAGCCGGTCTTCCGGGTACATGGCCCGCAGCTCGGGCAGGGTCAGGTCTTCCAGCAGCACGCGGCCCAGCACGGTGGCGTGGGCGGGCAGCCGGGTGCCCACCGTCACCGAACTGGCAAACGGCGTGGGCGTGGTGACCTTGGCCACGTAGACGATGGACCGGCCATCGCGCACGACCAGGTTGCAGGGGTAGCCGATGGCTTCGCTCAGGCGGTTGAGGATGGGCAGGCCCAGCTCGGTGAGTTCCAGCGAAGCCAGGTACTCGAAGCCCAGGCGCAGCACCGCCAGGCCCAGCCGGTATTCGCGGCCGCCTTCGGTCTTTTCGATGAAGCCCATGCTTTCCAACGTGGCCAGCAGGCGGAACACGGTGGAGCGCGGCAGTCCGAAGCGGCGGGCCAGCTCGGGCGCGCCCAGCGTGCGGTTCTCGCGACTGAACTCGCCCAGGATGCGCAGGCCGCGCTCCAGCGCCGGCACGATGTAGCGGTCCTGGCCGTCGTCCGCCAGGTCGGCGTCGGGGGTGCTCATGGCAACAAGGTCTCCCTCTGGCGGCCGCTTATCGCGCGGCCTTGTCTAGACAGGTGGCCAGCAGCGCGGCCACGGCCGCAGGCTGCTCCACGTAGCTGGCATGCCCGGCCTGCGCGATGGGCTGCAGCGGCACGCCACAGGCCGCAGCCACCTCGGCGCAGGCCGCGGGCGGGGTGATCACATCCAGCGCTCCCACCGCCACCTGCACCGGCACGGCCGGCGGCAGGTAGGCCAGCAGGTCGTCGCCGCACAGCAGGGCCACCGCCTGGCGGTAGCCGTGCTCGTTCAGGCGCGCCATGTTCCAGCGCACGCGCAGTCGAGCGGCCTCGCTGGCATGGGCCGACAGCAGGCGGCTGCTGCGCAGCCGTGCCGTGCCCTCGATGCCCAGCTCGGCCAGCGTGGCCAGCCGTTCGGCCTGCACCTGCGCGCCTTGCGCCGCGCGGTCGGGCGCGCCATAACCACGCGCCGGGCTGATGAGCAGCAGCTGCACGATTCGGCCGGCCAGCGGGCCGCCCGGTTGCGCCGCTGCGGCAGCGGTGAGCGCGCCCAGCGAATGGCCCACCAGCACGCAGCGCTCGATGCGCAGCGCGTCCAGCAACTCGGCCAGGCGCTGTGCGTAGTCGGTCGCCCGGGGCTCGGCCATCGGCAGCGGCGTGGAATCGCCGTAGCCCGGCGCGTCCCACGCAATCAACTCGGCGCGCGGCGCGATCAAGGGCGCCACCTCCACCCACGAGGCCGAGCCCGAGCCGATGCCGTGCAGGCACACCACCGGCAGGCCCTGCCCCATGCGCCGCACCGCCACCACGCGGCCGCCGCCTACGGCGATGCGCTGCACGCCGAAGCGGGCGTCCAGGTCGGCGAGGTCGGCGGCGGGCAGTTGCAGGTCCGGGCTCATGGCGGGGCTCAGGCGGTCTTCGGGAGGTCCCGCTTGATTTTTGCGAGGGGGTGATCGGGCGGGTAGGTCGGCGTGATCGGCTTCTTGGCGCCCAGCATCACGCACATCAGCGCGTCTTCTTCGCCAATGTTGATCTCTTCGCGGTACACGCCGGGCGGCACCGAGATCAGGTCGCGTTCGCCCAGGATGGCCTCGAAGCGCTCACCGTCCTTCTCGAGCACCACCTTGATCTTGCCGCGCAGCACGAAGAACACTTCCTCCACGTCCACATGCAGGTGCGACGGGCCGATGTGGCCGGCCGGGATCAGCATGGTGGAAAAGGTGAAGTGCTCGTTCTGCACGGTGTTGTTGTCGGCCGAAACGCCGGTGCCGCCAGTGCCCAGGTAGCGCATCTGCGCGCGGCGGTACTTGGGGTCGTAGTCGGCCTGGAACTTCAGCGCATCCCAGTCATAGCGCCGCGTCTGGAAGCGGGCGATGCGGGTGTTCATCCAGTCGTCGAAGCTGGCGCCCTCGGGGCGGTCCCAGCTCTTCTTCTCTTCAGGCAGGTCGGTCATGGTTTCTCCTCAATGCATCACGAAGCCGCCATTGACGGGCAGCAACTGGCCGGTGACGAAGCGCGCCAGCCCCGACAGCGCGAACAGCACCGGGCCGCACACGTCGGCGGCCTGCTGCTCGCGCGGGATGGCGCGGCCTTCCAGGTACTTCTCGTGCCGGGCCTTGGGCACGTATTCGGTGGCTTCCACCAGCGTCAGGCCGGGCGCGACGGCATTGACGGTGATGCCGTCGGCGCCCCACTCACGCGCCAGCGAATGGGTCATCGCGATGACGGCACCCTTGCTGGCCACGTAGGCCAGCAGCTTGGGCGCGCCCCACAGTGCGGTGTCAGAAGCCAGGTTGACGATGGCGCCCTGCCCGCTGGCCTTGAGCGCCGCATGGCAGGCCCGGCTCATCAGCCAGGTGCCGCGCACGTTGACGTCCATCACCCGGTCCCACATGTCGACTTCCAGCTCATGCGGGTCGCGACCGCCGGAGTGGGTGATGGCCGCGTTGTTCACCAGACCGTCCAGCCCGCCCAGCGCGGCCACCGCGGCGGCGGCGCAGGCGGTGATGGACGCGGGGTCGCTCAGGTCGGCCACCACGGCGTGCACGTCGGCGCCGGCTTCGCGCAGCGCCTTCACTTCCGCGTGCAGCAGGTCGGCCAGGATGTCGGCGGCCACCACGCGGGCGCCGGCCTTCAGCAGACATTTGACGAAGGCCAGCCCCAGGCCGCGTGCGGCGCCGGTGACCAGCACGCGGCGGCCCGCCAGCAGTTGCGGCGGCACCTGGGCCAGCAGCGTGTCCAGCGCCTGGGTGTCGGGGGTTCCGGTGACGGTGCTCATGGCAGGCTCTTCAAACGGTGGTGACGTTGGCACGCGGGATGTAGTGCAGCAGCCGTCGCTCGGCCCACACCACGCCGGCATACGCCAGGATGCCGATGAGCGTGAGCGCGACGATGGCCACGAACACACCGGCGGTGTTGCCCTGCCCTTCCGCGTCCACCAGCAGGTAGCCCAGGCCCAGGTTGCCGCCCACCAGCTCACCCACGGTGACGCCGATGACCGCCAGCGTGGCTGCGATGCGCAGGCCGCTGAAGAGGGCCGGCATGGCCGACGGAAACTCCACCAGCCGGAAGATCTGCAGCCGGCCGGCATTGAGCGTGCGCACCAGGTTCACCATGTCGGGGTCGACCGTGCGCACGGCCGACAGCACGTTGATCATCACCGGGAAGAAGACGATGAGCACCGCCACCAAAATCTTGGGGTAGACGGTGTAGCCCAGCCACATGACGAACAGCGGCGCAAAGGCCACCTTGGGCGCGATCTGCAGCGCCAGGATGTAGGGCGACAGGATGGCCTCGGTGCGCGGCGACAGGCCCAGCGCCACGCCGAACATCACGCCCAGCAGCGAGCCCAGCGCAAAGCCCACCACCACCTCCAGCGCGGTGATGGAGAAGTGCTTGATCAGCTCGCTGCCCGACCACATGCGGCCGGCTTCTTCCACCACGCGGGTGAACTTGGGCAGCACGAACTCGGGCATGCCCAGCGCGCCGGGCGCCCATTGCCAGGCCGCCAGAAACACCAGCAGCACGGCCAGGCTGCCCAGCGGCGTCGAGAGGTTGGATCGCATCGGGGCCGGTCCTTCAGCGGGCGACGCCGGTGAACTGGTTGGTGTACAGGTCGGCCAGCGGCTGCGCCTTGGCGACGATGCCTTCGTCCACGTAGAACTTCTGCACCGCGTCCAGCCGCTTCTCGTCCATCTGGCCCAGCACCTTCTGGTTGGCGTAGACGTACTGGTTGTACAGGTTGAACACGCGCTCGATGCTGGCTTCCTTGCCGGCGTAGGCGGGCACCGCCTTCACGTAGGTGGCGGCCGCGGCCTTGGGGTCCTTCATGATGTCCTGCATGCCGCGCAGCGTGGCGCGCACCAGGCGCTTGATCAGCTCGGGGTTCTTCTTGATGACCTCGTCCGACGCCAGGATGGCCTGCGCCATGCTCTGGAACAGCTGCTCGCGCGGCAGCAGCTTGACCTTCAAGCCGGCGTCTTCGGCGTTGACCACCCAGTCGGGCACGCCGGCCATGGCCTCTGCCTTCTTGCCGGCGAACAGCTGCCACACGCCGGTGGGGCCGGCGGCCTGGGCCTGCACGTCGCTCTTGTTCAGGCCCGCCTTGCGCAGCGAGCCCAGCAGCGCGTAGTAGGTGGTGTCGGTGTAGGCCATGACGGTCATCGTCTTGCCCTTCAGGTCCTTGACCGACTCGATGCCGCTGCCTTCGTAGGTGCTGAGCATGGTCAGCGAGCCGGCGCCCAGCACGGCCACCGCCTTCACCGGCACGCCGTTGGCACGCACGATGATGGGCGTGTCGCCGATGGCGCCGCCGATGACGGCATTGCCGGCACCGATCTGCTTGGCCACGTCGACGCCGCCGCGGGCGGTGACGAAGGTGACCTTGATGTTCTCGTCGGCGTAGTAGCCGTTCTGCTGCGCCAGCATCCACGGCGCGAAGGCCGGCGAATTGGGCGGCGCGGGCAGCAGGTAGGTGACTTCTTCGGGCGCGGCCTGCACGGTGGCGGGCAGCAAGGCGCCCCCGCCCAGGGCGGCGGTGGCCAGCGCGGCCAGCAGCGGGCGGCGCAGGGCGGTGGTGAGGAAGCGGGTCATGGAGATTCCTTGCGTGGGTGTCAGTGCAGGGCTTCCTGCTTGCCGACCTTGAGCAGCTCCATCAGCCGGCCTTGCAGCGGGCCGATGGCGGGGAGCTTGCGGCGCTCCAGCGGGTTGTCGCGCAGGGGCAGGTCGACGACGATCTCTTCGATGATGGTGCCGGGCCGCTCGCTCATCACCAGCACCCGGTCGGACAGCGCGATGGCCTCGATCAGGTCGTGGGTGATGAAGAGGGCCGTCTTCTTCTGCTCGTACAGCGTCTTGGCCAGGTCCTGCTGCAGCACCATCTTGGTCTGCGCATCCAGCGCGCTGAAGGGCTCGTCCAGCAGCAGCACCTGGGGGTCGACCGCCAGCGTGCGCGCCAGGGCCGCGCGCTGACGCATGCCACCCGACAGCTGGTAGGGGTAGTGGTCGCCGAAGCCGGCCAGGTGGCACTTGGCCAGCAGCGCGTCGGCCGTCTCGCGGCGGCGCGCGCGATCGACGCCGTCGATCTCCATGCCCAGCTCCACGTTCTGGCGGATGGTGCGCCAGGGCATAAGCAGGTCCTTCTGCAGCATGAAGGCCACCTGCCGCACCGGGCCGGTGACCTTCTGGCCGGCCACCCGCACCTCGCCCTCGGAAGGCAGGTACAGGCCCGAGCCCATGTTGAGCAGCGTGCTCTTGCCGCAGCCCGAAGGTCCGATGATGGAGACCACCTCGCCGCTGCGGATCGCCAGGCTCAGGTTGCTGACGGCGTTGGCGGGGTTCGGGTTGCGCCGGGTCGGAAACCGCTTGGCGACGCCGACAAACTCGATCTCATTCATCCGGTGACCTGTTTGATTCGCTAATAAAACAGCGATTCATTGATGAAACTACCACTACCTTAGTCGATGCAGCGCCGGGGGCCACCCGGGTTTACCCGGGTGCCGCCGCTGGCGTCAGAAGTTGTGGCGGATGCCGACAGCCGTGGTGGCCGCGCGGTCCTGGCCTTGCAGCTTGTCGAACATCACCACCGCGTACACGTCGGTGCGCTTGGACAGGTTGTGGTCGTAGGCCACGGTGGTGAACGAGCGCTTGCTGTCGCGCGAGCCGGTGGTCTTGGCTTCGCCGTACGAGGCCAGCAGCTTGCCGGTGGCCGTGACGGGCACCGACACGCCGGCCTGCAGCGTGCGGTCGCGGGTGTCGTAGCCGGCGGCGCGTGCGGCGCCGACGAAGGTCTCGCCTTCCTTGATCCGGCCGACCTGGCCGAAGGCCTTCACCGGGCCGAAGTCGTACGAAGCACCCAGCTGCCAGGCGGTTTCGTCGCCACGGCTGAAGGCCGTCTGCACCCGTTGCGCGGCCAGGCCCACGGCCAGCGGGCCGTCGGCGTACTGCAGGTTGCCGCCGACGTTGGGGCCTTCGCCTGCGCCTTCACCGGCCGACACCAGCAGGTTGCCGGTGAAGCCGCCGAACTTGGGCGTGCCGTAGCCCACCGCGTTGTTCCAGCCGCTGTCGCCCGACAGCTTGCCGATGCCGCCCTGGTAGATGGTGCGGATGGCCGGCGAGAAGCCGAAGGAATCGAGGAAGGGGTTGTACGACAGCGTGTTGATGAACAGCGGCGTGCCGATGCGGCCCAGGCGGATGAAGCCGAAGTCGCCGCGGATGCCGACGTTGGCGTTGCGCGACCAGAACGAGTCGCCGGCAAAGCGGCCGGCCTCGCCGGTGTCCATGCGCATGAAGTGCTCCAGCGTGACGATGGCCTGCAGGCCGCCGCCCAGGTCTTCCGTGGCACGGAAGCCCAGGAAGCTGGTGGCCATGCGGCCCGACGCCACCTGCTCGGTGCGCTTGCCGCCGCTTTCCTTGAAGCTGCCGACGCTGACGTCGGCGATGCCGTAGATCTGCACCGACTGCGCCTGCGCAGCGCCCAGGCTGCAAAGGGAGGCGGCCGCCAGCGACACGGCGCGAGCGAGGCGGGGGAAAGCGAACTGCATGCGAACTGCTCCTGCAATGGATGATCGACCGATGGGGCGACACGCCAATAGGCGTTTCATAGATGAACAATAGATCAATCTATGAAACGTCAGTTTGCACGGAGCGTGCCAAGCGCTGAATGGGGGTTTGTGCGGTGGAACGGCGGGCGCAGCGCCTTCATCGGGTGCATGCGTGCACCGGCGCGGCGGAAGGTGAACCAAGGGTGTGCGGCGGACTGGCGCACGGCATGGCCGCGCGCCGGTGCAGGCTGATCAGCCTTCGCGGTAGGCGGCGAACAGGTCGCGCAGCGGCGGCGCGGCCGGGGCCTGCTGCGGCCCGGTGACCGACTGCTCGATCTCGCGCAGGTGGCGGCGCATCTCGGCCGCCGCGGAGGCGCCGCTGCCGGCGCGCAGCACCGCGATCAGCTCCTGGTGGCGGTGGGCCACGCAGGCCGGGCGGCCGGGCCGCTGGTACAGCGCCAGCAGCAGCGAGGTGGTGGGCAGCAGTTCGTCGAGCATGCGCACGAAGAGCGGATTGCCGGCCAGCCGGGCCAGCTCACGGTGGAACTCGCCGGAATGGCGGATGGCCGCCGAGCGATCGCCGCGGGCGTAGGCCGCCGTCTCGGCCTCGACCACCGCAGCCAGCCGCTCCAGCGCGGCGGGCGCCAACTGGCCCGCCAGGCGGCGCGCCACCTCGCACTCCACCACGCGGCGGGCATCGAACACATGCGCGGCCTCTGACGGCCCGGGCTGCGGCACGGTGGCGCCGCGGTGGTGCTGCAGCTCCACCACGCGGTCTTGCGCCAGCCGGTGCAGCGCCTGGCGCACCACGGTGCGGCTGACCGCGAAGGAATCGGCCAGCTCTTCTTCGCGCAGCCGGGTGCCCGGCGCCAGCCGGTGCTCCAGGATGGCGCCGTAGATGGCGTCGTAGATGCGCTGGGTGGACGGCGCAGCGTGGGGAGCGTCGGGGGCCGCAACTGCCTCGGCCGGCCGCGTCATGCGCGGCGGCGCTTTTGCCACAGCAGCACCACGGTCAGCGTCACCGCCATCACCGCGAACGACACCACCGTGGTGACGGTGCCCAGCGCATAGATCACCGGCGTGGTGACGGTGGTGGTCAGCCCCTGCAGCTCCAGCGGCAAGGTGTTGAGGTCGCCCATCGCCTGCGAGCTGCGGGCGATCTCGTCCCAGCTGAGGGTGAAGCCGAACATCCCCACGCCCACCAGGCTGGGCCCGATCAGCGGCAGCACCACATGCACGAAGCGCTGCCACGGCGTGGCGCCCAGGTCGCGCGCCGCTTCTTCGTAGGCCGGGTTGAAGCGGTTGAAGATGGCGAACATGATGAGCAGGCCGAACGGCAGCGTCCAGGTGAGCTGCGCGCCCAGGCCCGAGGTGAACATGCCCAGCGCGGTGGCATAGGTTTCCAGCAGGCTGGGCGCCCAGGCTTCCAGCAGCTGCTTGATGCCGCCGTCCAGCAGCCGGAACAGCAGCCCGATGCCCAGCGACACGATGATGGACGGCATGATCAGGCTGGCCACCACCGCATAGAACAGCGGCGTGCCGCCCGGCAGCTTCTTGCGGTAGGCCAGGCCCGCCAGCAGCGACAGCGCCACCGTCAGCACCATCACCACCGCGCCCAGCAACAGCGAGCGGCGGAAGGCGGCGCTGATGTCGATGACGCCGATGCCTTCCCACAGCGTATGGAACCAGTGCAGCGACCAGCCCCGCATCGGAAAGGTGAGGCCGCCTTCGGGGCCCTGGAAGCTGAGCACGAAGATGGCCAGCATCGGCCCGTATAGGAACAGCACGAACAGCACGAACAGGATGGCCAGCGGCCAGAAGCCGGGCGCGCGTCGTTCTCGTTGAGCGGCCAT
>CAKZXL010000202.1 GCA_937883885.1 uncultured Aquincola sp. | reverse complement strand
TTTCAGTACCAGGCCGACTGCACGTCTTCGCCGGCGATGAGGGCCAGCATGTGCTCGATCGAGAAGAGAACGATGAGGGCGCCGGCCACCACCAGCGCCAGGTAGTCCAGGCCCACCGGCACGCCCATCATGGGCTTGATGTCGGTCCACTTGAGCACCGTCCAGGTCCAGCCGCTCCAGCACATGATGGCGCCGAACAGGGCCACCAGCGCATGGATCAGGATCTCGATCTTCAGGCGCACGCCATCGGGCAGCAGCGAGACCAGCGACTCCAGGCCGATGTGGCCCGCATCGCGCACGCCCACCGCCACGCCCAGCGCGGTGACGTACAGCACCAGCTGCAGCGCCAGGCCTTCGGCCCAGGTGGGCGTGTCGTTGAACACATAGCGGCCCACCACCTGGTACTGCACGCACAGGATGATGGCGATCAGCATGATCACCGCCCCGATCAGGCTGGCCTTGGACAGCCAGGCGCACAGGCGGTTGAAGGCGTGGTCGGCCTGCGGGCGCGGCGCGCCTTCAGGGTCGGTGGCCGGGGCCACCGGGGCGGCCACGGCGGTGGTGGAGGCGCCGTGCATGGTCGAGGAGACCGTGCCGGCGCCCGTGGGCAGGGCGGTGTTCATGCTGCTGTCGCGATGGGGCGGGTTGGCTTACTTGTTGTCCTGCACGGCCTTGACCAGGCGCTTCAGGTCGGGCGTGGTGATGAACTTGGCGTACACCGGGGCCATCACGGCCTGGAAGGAGGCCTTGTCCACACCGTCGACGATGGTGGCGCCGCCGGCCTTGACGGTGGCCAGCGACTTGGCTTCCTGCTCGTCCCACTTCTGGCGCTGGAAGCTCACCGACTCCTTGGCGGCGGCACGGAACATGTCCTGCTCGGCCTTGGGCAGCTTGTCGAACACCACCTTCGACATCACCAGCATCTCCGGCGCCATCGAGTGCTCGGTGCGCGAATAGAACTTCACCGCCTCGTAGTGCTTGAACCCTTCGTACGACGGGATGTTGTTCTCGGCGGCGTCGATCAGGCCGGTCTTGAGGCCCGTGTACACCTCGCCGATGGGAATCGGCGTGGCGTTGGCGCCCATCGCGTTGATCAGCGACACCCACAGGTCGGACTGCTGCACGCGGATCTTCAGGCCCTTGGCATCGGCCACGGTCTTGATGGGCTTCTTGCTGTAGATGCTGCGCGCGCCGCTGTCGTAGAAGGCCAGGCCGACCATGCCTTCGGCTTCGCAGCCCTTGAGGATCTCTTCACCGATGGGGCCGTCCAGCGTCTTGCGCATGTGTTCGATCGAGTCGAACAGGAAGGGCATGGTGGGCACCAGCGTCTTCGGGCAGATGGAGTTCAGCGCGCTGATGTTCACGCGGTTGAGTTCCAGCGCGCCGATCTTGACCTGGTCGATGGTTTCCTTCTCGGTGCCCAGCGCGCTCTTGTTGAAGACCTTGATCTTGTACTTGCCGTTGCTCTGCTTGTTGAGCACGTCGCTCATGTGGCGCACCGCGGCCACGGTGGGGTAGTCGTCGCTGTTGTGCACGTCGGCCGAGCGGAATTCGACGGCCTGCACGGCAGGGGCGGTGAAGGCGGCGGCGATGAGCGCGGCCAGCAGCAGGGGTTTACGCACGGTGAGTCTCCTGGGGTGATGCAAGGGTGGGGTCGGCGGGCTTCTTCAGGCCCTGCACGGGGTGTCAGGCAGCCCGCGCGCGCCGGGGCTGCCGATGAACAAGGCGCCGGCCAGCGCGGCCTGCTCGGGCGGCGGTGAAGCGGGGCGTATCGAGGTGACGAAGAGGCTGTCCAGCGCCGCGCCGCCGAAGGCGCACATCGCGGGCTTGGCCACCGGCACGGCGATGGAGCGGTCCAGCCGGCCATCGGGCGTGAAGCGGTGCACCAGGCCGGCGTCGTTGGCGCAGATCCAGTAGCCGCCTTCGGCGTCCACCGCGGCACCGTCGGGGCGGCCGGGGTGGTCGTTGAAATCGACGAACAGCCGGCGGTTGCGCGGCGTGCCTTGGTCGTCGAGGTCGAAGGCCCAGACCTTCTGCACGCTGGGGTGCGAATCGCTGAGGTACATGGTGCGGCCGTCGGGGCTGAAGCCCAGGCCGTTGGGCGTGATGAAGCCGTCCAGCACCTTCACCATGCCGCGCTCGTCCCAACGGTACAGCGCGCCGGCATCGCTGGCCAGGCCCATGTCGCGCACCATGGTGCCGGCCCAGAAGCGGCCCTGGCGGTCGGTGCGGCCATCGTTGAAGCGCATGTTGTCGCGGGCGTGTGCCACCACGGCGATGCGGGCGCTGTCCAGCTGGCCGTCGTCCTGCGGCTGCAGGCGCCACAGGCCGGTTTCCATCGCGGCCAGCAGGCCGCCCTGCGCATGCAGTGCGATGCAGCCGGTGCGCTCGGGCGTGGCCCAGCTTTGCGTGCGGTCGGTGGCGGGGTGGTAGCGGCGCAGCCAGCGGCCTTCGATGTCCACCCACCACAGGGCCTGTTCTTCGGGCGACCAGACCGGGCTTTCGCCCACCTCGTCGCGCAGCTCGGACACCGGCTTCATTCGAACGGCCCCGTGCGCACGAAGGGGCCACCCTGGTAGACGTTGGCCGGGTCGTTCATGTCCAGTACCGGCTCGGCGGCTTCCACCTTGGCGCGGAAGGGCTCGGAGCTGTCTTGCGGGCGGTAGCCGATGTGGGCGCCGTAGGTGTTGTCGTAGAAGCGCGTGTGGTTGTCGCTGATGCCGAAGATGATGCTGTGGCCCACCACCGGTGCGGTGAGCGCGGCCACCACCAGGCGCTCCAGGTCGTCGTAGCTCATCCAGGTGGCCAGCATGCGGCGGTTGCGCGGCTCGGGAAAGCTGGAGCCGATGCGCAGGCACACGGTCTGGATGCCGTAGCGGTCCCAGTAAAAGCGCGACAGGCTTTCGCCGAAGGCCTTGCTCAGGCCGTAGAGGCCGTCGGGCCGCATCGGGTCGCGGGCGTCGATCACTTCGTCTTGCCGGTAAAAGCCGGTGACGTGGTTGCTGCTGGCAAACAGCACGCGCTTGACGCCTTGCTTGCGTGCCGCTTCGTACAGGTTGTAGAGCCCCACGATGTTGGCCTGCAGGATGGGCTCCCACGGCTGCTCGGTCGACACGCCGCCCAGGTGCACCACCGCGTCCACGCCTTCGAGCAGCTGCAGCACCGCGGGCGCGTCTTCAAGGCGGGCGGGCACCACTTCCTCGCGCGGGCCGGCGCTGCCCAGGTCGGCGATGTCCGAGAGGCGCAGCGTGTCGCAGTAGTGGGGCAGGCGCTGGCGCAGTTCGCGCCCCAAGCCGCCGGCGGCGCCGGTGAGCAGCAGGCGCTTGAAGCGCAGGGGCGTGGTGGCCACCGGGGCAGAGGTCATGAGCGGTTGTCAGTTGTCATACAACAGCGGCAATGGTCGATGACCGGCTACGTACTGTCCACAGGGTTTACCCGGCGGCGCGGAACCTCCCGCCCCGTAAGACGTCGCGCACGCCCCGGGTGAAGCCGGGGCGCAGCGCCAAGCGGGTGTTTTCCCTCGGGCGCTGAGGGGCTTGGGCCGGTGTGTGACCAGCTGTACGGATAGATGAACGCGCGCGCACGCAGGTGCGCGCGGTGGCGCGATGGCACGCCCGAGCTGCTCTTTTGCAGCGGATTTTTGCCGGTGGGTGATGGGGCGTCGACTTGTACGATGACTTACGACAACAAGGAGACGACCATGCTCAAGCGACGCAGCTTTGTCCTGTCCAGCCTGGCGCCGGTGGCCCTGGCCGCCTGTGGCGGCAGCGATGACGACACCACGCCCGCCAACCCCGAGCCAGGTACCGGCGGCGGCACCGATGCCGTGGCCCAGGCCCGCGACGCGATGAAGCGCGCCGCGGTGTACATGGACCAGACCGTGTCGTACCGCGGCGGCTATGTGTGGCAGTACCTGCCCGACCTCAGCATCACCTGGGGCGAGATGGAGGCCAAGCGCAGCATGTGCTGGATCCAGCCGCCCGGCACGCC